>JAFMIZ010000045.1 GCA_017853715.1 Pedosphaera sp.
CGATCCGCTTCCCGCAAAATCCGGATTTTGTCTTCGTCGCATACCGGTCGGCTTTCATTCGTCCGGTCCTTGCTTCGGCCCAGGCTGACACTTCACTCAGCCCGAAAAAGCCGGGTCACGGCCCCGGCCATGAATTTCGTTGGGCCGCTGGCGCCTGATCATTTGCGGCGTTCCACGCCAAACGACGTCACCAGCCGGAGCGCAGGCCGGCTAGTCCTCTTCTTCACCATCGAGCTTGATCACTTTGAGCAAGCTTATCGTAAGCAGGAGAAAGCCCAGCCCGGCGATGATCGGCAAAGCGCCCACGACGAGAAACAGCCAACGCATTTTTGCGACCCCGGCAGCCATCCCGGTGGCCAGCTGATGCGAGGCCGACTCGATCTGTTCCGTCAACTTGTTGCACGCCTCCTGGTAAGCGACGTAGTCCTGCAAAAGTTTCAAGGACTCACCCGAGTCCACAGCGCCCGCCCCAGAGGTGAACGCCATCGTGATGAAGGCATCGGCACGGGTGCAACACGCGGCGCGCCTCGCAATCACCTCCCGCAAACTCTCCGCCAAGTCGGGATCGGTCAAGGACCGCTCAAGTTCCGCAAAAACCCGATCGTTCTTGGCGCGCTCTCCCAACACGGTTCCATGGAGGGTGGCCCGCGCTGCGACATCCCTGGTGTGGCACAGCTGCATGATGTTGCCATACCCGGTGAAGGCGTGCAGACCGATTTCATGCAGTTGGCCCAATGACGTGGTCGTCTCGGCCAGCATTTGGGTGTACCGGGCATTGATGCCCGCCAGGAGCCACCACCCGGCGATGCCAAGGGTGAACAGCAATCCGGTGATGACCGCGAGCAGGACAACCAGGGCCCGCTGGGCGCCTTCCCCACGTGAATGCGGGGCGACCAAAGTCGAATCGCAGGAGGAGTTGTGGCTGGACATGGCTCAAACGCGCAAACCGCCACCATTAAATCCGACCCTTGCCGGGAAGCGAGAGCAAAATGTGAGCGCCGGGTCCGGGAGCAAAGATCGAACCCGCAGCCGCTTAACCAAACGGACCACGCGCCCTGCTTATCCCCGCACCGACCACGGCAAGAAAAGAGCTCAAATATCGCGGCGCGTCCCGCGGGGGCACGGGCAGAAAGGCCCGGGCCTGCAATTGGGCCTGCGCCCACTTGCAAGGGGACGGCACCTGGTTTATATCAAGTGAGAGCGACGGGGCATATAGGGTGAATTGGCCATGAACGAGACGCAACAAAATCCAAGCCAGGGCAAGGGCTACGGCAGATTGCTTTCGCTGTTCGGCCGCAAGGTCAAACAGCCAGCCACACCGCCGCCAGGGAAGATCGCTGAAGCAAAGCCAGCCATCATGGCTGCCGCGTTCGCGCAGGGCCGGAAAGTGCTCATCGCCGACGACGATCCGGTCTTCTGCAAAGCCACAGGCAACCGCCTCAAGGCCTTCGGATTCGAGGTGACCACGGCGATGAGCGGGTCGGAGGTGATCCGGATTGCCCGCTCCGAAGCTCCCGACGTGATCCTGCTGGATTTGGAATTCCCCGCAGAGCTGCCCACGTCTTGGGATGGCTTCACCATCATGGAGTGGTTGATCCAGATGAATTGGTCCCCCGATACGCCGGTGATCATATGCACGGGCAAAAGCGGACCGGAGGTGGAAGAGCGCGCGAAGTCCACGCGGGCCGCCGCGGTCCTGCGAAAACCGCTGGACTACACGGCGCTGCTGGGGGTGATCGAATCCACACTGAACCCGCGCGGCGGTCTTGGCTTCGAACCGGGCGGCAAGTGACCCCGGAGCCTGCCCGGCAATAACGGGCGCCGCTTTGGCTCCAAACTCCCGACGGGCTCTCACGCTTCCGCAGCCCACGACTGCAAAACACTTCTCAGCCGCTCCACGGGGAGGCCCATGACATTGGTGTAGGAACCGGCGATGTCCTCGACCAGCAACCCGGCCTGGTCCTGGATGCCGTAGGCGCCCGCCTTGTCGAGCGGCCGGGCCCGTTCGACGTAGTGCTGGATGGCCGCCTTGGCGAGGCGGTTGAACCGGACTTCCGTGACGTCGCTGAACAAGGTCTCGCGATGGCTGCGGAGATGGATCAAGCAGACCCCCGTGATGACATCGTGAGCGGCGCCTGACAACTCATGCAACATCCGGCACGCGTCCGCGACATCGGCCGGTTTGTTGTAGAACTTCGTCCCTCGACAGACAACCGTATCGGCGCCGATGACCAGATGATCCGGATGCTTCTTGGCGATGGCGCGCGCCTTGCGGTGGGCGTTGAGTTGCGCCACCTCCCACGCGGTGAACTGTTCATGCTCGCACTCGGGCGCGGCGCTGGGGAGAACCTTGAAGTGAAATACCACCTGCCGGAGCAGTTCCACTCGTCGCGGCGATGCAGACGCAAGGATGATAGGCGGCAGGTTCATCAGCGGAAACAAGCATAGACAATCCTCTCAACCGCTGCAATGGGGGTATGTGCCTTCAGGCAGGGTCAGGACTCCGGAAACTCGAACTCCACCTTGCCGCGCGCGCCGAGCTTGAGGTGCGCCGAAAAAGGCTTGCCCGCCTTGGAGATGAATTTCTCCATCACGTCGGTCTTGCCCGTGGCGAGCAGCTTCTTGATCTGCGTGTGATCAATCGGTTGTTGCAACACCACGCGACCCGACTTGAAGGTGCAACGCTTGGTATCCGCCTGTGACCGCTCGCACACGTAGTTCACCGGTCCTTCGAAGACCTTGCTGCCGCACTTGGGACATTTGCCCAGCGGCTCTTGTCCGGTGAAATCAATCTTCTCCACCGGCTCATCCGCTTTCTTCTTCGCGGGGAACTTCCGTTCGCGCGGCACAAATTCAAAGCCGACCTTGCCGTCCTTCACCGCCAGAAAGGCCTCAAACTTGCGCCCCGTCTTGTTCGAGACAAAGCTCTTCAGCAGATCCGTCTTGCCCTCGGCGAGCAGTTTCCGGATCTGCATCGCGTCCACCTGCTGCTGCAGAATGACCGCGCCCGTCTTGAAATCACACGCGCGGTCCGGGCCGACCGATTTCTCGCAGGAATAATTCATCCCGTTCTCGAACACATTGCCGCCGCACTTGGGGCATTTGCCCAGCGATTCCTTGCCCGTGAAATCCACCGCTTCCGACGCCTCGCCTTCCTTGGGCTCGTTGCCGAAGTCGAACTTCACTTCGTTGCCCTCGTTGAGCTTCACGACGGCCGCGAAGGGAAACCCCTTCTGGCTGCGGAACCCCTGCAGGGGCCCGATGGTCTTCTCGCGGATCAGGGTTTCGATCTCCGATTCCTCGAACATGCGCCCGCCCATCACCTTGCGGATGCCGAACTCGCAGCGCTGGCACTTGAACTCACGGAACTTCTCATGCACCTCGCCGCCGCACTTGGGGCAAGGCGTCTTGAGCACGCCGAAATCGCCGGGTATGGTGTCCTTGTCGTAAAGCTTCGCCTTGCGGACGATCTCCTCGGTGAAATGCCGGATCTCGCCCATGAACCGGTCGCGCGGCAACTGGCCCCGCTCCATCTGCTTGAGCTGATATTCCCAGTCCCCGGTCATCTCCGGCTTGGAAAGTTCGTTCACCCCGAGGCCGTTCAACAACTGCATCAGGGAGAACGCCTTCGCCGTGGCGACCAGATCCCGGCCGCTGCGGTGAAGGTAATCCTCGTAAATCAGCCCCTCGATGATCGCCGCGCGGGTGGCGGGCGTGCCGAGGCCGCGCTCGCTCATGGCTTCGCGCAATTCATCGTCTTCCACGAGCTTCCCCGCGCTTTCCATCGCGCCCAGCAATGTCGCTTCGTTGTAACGCGCCGGCGGTTTGGTGACGTTCGGCTTCACCTCGATCTCGCGCGCGGGCACCGTCTCATCCGGCTCCACCGGCGCGAGCGTGGGCGCGTCGCCATCCGTCTGGGCCTCCTTGCCGTAAACCTCCAGCCAGCCCGGCTTCAACAGCACCTTGCCGGTGCTCTTGAACGGCTCCCCCTCGACCCGCGTGATGCGCACCGTCTCGAGGAATTCCGCCGCCGGATAAAACACCGCGAGGAAGCGCTTCGTCACCAGGTCGAACAACTTGGCCTCCGGCTCGCTCAAGCCCTTCGGCACGACGCCGGTGGGGATGATGGCAAAGTGATCGCTGACCTTGGCGTTGTTGAAAATGCGCCTGTTCGGATGCACCCAGCCGTTGGTCAGCACCTTCTCCGCAAACCCGCTGTAGCCGGTGAGGTCGCGCAGCGAGTCGAGCGTCTTCTTCACCGTGCCGAGGTAGTCCTCGGGCAGATGACGCGAATCCGTTCTCGGGTAGGTGAGCACCTTGTGTTTTTCGTAGAGCGCCTGCGCCACGGCGAGGGTGTTCTTGGCGCTGAAACCGAAGCGGCCGTTCGCGTCGCGCTGCAACGTGGTCAAATCATACAACCCCGGGGACATCGAGGTGGTGGGCTTGGTTTCCTCGGTCACCACGCCGGGCCTGCCGAGACACTTCGCCTTGATGGCTTCCGCCTGCGCGGCATTCCAGACCCGCTCCGGCTTCAGATCGGGATCGCCTTCCTTGCCGTCGGGCTTCTGGAATTCCTGATCGAACCAGCGCCCGGTGTAGTCGCCCGCCTTGGCGCCGAAGGTGCCGATGATTTCCCAGTAATCGCGCGGCTTGAAGGCGCGGATCTTGGCCTCACGCTCGACGACCACCGCCAGGGTCGGCGTCTGCACTCGACCCACCGTGGTCTTGTAGAATCCGCCCGCCTTGCTGTTGAAGGCCGTCATGGCGCGCGTGCCATTGATGCCCACCAGCCAGTCGGCCTCGCTGCGGCAAACCGCCGCGTTCGCCAGCGGCTGCATGGACTCGTCGCTGCGCAACCGGGCAAAGCCCTCGCGAATCGCCGCCGGGGTCATGGATTGCAACCATAGCCGTTGGATGGGCTGCCTGGCCTTCGTGTAGTCGACGATGCGCCGGAAGATGAGCTCCCCTTCCCGCCCGGCGTCGCAGGCGTTGATGAGCAGATCGACATCCTTCCGCTTGATCAGCTTGGCCAAAACCTTGAGCCGGCTTTCGCTCTTGGGAATCGGTTGCAGGCCGAACTGCGGGGGGATGTGCGGCAGTGCGTTGAACGTCCATTTACCGCGCTTGATGTCGTGCTCCGGGGGCACGATCAGCTCCAGCAAATGGCCGACGGCGGACGAGATGACGTATTTCTCGCCCTCAAAAAACTCGCCGGATTTGTCCTTTGTAACACCTCCAAGGGCCTTGGCGATGTCACTGGCGACCGACGGCTTTTCCGCAATGATCAGCGCTTTAGCCATGCAATGGGGGCTACTCCTACATGTCCTTGACCGCTTTTGGCAACAACTTGTTTTGCCGGAGCGGAGGGGGGAAATCAGGTCAATCGGCCGCCGAGCGCGCCAAAAGCAGGCCTATTTCCCGATGCAGAACTGGCTGAAAACGGAGTCCAACAAGTCCTCGGTGGTGGTCTTGCCCACGATCTCGCCGACGGCGTTGACGGCGATGTGGAGGTCGAGCGCGACCAGTTCGAGGGACAAATCGGAGCGGATGGCGGCAACCGTTCGCTCCACTGCCTGCCGGGCACGATCAAGAGCGTCCTGATGGCGGGAATTGATCATCACTTCCAGCATCCCGGCATCGACCTGACCAGACCACACCAGTCCCTTGATGGCATCCTTGAGTTCCTCGATCCCCCGTCCGCTGGTGCAGGAGATGTCCACAACGGATACCTGCACCTCAGGACCAGCAGGAGTCCCAACCTTCAACATGGAACTACCAGCATCCAATGCGCCGGCCGGCCCGGAGCCTTGAGCGTTGGGCGTTGAGGGTTGGATGTTGAATGCTCTTTCCGGCAAACCCAGTTTCACCGGCAGATCCACCTTGTTGCGCACCAGGATGCGTTTCTTGCCGGAGAACTCCTGAAGAAAGCGTTCATCCTCCGAGGTCAACGGCTCGCTGGCATCGAACACGTGGAGAATCAATTCCGCCCGCTCCAAGGCCTGGCGACTCCGTCGGATGCCCTCGATCTCAATCTCATCTCCCGCCTCGCGCAACCCGGCGGTATCCACGAACACCACGGGCACGCCGCGAATGTTGGCGGTCTCCTCAATCGTGTCGCGCGTGGTGCCCGGAATGTGCGAGACGATGGCCCGGTCGTGCCCGAGCAGCTGATTGAGGAGCGAAGACTTTCCGGCGTTCGGCCGGCCGATGATGGCCGCGCGAACCCCGCGCCGCAGCAACCTGCCTTCGTTGGCCGTGCGCAGGAGCAGGTCCATGAAGGCCTTCCCCCCGGCCAACCTCTCCACCAGTCTGTCGCGGGTGTCGGGCGAAATGTCCTCGTCGGGAAAATCGATATGCGCCTCGATGTGCGCGAGCGTCTTGATGAGATCATCACGGAGTTGATTGATGCGCTGGGAAAGTTTGCCCGCCAGCTGCTCACCGGCGGCCCGCATCGCGAGTTCGGTGCGCGAGCGGATCAAATCCGCCACGGCCTCCGCCTGCGCCAGGTCCAACCGGCCATTCATGAACGCGCGCCTGGTGAATTCCCCGGGCAACGCCAGCCGCGCACCCGCCGCCAGCATGGCATCCAACACCGCCTTCGCCGGCAGCAGCCCACCGTGACAGGAAATCTCGATGGTGTCCTCGCACGTGTAGGTGCGCGGCGCACGCATCAGGGCCAGCAACACTTCGTCCACGTCGGCACCGTCACGCACGACATGACCGTGATGCAAGGTGTGGGTGTGCGCGGCCGACGGCCTGCCGGCTTTGCTTCGCGATGGACGGAAGCACTGGTCGGCGATCTCAAACGCTTTCGCACCCGATACGCGGATGACCGCCAGGCCGCCCTCGCCGAGCGGCGTCGCGATGGCGGCTATGGTGTCGTCGAACATGTGAGGCTGGTGGAAAGTCCCGGGTTGAGCGCACCGCCCTAGTTCCCGCAAATGCCGCGGGTGATTTCAGCTTTGCGCCCCTCGAGCCAAAGCGTGGCTTTTTCAAAGCTCTTCCGCTGGAGGAAATGCAACAGCTGCGGATCGGTGCCCGGCGGCAATTGGGCGCCGATTTCATCGATGCGCGCGAACAGCGGCAGCAAGTCCACCGGTTGTCCGGTTGCGGCCATATGCTTGACCGTGTGATCCAAGTGGATCAGCGCCGCATGAAGTTGCTCTTCCAACCTTGTCATGCAGGAACACTAGGCGAGTCCGCGCCACATCGCAATCATCCGCCCGCCGCGACCGGCACCAGCAATTTGGGTTGGACGAACAGGAGCATGAAAACGCGGGCCATGAAGGTGACGAGGAACATCAGCATTGCGCCCGCCATGAAGGTGCCCAACGCATGCGCCGGGTCCAGATGAAAGACCCGGGGCAGCCCCTGATACAACACCGCCACCATCACCACGGCGCCGACAACCCACGACACCCATGGATTCACGGGCGGGCAAGCGTCGGCCAGTCGCGCCAGAAAAACCGGCCCCATGCCCATGGCGCTGACCGCCAGCGCCTGGGCAAAGCGTTGACGCCGTTGGAACGTGTCCGCCAGCACGCGCAAGAAAACCGCGCCCAGGAGAACCGCCAGCACACTCACCCCAAAGTAACAGGCTTGATACGTGAGCACGGAATTCATTTCAAAGAAACGTCGCCCCCCCGTTTCACGGATAACCTTGCCCCAGTGGATTGCCCCATAGGCCTCGACCCCACCCACCACCAGCAGCATGGGGATCAAATGCAGCGAAACGACCCGGACGGGTTCATGCCCAAGTGCGGCGATGCGGTTCCAGGCTCGGGCTGGATCAAATATCATTAGGATTGAGAGAAACATCCTCACCCCACCAATAGCCTCCCCCGCCACCTGGAACAAGGAATAGCTGCCCCCCGATTGCGCCTGGGCCCGGCGAAAGTTGCGCGCGCACGCGAAAACGCTAAGCTTGCGACATGAAACCGCTCAGTGGGGCTCGTCCGATTTTGATGGTCGCCATTCTCCTGGCGCTGCTGGTGGTCGCCGGGTGCGCCACCCATCAGGTGGATTGGAACACCAGGATGGGAACCTACACCTACGATCAGGCGATTCTCGACATGGGGCCTCCGGCCAAGGAAGCCAAGCTGAAGGACGGCACCGTGGTGGCCGAGTGGATGACCCAACGCGGCCATACCGACACCTATTACACCCCGCCCTACTACCCCTACCCACCCTACCGCCGCAGCCGTTACTACGGGCCGGTCTACGCAACTCCGTCCGACGTCACCTACCCCGACGTGTTCATCCGGCTGACTTTTGACCCGGAAGGCAAGCTCACCGCATGGAAGAAGGTGGCGCTATGATCGACATGAAAGTTCCTGCAACTTATTTCTTCACCTCGGAGAACAAGCCTGATTAACTGCGGCACAGCATGAACGTGGACCTCGGCATCTGGAGCAAGCTCACCAAATTGGTGGTGGGGCTGCTCGTGTGTGCGGGGTTGGTGGCCATCACGCTCGTTTACCTCCCGCAAATCCAGAAGAACGAGCGCTACCGCAAACAGATCCTCCGCCTCGACGACCAGATCCAAAAGGAAGAAACGCTCGCCAAACAGACGCGCGAGGAGATCGAGGCGATGCGCAAACCGAAAGCCGTCGAACGGCTTGCCCGCGAGAAGCTGGGCTACGCCAAGCCGGACGAAACGGTGTTCATATTCCAGCAGCCGCCTGCCGCGGCTGCAACGCGCTGACCCTCAGCCGCCGTCCCCCGCTCTGGCGGCAATCGCGCCCGGCGTTCCCGCCAGAAGTCACGCCCCGCATCGCTGCGGAAATCTTTTCGTAGAATTTCCTTGGCAACCTTTGACGCGCGACTTAACAGAGGGCCGTTCTTTGAAGAACGGCGGAATGATCCGCCAGTTGCAATCAAGTGACAGGGAACCCCGTGAGATTCGGGGACGGTTGCGCCACTGTGAGGGCTACAAACTCCCAAGGCCACTAGCCGCCAGGCTGGGAAGGCGGGAGTGAGGTTTGAAGCCCGAAGTCAGGATACCGGCTTGATTGTGCTCGTCGGCCCCGCGCAGGGGCACTTCTCCGCCAAGAGAAGGATGAGGCCAGACCGTTCTGCTCGTGCCGGACGGATTGTGAATGCCTTCATTCCCATTTTGCGGGGGTGAAGGTTTTTTGTTTTCCGCTTCAACCACGGATGAACACGGATGGACACAGATTTCAACCCAGTCTGTTCGTGTATTTCGCGTGTTTCGCGGTTCAATGCTCCTTCCCCTTTGCGCTGGTCTCGAAACCAAAAACGCTCCGGAACCCCGGAGCCAGCCAGAAAGATCAGCCATGAAGAAAGTCCGTTTGCCGTTGCTGGCAATTGCCAGCGTGTTCCTCGCCTTCAATACCCACGCCCAGTTCGCCGACGCTATCGTCGAATACAGTCCAGGCACCGGCTTCACTCCCGGTTACACCAATGCCCGGTCCGTGCTCGGCGAACCTTCCCGCGTCACGCCTGGCACCTACGGCGGTCCCGTCACACCGTTCAGCCCGGCCTACCTGCCCAGCCAGTTGGTTTCCATCGGCGAAGGGGGATCGTTGACCGTGAAGTTCGACCAAGCCGTTCACAACCATCCACAAAACCGCTTCGGCATCGATTTCATCCTCTTCGGCAACTCCGGCTTCATCATCACCAACGAATTCGATCTCGCCACATTCAACTGGGTCGGCACGCCCGCAACAGACGGCTCGACCTTCGGCGGCGGTGAAGGCCAAACGGTTGTGTCGGTCAGCCAGGATGGCGCAAACTTCTACCCGCTGAACCCGGCGGCGGCTCCAGCCGTGGACGCGGGGTTGCCGACCGACGGCGCGGGTGATTTCACCGTGCCCGCCGACCCGGCGTTGACCCCGGCAGACTTCGCGGGACTGACGGAGGCGGAGATCAGCGCGTTTTATTTGGGCTCCGCCGGGGGCAGCGGTTACGACCTTGCCACCGCACAGGATGCCCGAGGCAACCGCGTGAGGCTGCAATGGATCCGTTACGTGCGCATCCAAGTCCTGAGCGGCAAGGTGGATGTGGACGGTGCCGCCGCCGTGTTCAACCCGCCCGGCAAAAAGGGTTGAGCCGCAACTTGCCGCGCACCACGGCAGGGCGTTGCTGCCGCAACGCCCTCCCCAAACCCAAGTGACGGCAGCGATTCCATGAAGGCGGCGCGGCAGCGCCGCCGTACCGGGACCATTGACCAATAGTGGACCAGCGACAACTTCGATAGCCATGTCAGCCATCTGCACGGAAAATGCGAGCCGTTGTCCGTTGTGCGACGGACCGAACGACTGCCGGCTTTGCGCGGCCTCGGCTTACAAGGGGCCATGCTGGTGCATGAGCGCGGAGATTCCCGAGGCACTGTTGGACCGTGTCCCTTCTGCAGAGCGCAACCGCCGCTGCCTCTGCCAAGCGTGTGTGCAGGGATTCCACACCCGGCCAAAGGCACGTTCGACCGAGAGCCGCCCGCTTCAGCCGGATGATTTTTACTTGGACCGCAACAACCTGATGGTCTTCACCGCGACCTATCTGCAGCGCCGCGGCTACTGTTGCGGGAATGGCTGCCGGCATTGTCCGTATCCGAAGCGACGATGATGCGTCTGAAGATATTCGCTTTGCTGGGTGTGGCGGTTGTTCTGACCGGCAGCATCCACGCAGCCACCTTCGCCGAGAACTTCACCTCATCCCCCATGGCGAATGGGTGGCAACCCTTTGGCAATGCCAGCCTGTTTGCATGGGACAGCACGAACCAAAACCTGCATGTGACGTGGGACTCCGCTCAGACCAACAGTTATCTCTACCGGCCTCTAGGAACCATCCTGACCCGCGCGGATTCGTTCAGTGCGAGCTTCGATCTGACCTTTGAAGATTATGAAGCCGGAGTGAATCCCTCAAAGACCGGCGCGGCACCGGTGGCGCTGGGATTCTTCAATCTCGCCGAAGCGACGCGCACCAACTTCTTCCGGGGTGTTGGACAAAACGCCACTTACGGCGCCAGGAGTCTGGTGGAGTTCAATTTCTTCCCACCATTTGAAATCTTTGAACCCACCATCGCGCAAGCAGTCGTTTCCACCAATGCCCTGTGGCTCTACAATCACTCGAATCTGCTCCCCATGCCCCCGGGGCAGACGTTCAGAGTCACAATGAATTATTCCAACGCCACCCTGACCACCACCGTGACGAACAACGGCGTGAAGTATGGCGTGACGCAAATCATCTCGGTGCCCACAACGCGCGACTTCCGGTGCGACGTATTCTCAATCAGTTGCTACACCGACGCCAACAGCACCAGCTCGCTGCTCGCGCATGGGTGCGTGGACAATCTCGTCCTGACGCTCCCGCCGCCGCCAATCCAAAGCATGACCGGAGGATTTAACGGCTCGTCGTGGCGCGTGCAGTTCGTCAGCCAGACCAACTGGCTCTACACTCTGGAACGCACAACGAATTTCACGGCGTGGAGCAATGTCGGCTCCACCCAACCCGGCAATAACGCCACGCTCTCACTCACCGATCCGCTGCCGCCCGCAAGTCAGGCCGCCTATCGCGTCCGCGCTGAAGGACCATGAAAAGACGCGCCTTCACCTTGATCGAGTTGCTGGTGGTCATTGCCATCATCGCGGTGCTCGCCGCCATGCTGTTGCCGGCGTTGAACAAGGCCAAGTCCGCCGCCAAGCGCGCCCAGTGCGTCAGCAACCTTCATCAGCTCGGGGTCGCCTGCCAGCTTTACTGGGGCGACAATCGCAACGAGCTATTCTATGCCATCCCCGCTGTGACCAACGGCGGCCAGCTCTGGTGGTTCGGATGGTTGCAGTCGCCCGGTCCCGGCATGGGCGAAGGCGGGCGGACCTTTGATTCGAGCGTGGGGGCACTCCACCCTTACCTGAAGGACAGCGGCGTGCGGTTCTGCCCCTCGCTCGACGTGAGTTCACCAAGCTTCAAGCTTAAAGCTACCACGGTCGTGTTCAGCTACGGCTACAATCGCTACCTCTCGCCAAACAGCCAATCTAAGCCCCCATACAAGTTGGATCGCATCACCCGGCCATCAGATACCGCCCTCATGGCCGACGCGGCACAAGTGAACACCTTTCAAGCCCCCGCATCCCCAGAGAATCCGATGATTGAGGAATTCTATTACCTCAGCACCAACGTCATCGAGGCGACAGCGCATTTCCGCCACAACCAGCGAGCCAACGTTCTTTTCTGCGACGGTCACGTGGCCAGCGAGAAAATGGCCCCCGGGTCGCTGGACTTGAATCTGCCCCAGCAATTTGTAGGTCGCCTGCGCCCGGAGCGTTTGTTCGTTCCTTGAAGGCCCGTGAACCGATTCCCACCGGTTGGAATCGCAGATTTTGTTTGGCCGCTCGCGCTGCTGGCCTAAATTCTCGCCATGATTCGCCTCCGGATTCCTGCGTTCGCGCTGCTTCTCTTCGCCAACCTTCCGCTGGGCGCCCAGGAACCGAGCACGAATGCGCCCGCACCCACGGCGACAAACTCCAGCGACACCGCCACCAATCTCCCGCCACCAACCAGCGTGCCAACAACGATCGGCACGCCCACGAGCGACAGCCGCGTAACGCTCAAGCCGGGAACCATGCAGTTGCAGGTGGGCTTTCGCCTGTTGCTGGCAGCGGCTGAACCGGACGTGATCAACCCCGTGGCCATGGCCTTCGACGCTGAGGGACGTTTGTTTGTCGCCGAGGATGGATTGAACTCCGGCGATGGCGTTGTGAAACGTCTGGAGGATTTGAATGGCGACGGCCGGTTCGATCGCGTCTCGCTCTTCGCTGGGGGCGTGGCTTCACCCACGGCCATCGTCTGCTACGGTGCGGGCGTGTTCGTGGCCAGCGGCAGCGAGATCATTTACCTCGCCGACTCGGATGGCGATGGCAAAGCCGAATCACGCCAAGTGATCTACTCAGGACTTACCACCGACGCCAACGATTCGAGCGCCGGCGTTACCCATCTGGTGTGGGGACCAGATAGCCGGATCCATGCCGCTTGTGCTGGCGTCACCGGCACCTTGAAATGCGAGGCCAACCCCTCGGTTCAGCCGCTGTCCATCGCGGGACACGACTTCATGTTCAATCCACGCACGCTGGCCGTGGAACTGGAGGCGGGCGGCGATTCGCTGGGGCTGACTTATGACAACGCGGGGCGAAGATTCACCACCTCCCACCGGAACGCTTTCAAAGTCACGGTGGCCGACATTAGCCGAACCTCCGTGAATCCGCTCTACCATTGGCCGAGTTTGCAATCAGCCCTGACGGCGGCGGATTGGCGGATTTATCCGCTCAAGTCCTCGGAGCAATCGAAAGGAGCTGATTCCAACCTTTTGATTTCGCGGACACCCGTCAGCCGATTCACGAGTCCCCGGAGTTTGTTGGCCTATCGCGGCACGGCCCTGCCGAAAGCTTTTGAGAACTCCCTGTTCGTGGCCGACCCCGCGTTGCGCATCATCAGCCGCTGGGAAACTACCGACGGCAGCACCACCCCAAATTTGCAGCGACCGAACCTGAACCGAACGACGGAATTTCTTGCGTCACGCGATCCCGTCTTTCGTCCGAACCAGATCATTGCGGGCCCCGATGGGGCGTTGTATGTGGCCGACTTGGGGCGGGAGAGGCTCGAAGAAAGTGCGGAGCGAGGTCGCATCTGGCGTTTGCAACCCGAGGACCAGGCCGTGACCAAAGCCCCCGCGTTGAGCCGGTTGCCATCCATCGAATTGGTGAAGCTGCTCGGCAATCCCAATGGCTGGGTGCGCGACACTGCGGCCCGCCTGCTGTTCGAGCGCAACGAACCGGAAGCTTACCGGACGGCGGCCAAGGAACTGCGGTGGAACTGGAATCCGATGTGCAAAGCGCAAGCGCTACAAGTGCTGACCGCGGGCAATTCATTGAATGAGGCGGTGCTCATTCGCGGCCTGCAGGACAAGGATGCCAACGTCCGCGCCACTGCCGCCGCCTTGTGCGCGCGGATCATTTCCGACCGCGGGCTGGCGCCCACGTTGCTCGGGCAGCTCAGCGCGGCTTGTCGTGACGCATCGCCAAGCGTGCGTCTTGAAGCCGCCCTGACCTTGGGCGGGGTGAATCACACCTCCGTGCCCGTCATGTTGGCCAGCGCCCTCCGGCCCGCGCCCGCCGACCCGTGGATCCAATCCGCCGTGCTCACCACCGCCCACCCCAACGGCGCTGCGGCCGTGCTCGGCCAACTGGTCGGCGACGCGAACGTGCATCGCGACCCAAGCGGCTGGAGCTTTCTCCGTCAGTTGGCCAGGCAGGCAGGCCTCGAAAGCCGGTTGAAACTGGACGAACTGCTCGCGCTGCTCGAAGCCTCGGGCCTGCGTATCGATGACCAGTTGTTGCTCGCGGGCGATATCGGCGAGAGCCTCTTCGCCACAGGACGCAGTTTTGTGAGCGGTTCATCCACAAACGCCAGCCGTTTCTTTGGCCGGCGTGCGCTGGAATTGGCCATAGGCGGAAACGCAGCGGAAACGCGTGCGGAAGCCATCCGCTTTCTGGGTGTGAGCGGTTTCACGATGAAAGAGGCGGGCGACTGGCTGCTGGTGATGCTGGCACCCGCCGAACCCGAAGCCGTTCAACTCGCCGCCGTGGATGCGCTCGCGCACTTCCCCGACCCCCGCGTGACGGACACATTTGTGCAACGGTGGCCACGCCTCAACGCGAACGTGCAAGCCGCCATCATCACCCGGATGCTGGAACAATTCGACCGCACCCACGCGCTCATGGCCGCGCTGGAAGCCCGCACCATTGCCCCTGCCGCCTTGACGGATGTGCAGGTCAACTTCCTGCGGAACCACCGTGACCAGACCATCGCGGCCCGGGCTACGCAGCTTTACGGCGCCCGCACCGAATTGAACCTCTCCCGGATTGCCGACGCGGTTTCCCAGACCGGCTCATCCACCCGTGGCCGGCGGATACTTGAACAACGTTGCCTCCGCTGCCATTCATTCGACGGTGTAGGCGGCCAGTTAGCTCCCGATCTGGCCAAAGTCGGCCGCAAATCACGGGAAGAGTTGCTCTCCGACATCTTCAACCCCGGCAAGGCCGTGGCGCCGGGCTATCAGACCAAAGTATTACAACGCACCAGCAACCAGCTCCTGGTCGGGCTCGTGCAAACGGTGGGGGCCGATTTTGTTAGAGTGGACCAAGCCGACGGCACACGGATATTCCTGCCCAGCAACCAAGTGGAGGACACTTTTGACCAGGACTGGTCTTTGATGCCGAACAGTGCCGCCTCGGGCCTGCGGGCCAGCGAGCTGGCCGACCTGCTGAGTTTCCTGCAAATGGGTGCAACTGGCACCAGTCAATCGACCAACTCACGATAGAGCCAAACTCAAAGCCACTGCCGGATGCGCTCCTGGTATTTGTTGTAAACGAAGCCGAGCACGAGCAGCACGAGGCCGAGCACGAAGAAGCTCAGAACCCGGTAAAGCGTGTCGAGCTTCCACACGTCGAAGAGGACCACACGGGCCAGTGCGGTTCCCAACACGGCCAATCCGAGCCACCGATACATTCTTTCGCGCAGCGTCATGCCCAGCGCAAAAATGGCAAACGCGTAGATGGACCAGCTGGCCGTAAGGTAGAATCCGCTGAATCCCTGCATCACCCAGCGCGACCCCAGCGCCCACAGGGCCAACCCCGACACGATCATGGTGATGTTTTGCGCCCGAGCAGAAAGCGTGAAGCGCTCCGGTTGACGGCGGGCCAACTGCTGCTCAATCATCCACACCAGCACGGAAACGAAGTTGGGCCAATAGACGGCCGTATCCGACATCAATTGGTAGAGCAACGCCAAGAGGGCGCAAAAATGCAGCGCGGTTGAGAAGGCAAGCCAGTCGCGATGTTTCAGCCCGCCAAAGAGTGCGAAGGCGACTGCGCCCAATCCGGCATAGCTCCACACCAACTCCTGTTTGCCAGCATACTGGAACACCCACCACGACAACAGGGCCATGGCCACACGGCCATACCACTGGGAAACCGTTCGCACCTGACCGCCGATTGCCGCGAACTCCGCCGAACGCGCATCCGCCCATCGCCGACCGCCGAGGGCGAGCGCACTCACGGCGATCACCGGCAGCAGCGCAGACCACCAAGTCAAATTGCCCGAACCCGCATGGAGCAGGAATGAACCGACTGCCAGCACGACAAACCCTTGCCCCACCAGTGCAATGATTCCGTTGCGCATCAACCAGCCGTAAAGGGTCAACGCCAGAACGAGACCGCACGTTGCCAGCAACCAGCCTTCTGCATCACACAAGCGTTCCACCCGCAACCCGACCAGGCTCGCGAACAACACGGCCATCAAGAATTGCGCCGCCTGGCACCCCGTTGTTCCCACAATGATCACTTTCTGATGTTGCCACCAGTGAACCATGGCCAGAACCACGCCGCCCACACATGCGAAGACCCACCAAGGCTCGGCGACATTTGGCGAGTATAAATTGGCGATGAACAAGACGGCACTGGGCGGGAACAACAGTTGGGCCAACAGACCCAATTCACGCAATCGGGTTGCTTGCGTGATGGCAACAAATGCCAACGCCATCAGGGCGTACGCGGCCGGCAAGTGTTCAGCCCTGAGGTTTCGCCAGATCGCCACCATTCCAATGACCAGCGCCAGCGTGCTGAAATAAGTCGGAGCCGCACGCAACAAGCCCGCCGAGTTCGTTTGGCCTCTCCGGTGCGACCAGTAGGCGTTGAACAAAAACAACCCGCCGACCCCCGCCGCCAACCACACGCCGGGCATTTGATTCGGCTCGATACCGTCCAGCGTCCACACCGTCGCGAGCGCGGCGGCGAAGCAGGAAGCGGTGCGCATGACCAGGTTGCGACGCATCGTTCCCGTGAGCCACAGCAGGACGCTCTCTGAGGCCAGCACCAGCGCGAGCGTTGATTGATCCTGATTGAACTTCGCGATGATGCCCACCGTGACCAGCAGAAGTCCGTGAGCAAGGTAAGTGTTGCCGGCCAGCGGCTCGTCACGCAGTCGCACCCTCGCCAGGGCCGCACACGCTAGCAACACCGCGCCGGTGATGAGGTTGAACTTCCAGAATCCGCCGCTGCGCACCTGGAACATCGTCAGCAGGAACATCGCGTAGAACGCGGCGTTGTTCAGGGTGATGAAGGCGGCCCGATTCGCCCCGGCGAACTTCTCATGCCGCGACAGGAAAACAGCCGCGGTGAACATCAGCCAATAGGCTGCGAGGAAATAGACGCCCAACCACAAGCCATCGCCGGGCTGCGCCCATTGCCATTCATGACCCACGTAGAACCGCCAGAACCCATAACCCGCGTAGGTGGCGATCAAGCTCGCGTAGGAAAGCTTTGCCCACCGATTGCGCACGAGGAAAAAAACGACCACCGCTGCCAGCACGAGGTTGGAATACAGGGTGAAGTGTCCCACGCGCGTGATGACCGAGGTGTAGTAGGCCAAACCCACCGCAAACAAAGCCAGCACCTCGGATTTCCTGCGGTCGGCAAGCCAGGCCATGAACCCCGCCCAGCCCAAGAGCAGCGCACCGTCCACCACCGCATTCTCGATGATCTGTAGATTTGGAAAATAGTGCGCGGCGTAAGTGGTGAAATACACCGCTGCCATCCCGCCGGCGAGGAGCACTTGCGCGTAATTGCGCAGGGACTCCTTCGCCGCGCGCCGCTGAAACAACGCCCCGAACCCGAGCAGCGCTCCGCTGGCGAGATAAAGGAGTGTGACCTTACCGGCAGGCCCGAGCCTCCCGATGTAGTTCTGGTAGGCATAAGTGCCGAAGAACACCAACGCCGTGAGCATCGCCACAATCCCGATGCGCACCAGCCAGTAAGTGCCCAAACGCATCTCAAACGATTCCGACTTGCCCGCCCCATCGCTGGACGCCGCGGGAGCGACCCCATCCGGCGCCAGCGGTGGTGGCGTGGGTGCGAGGTGGATTGCTGGTTCCGGTTCGTGCCTCACTTGCTCGCGAACTGAAAGCAACGCACTTGCTATCGGACCTTCCGCCACCAACTGCTGTGACTGAATCTGTTCGGCAACCGGAAGCAACGGCGGGACGGCCAGCGGCACGGCGACCTCGGACACCATGTTTTGCTGTTTTGACGCGACCTTTGCCGCCTCCGCCTCCTCGATGCGCTTCTCCAGCGCACGAATGTGGAGGCCCAGAAGGTCGGTGCCGTGATGCAGTTGAGCGTGGCGCTCCTTCAACCGCTGCAATTCCGCTTTTAAATCCTCGCTCATCTTTGGTGCAATCCTCGACTAGTGACTAATTGCGCGCAAGCCAGCAACCACGTTCGCCGAGGCGAAACCATCCGGATGGGTGACCTTGCTGCCGCCGGGACAGCGTTGATTCGCCCAATTCGCGAATGGCAAAGCACCGACGCCAACGGGCAGCATCCCCCAACAAACCCAAGGCAATCGCCGCCGGCCCGACACATTCGTTCGCGCACTCATGCGGCGACTTTAGGTCCACCTGCGCCGCAGCCGTTAATTGATAAACTGGGGCTGCGCATCGGTTTTGGCGATAAGCCCGATCTGACCAGCAAACCCGGCCACCAGAGGCGCCCCGCGCCTACACCTTGAAAATAAGCTGTTTTTGCCCAACTGGCTTGTTGACTTGAAGTCTTGGTTTGATAGCTTTGCCGCCCTTTGTGACATGAAGACTTATTTGCCCAAAGACAATCTCGAAACACGCAAGTGGCACGTTATTGATGCCAATGGAGCCGTGTTGGGCCGGCTGGCCGTCAAAATCGCTGACACCTTGCGCGGCAAGGACAAACCCACTTTCACTCCGCACTTGGACGCGGGCGACTTCGTTGTCGTCATCAACGCCGAAAAGGTGAAGCTCACCGGCAACAAGGAGACGGACAAGGAATTCATGAGCTACTCCGGCTGGAAGGGTGGGGAGAAGTATCGTACCGTCGAGCAGGTTCGCGCCAAGCACCCCGAGCGCCTTATCGAGCACGCGGTCAAGGGCATGGTTCCCAAGAACCGCCTCGGCCGCCAGTTGCTGACCAAGCTCAAAGTTTACGCGGGCCCGAATCACCCGCACTCCGCGCAACAGCCGGCGACCAAGGCCGCTTAATCATTTTCATTTCTTACTGAACCATGGCTGCAAAGAAACAAATCTGGGGCACGGGACGTCGCAAGACCTCGGTCGCCCGCGTCAAGCTCACACCCGGAACGGGCAAGATCATCGTCAACAAGCGCGCGTTTGAAGTTTACTTCCCGCTGGAATCCCAGCGCGTCGCCGCCAAGCAACCCCTCGCCATCACCGGCAACGCCGACAAGTTCGACATGCTCGTGCTTGTGAAGGGTGGCGGTCCGATCAGCCAGGCCGGCGCCGTTCGCATGGGCTGCGCCCGCGCGCTGCTCAAGGTGGACGCCAATCTGCGTCCGGCATTGAAGGCAGAAGGCGTGCTGACGCGCGACTCCCGCATGAAAGAGCGCAAGAAATACGGCCAGCCCGGCGCCCGCAAGCGCTTCCAGTTCAGCAAGCGTTGATCTGCGTATCCCTTTGCAAACCCCGCCGACAACGGCGGGGTTTTTTGTTGTTCAAAGAGTTCCCAGAGGGGCTGCGCTTGCCAATTTTGTTCCCCGGGCTATCCTCTCGGTGCTCTTACGGATTCATCACGGAAGTTGGAACGAGCACGAGTCCCTGGCGCGGGGTCGCCAGGTGAGCAGCTTCTAGCGCTGGTTGCATCGAGGTAGTAAAGGCACTGGGAGACTGTGGCAACGCTCGTTGATCTTGGAGGTTTGCCTCCACGTTTCAGGCTTCCCACCTCGGAGACGGGCCTCGGTTCACCAAGGCCTGCCTGACCCGAGTCCGGCTCAAGAATTTTAAAAAGGTATACCGAGGTAAACTGCAGCACACGGAAGTGAACGGTGGGGAGGATGCGGCCTGGCCGGTCGGTTGGTAAAACAGCATGAAAATCGGTAAAGCAAAGGTAAAGTACCGGTCAAGTTCAGCGGGTGTTACCGCGTGTGTGCCGCAGAAACTGGTATCAAAAAATATCGTTTGGTATCAAAGGGCCGCCGCCGCAGGTGAGCAAACCGAAATTCGGTAAAGGAACGGTAAAGCAAAGGTAAAGTCCTTTGATCGTTCTTTTTTCTGAAATCGTTTCGCAACTCACTATTTTACAACAAGATACGTTATTGAATTAGCCACATTGAGGGCCCTTGGCTTTTTCTTTTTCACGCGCCTGAATTCTGATTTTCAAACCTCGCTTGCATATGAGCAGTCACAAAATCAAAGTCGCCATCGTCGGCGCCTCCGGTTACTCCGGCGAAGAACTCGTCCGATTGCTGCTGGGGCATCCCCACGTTGAACTCGTAGCCGTCACTTCCCGCCAGCAAGCCGGCCAGACTCTGGCACAGGTGTTTCCCAAGTTTGCCAGCCGCCCCGGCGCGCGCGCTCTGCGATTCTCAGAGCCCAATGCCGAATTGCTCGCCAAGCAGGCGGAGATCGTCTTCCTCGCCCTGCCCCACGGCGTCGCAGCCGAATACGCCGTGCCGCTGCTGAACATGGGTTGCCGAGTGATTGATTTGAGCGCCGACTTCCGGTTGCGCAGCGCCGACATCTACAAGGAATTCTACGCGCACGACCATCCCGCGCCGGACTTGCTGGCGAAGGCGGTCTATGGAATGCCCGAGGTGCATCGCGCCCAGATCAAGGACGCGCAATTGATCGCGTCGCCGGGCTGCTATCCGACGAGCATCCTGCTGCCGACGATTCCCTTGCTGAAGGCCGGCCTGATCAAACCGCACGGCATCATTGCGAACTCCATGAGCGGCGTGAGCGGCGCAGGACGGAAAGCAGAACTGGACTACCTGTTTTGCGAATGCAACGAAAGCGTGCGCCCCTACGGTGTGCCGAAGCACCGGCATTTGTCCGAGATCGAAGAGCAAATGGGTCTTGCCGCGAACGCCAAGGTGACGATCCAGTTCGTGCCGCACCTGATTCCGGTGAATCGCGGCATCCAGACCACGCTTTATCTCGCCCCTGAGAAACATTTCAGCACGGCCGAGGAAGCGACGGCCCTGGGCCATCAAATCGCCGCCTGCTACCAATCCGCCTACGCCCACGAACCCTTCGTGCGTCTGCTCGAAGGGAAAGCGCTGCCGGACACCAAGAACGTGGTCGGCACCAACTGCATCGAAATCGCCTGGCGACTTGACCCGCGCACGGGCCGGCTCATTGTGATGAGCGCCGAAGACAACATCACCAAGGGCGCGAGTGGTCAGGCCGT
>JAFMIZ010000046.1 GCA_017853715.1 Pedosphaera sp.
CGACGCATGAACACCAAACTTGCCAACCCGCTGGCGCAGGTCCTGGGGCCGGGCCTTTTGCTGGCCGCCCTGATTGCCCGGCCCGCTCCGGCCGCCACCCAGACGCAGACCATATCGAATCTTTTCTACGGCTGGAACGCCGTGTGGCTGGAGGTGGAGCCCCGCGACACCAATGGCTCGTTGCTAACGGCCGACCAGGTGTTTGGCGCGGTGAACTTCAGCACCAACAACGGCGCCATCGATATCGTGGTCGTGCAATCGTTACCCGTGGGCACGCAGGAATTCCAAACCGACACCAACCTCTACAACCAGGCCGGCTGGATCGTCTGGTCCACAACAAATTCGGTCAATTCCAGAGCCATCACCGTGCGGGGCAACCAGGCGTACCTCTTGCACATTTCTCCTCCTGACAGCCAAACCAACGGCTCGCCGGCCGGCCCGCTCACCGTCACCGGCGATGTGCAATTTTACCGGCCGCATTGGACCCGGGGCAGTTACAACCTCACCGGCTTCAGCGTCATTGGCAGTCCCACGTTCGCTTCCCTGCTTCAGGCAGGTGCGGCCACCCCCGGTCCGTGGACAAACTCCATTGCATGGCTCAACCCGACCAGTGGCAACTGGGAGTCAAAGAACAGCACGGATACCATCCAGCCGGGGCGCGCCTATTGGGTCCAGGTCCCGGTCAATCTGGTGTCTGTGGATTATGCCGGACCGGTGGCGGTGGATTTTACGGGTTGGCAGCAGGGCGGCCTCTATTTCGGCGCCACCCCGCCCACTCTCACCGTCACCAATCCCGTCAACAACTATTCCAGCCTCGGCCTCTGCCCCGCGGAGCTGACCTTCTCCAGCCTGGAAAAAACCAACACCCGCAACATCATCATCAACAAGCTGAGCCCGGCCGATCAGGACATCCAGCTCTTCCATGTCGTGCGCGTGCCGGACCAGCTGGCGTGGATGACCGACCCCAATGTGGGCGTGCTCACCACTTGGACCGTGACCTCGCTGGCGGCGCAGCAAAGCACCACCGTCACCTTGGGGATGAACCGCAACTGGTCCGCCAATGGCAACTATCGCGAGCAATTGTATCGCATCGACGTTCCACTGAATCCCGGCACCAATTACCATTATCTGCCGGTCTCGGCGATCAATCCCGACGTGGCCCCCACCAATGCGCCGGTCAATGATCCCGCCAGCTTTGCGGGCCTGTGGGTGGGGACGGTGACGGCGAATGCGGTCACCAGCCTGACCGACACCAACCGGTCCGTGCAGCCGTCGTTGTCACGCCCCCAGCTGCGGGTGCTGATGCATGTGGACACCAACGGCGCGCCGGTGCTGCTGTCGCACGTGATGCTCATGCAGACCAAGACCGCCGATCCGTCCGTTTCTCCCGAGCAGGTGTTGATCCTGGATGAGGCGCAGATCCCCTACCACGAGGGCATCCAGGAGCGCGGCGGCAAGCAGGTGGGCATCCGCTATGAAACCGTGGCCTTTGACATGCCTCGCGATGACAGCACCAACGGCCAGTCTGCCACCTTCCTCCAATTGGTGGCGAATTCCACCGCCAGTTACACCAATATCTCCCAGGTCACCCCTGCGGATGTCAGCCATTATCTGGCGGGGCAGGCCACGCGGCCGCCGTCGTTGCAGGAGGTGTACCATGACCGCTGGGAGTTGACCGGCGCGTTCGGCCCCGGCAACACCATCGGCACGGCCACCAACGCCCCGCTGCGGCTGGATGCTTTTCACCGCACCAACCCGTTCCGGCACGCCTACCATCCGCAGCACGGGGCGGGGTATGACATCACGCGGGTCCTCCGCTTCTATCTGGATCCCGACTACCAGACCGGTTCCGGCCGGCTCACCGGCACTTACGAGGAGACCACCACCGGGCTTTCCACCGTGCCGCTGGTCTCTCGCGGCAGCATCGTGCTGCAGCGTGTCAGCTACGTGGACCATCTCCAATGACCCCGCCCCGGCTCCCTGACATGAACAATTTGATTTTTCAAAGCCCATCTCCCATGGAACCATACCTCTTCGACTGGCGCCGGGCCGGCCGGCTGGCCGCCACGCTCCTGACCTTTCTAGCCGCCGCGCCCGGCGCGCCGGGCGCCGACAGTTTCAACCTGAGCTATCCCTTCACTGATAGCATCATGCCCGCGGGGTTGACCCTGTTCGACACCGGCCAAAACAGGGTCCCCGGGCTGACCAACGGCAGCTTGCAGTTGACGGCCGACCAACCTTGGGAAAGCAGCACGCTGGTGATCGATACCTTGCCCAAAAACCAGAACATCACCCGCTTGCGAGCCGAGTTCGACGTGCGCATCGTCCCCGGTGCCGCCAGCGCCTGGCCGGCAGACGGGTTCAGCCTCAACTTCGGCCCCGCGTTCACGGCGCAGTCGGTGAGCGGCGAGAACGGCGCCGCCAAAGGCATCTCCGTCACGTTCGACACCTACGACAACGGGCCTGGGGACACCGCGCCGGCCATCGAGGTGGTTTACAATGGCAACACGCTTGCGGGGGTGGAATTCGAAGATAAAAACGGCGTGAATGCCCACACCACCTGGCCGATGGTCACCAACAAGCTCATCACCGCCACGACCAGTGGAGGTTGGTACACGCTCACGGCCCTCGGGGCCCAAGGCGGCCGGGACAGCAAAAGTCATCATCAAGGCGGCTATGGCGCAAAAATGCAGGGCAACGTTTTGTTGCAACCGAACGACCACTTGATCATCGGGGTGGGTGCCCAAGGGCAGAATGGGACGAATTATGGTACCCAGAACAACATCAGCGGCGGCGGCGGCGGCGGCGGCTCGTCCATCGTTCTTAGCAATGCCTCGGGCACCAAACTGTTGCTGATGGCCGGCGGCGGCGGCGGCGCGGCCGCCAATTATGATGGTTCTTCGGGTTCATCCTCAACTGGAGCAAGTTCCAGCGGCGGTACCATCGGCTCCAACAAATATGGCGGCGCGGGCGGGGCAGGTTATACCGGTAATGGCGGAACCCATCTGAATGGAAGCAGTCTTCCCATATTATCCCAAGGCGGGTCGGCCTACATGAACGGGAATTGGGGGGGCGCGTCCACGGCCCAGTCCGGATACGGTTGGGGTGGCAGCGGCGGCTGGGGGGGTGGCGGTCAGGGCGGACCTTGTGACGGTTCAAATGACGGCGGCGGCGGCGGCGGCGGCGGTTACAAAGGGGGTAATGGCGGCTCGAACCAGGGCGATGGCGGCGGCGGCGGCGGCTCTTTCTATGATTCATCCGTCACCATTTTTAACCGGACGGATGGCGCCAACTCGGGCGATGGATTCGTCACGATCACCTCTCCCGATGGCAACACCACGACGGATTTCTACCAGCAGGGGTCACAATTCCAGACGTTCACCCTGCCGCCCGCTTCCACGAATTTCTATCATGTGATCGTGGAAGTGGGGCCGGCCTCCGACGGCAGCGGTTCCGTGGTGAGCGTCTGGTGGGGCAGCCAGCAGGTGCTCGCCAACGTCAAGCTCCCGGAGGGTTACCAGCCACCCGCCAACTGGAAGCTGGCGCTCGGCGCGAGGACCGGGCTGTATTATGAGACGCATCAATTCAAGAATCTCGCGATCTCCGGCAACGCCACGCTGCCAGTCACCGTGATGACGCCCTATGGTCAGGAGTTGCCCGACTTCGACCCGCCGATCGGAACCCATTGGCTGGCGACCGGTGGAACGTTTCCCATCACGGCGCCTCCCGTCCTCTGGCTGGATCAGTTCAAGCGGGCCTTGCCGGCCGGCCAAGCTGGCCGGGCGTTCTACAAGGCCACCGCCACCGGGGCTGATGTCAACGGCGCGAACAACCCGTCCACCTCCTTCACGCTCGACCTGGAAGTGCCGACCGTCATCAAATGGCATTACGGTCTCCAGATCCTGGCCGAGGTCCACTCCGGCACGGAATCCGTCACCAATCTTTCCCCGTCCGATATCACCGATCCCACCCACCAGCCCGGTCTGGGCCGGCATTTTCTGGCTGCGGGCGCCGACACCTTCGATTCCGTCGTGTATTCCTCCATCGGCAACGCCCCCAACGATCCGAAGTCGGCCCGCTTCAACTGCAAGGGCTATGTGCTGGAGAATGCCCCGGATTCCCCCGAGCGCTTCCTGCAGCTGGCCGGCGCGGGCGACCATCTCCGCAGCGGCGCCACCGGCCTGCCCGCGCAGTTGGGGGCTTCAAGTTTCACCCTGGAGTTCTGGGCGCGGCTGACGTCCCCCACCAACGCGGCGGAGCAGACGGCGTTCTCCATGGGCTCGGGTGCCGGTTCCCCGGCCTCATCCCAATGGCGCGCGGGCTTCGGCGCGGATGGCGGCTTCTTCCTGGCCGATACCAACCGGGCCGCCGGCATGCCCGGCGGCTGGACGGACGATTCCTGGCATCACTGGGCCGTCATCAATGACGTTGTCGCCAATCAGGTCCGCTTCTACCGCGATGCCACCCTCATCGGCAGCAACAGCCCGGCGCTGGCCCCCGCCGGCGGCGATGGCGTGCTGGCCATCGGCGCCCAGGCGCACGGCGCGGCCGCCACCAATTTTTTCGGCGGCGGGCTCAACAACCTGCGCCTCTGGAACACCGTCCGGACGCGCATGCAGCTTTACACCTCGCTTCAGACCCCGGTCTACGGCACCAACGCCGGTCCCGGCCTGATCCTGGAGATGCCGTTCGACGTCGTTCCCGCGCAGCCCCAGATGAGCGGCGTCTATGTGGAGCAGGTGGATTCCACCAATATCCTGACCGCGGTCGTCGCCGTGGGCGACGAAGTGTTGACCAATCTGGTGAGCCCCAATTTCAGCGTGCCTTCCGCCGCGGCGGTGCCCGCCGCCGCCAGTCCGGGCATGTGGCGCCTGCAGAGCCGCTGGACCGGGCTGCCCAATGAGCCGCTGGTCAGCTTCGTCATCAATTCCGACAGTGATGCCGGGGTTTTTCTCGACAACCAGCTGGTGGCCGCCTATGCCGGCACCAATCAGATCCTTCAGTCTCCCGTCAAGGTCACCGGCGGCAACCATCTGCTCACCGTGCTCAAGCGCGACGCGGGCACCAACCGGTTCCTGTCGCTCAGCCTCACCAATTACCCCCAGCCCTACTCGCTCCCCGCCGGCACCAATCTCTACGTCAATGCCCGCGGCCTGCTGAATCTGGGGGCGGAGACCAACTATTCCACCGAGGGCGGCAGCTACGCCTTCCAATATCTCGGCGGCGGCGATCTTGTGCCGCCCTATGAGACCGGCACGAACATCTTCAACGCCGTGCTGCCGGGCTTTGAGCTGGGCCTCGCCGAGGCCGGCACCACCACCCAGTCCGTCCTCTCCAACGCCCGCTTGCCCCTGGAGGACTGGCGTCGCGTGTTCTGGGGCTGGAACAAGCAATTCTACTACAAGTTGAGCGTCTCCAGCAGCGATTCCGGGGGCCTCACCGCCGGCCGGTATCTGCCTTATTTCCGCACCGAGCTCACCACGGTGGACGGCGTGAATTCCCTCAGCTCCGGCTCACTGGGGCAGGGGGTGGTGGATGTCCTCGAGCTGTGGCTCAACGAAGGCGAACAGCTCACCGTCGGCACCATCTATCGCACCTCCAATCGCAAATACACCCTCAACGGCATCAGCGGCCAGCAGTCGATGTTCGGCCTGATCTCGCTGGATGCCCTGGTGGACGGCCATTACACCAACAGCTACGGCGGCGGCGCCACCCGCGAGTACACCTTCCCCGCCGTGAACGGTCCGGGCCAGCTGACTTTCAGCTACGCTCCCACCGTTCACCGCGCCCGGATCCCGCTCGGCCAGGGCTTCGATGTCTCCTCCCTCGCCGCCATCAACGCCGCGCTTTACCCAGAGCTGCCCGTCGGCGTCTCCAACCTCATCGTCAATCTCGACGGCCCCTCCGCCAGCGATAGCTCTCCGTTGGTCAACGGTTCCATCCCCGGCGGCAGCGGCAACGGCTGGGTGTGGGATTTCGTGGGGAAAAAGTGGCATCCCACCAAGCCCGGCCAGTTCACAATCACCTGGGTGGATGTCACCGGCTATACCAACACCGTGGAAATCCATGCCGCCTTCCCGGGCGATCCGGAGAATTACGGCGGCTTCTTCGGGTTCGAGAACAAGGACGGCACCCGCCAGGGCAGCCCCACCAACAACTATTCGTACACCTACAACTATCCCGTCATCACCAACAGCTACCCCGGCGCGCCGTTGGCCCACTACACCTACAACCTCTCGCCGGCCGATGCCCCGGCCGCCCCGGCCGATCTGGATCCGGATCCGAACGATGCGTGGTTTTTCAAGGAGCTCTCCTTCAGCGAGCACAACACCGCCCAGGTGCAGAACACCAGGATTTTCAGCGACAACTACACCAGCAACCGTTCCGTGCTGGTGTACACCCATCGCGCCGCCGCCGGCCAGGCCGCCAAGGGCATCCTCTCCCTCGAATCCGTGGCCGTCCGCATCTTCCGCGGACTCCCTGGTACGGACCCAAACCCTCCTCCTATCTACGTCGGTCAGCGGCTGGAGTCGCCCTATGATACGGGAACCAACGGCGCCAACTTCCACTCGGGCCTGATTGTTAACACCAACAGCTACAAGAATTTCAATCCCAACCTATACAAGTATGACACCAATACCGTAGGCCAGTGGGGACCGATCTATCCGGTGAATGCTCGCGTTGGGGGCGGGCCGCTCACCGTGAACTGGTACCAAAAAATGGATACCGGTGGAAACTACCCGTACACCAATGTCTCATACACCAACATTGACTACCCGGCCGCTGCCGCGGCGCCCGTCATCTACATCTCCAGCCAGATGGGCAGCGAAGGCGTGGGGCAGGACGTTGTCACCAACGCGCCCAACTATCAGGAGATCCTCGATCCGGCCAAGTATGCCAACTTGGCCATCTACAACCAGCCGGATAGAAATGCCATCGGCTACAATCCCAACGAGGAGCACGCCTTGATCGCCCCCTCCATCGCGTACCAGTTGACCGGCGATCCGCGCTTCAACCAGGGACAAAGCGCCGCGTTCGCCCTCCAGAACGGTTTGAACAACACCAACAGCGCCGACACCAATGGATACACCTCGGATCCTTTTGTGCTGGTGCAATACAGCGTGCCCGGCGCCACCAACGCCAGCGACGCCTTTGGGATGAAGTATTACGCCGTCAAGACCGTGCGCACCAACACCAATCAAATCTCGACTGACATGTTTCCGGCTGTTGATCCGGTCACCCATACGGCTTTTGACTCCAGCGGTCTGCCGGTGCCCCAGTCGCCGAATCCCATTTATGATTTCAATAATTTTATCGCCATCGCCGGCAATCCGGTCATCCCGCCGTATCCCCTGAACCTCGTCATGGGCAATGTGGTCATGACCAATCTCATCGGTGGGAACCTTGGAAAAAAACGCGCCCTGTGGCAGGATCGCACCGGAAATCGCTGGGCCGTCTCCGGCGATGGCCGGTTCTTCCAGCGCTACTTCTACCCGCTCCGCGCGGATTTCTGGCTGGGTGCAACCCCGCCGCCCGCCGGCACTCCGGTGTCCTGGGCGCCCGACTACGGCACCCAGCAAGGTTCCACAAACCTGTTTTATGGCAGCTCCGCGAAGCCCCCCGTGCCATCCATCTTCAACACCTATTGGGGTGTCAATTATCCCGTGCTGAAGAAGGGCGAGACGCTCACCTACGCCGGGGGCGAATACAAAGCCGATCATCCCGCCAGCCCCGGTCTGCCCGCCGTGCTTGACATGGCCTCGGCCGAGATCGTGTTCGATAGCCAGACCCCCTCCATGGTGCTCACCAACAATCCTCCCACGCCGCCTCCGGGTGTCCGCTATTTTAAGTTCCGAGTATCGGCTAGCCTGGGGCCCAAGGGCGGTGGAAACGGGGATGACCACACGGAGCTTTGTGAATTCACCTTTTACGACGCTTCAGGCAATAAGTTGTCCAACCAGATCAGTGCCAGTGGTAAAGCCCAGGGTTCACAAGTTGCGGCAAATGCGGTTGATGGTGATACAAACACCTGGTGGACTTCTTCAAAAGGCCTACCGCAAGACCTGGTCTTCGACCTTGGGACTGCTCCTAACCCTGCCTACTACACTTTTACCACAGATGGAAACACTCAAACCCGCAGCCCGATCAGTTGGACACTTTATGCAAGCACGGATAGCAACAGTTGGTCCAATGCCGATGCGGATAACCACTACAATGAGCCTATTCCCGATCAAAAATATTACACTACGCCGAAGTATGCCATCAACTTGCAAACTCTTCTGCCGGTGGTTTCCACCAATTCCTCCGCCCGTGTGACGCGACCCTTGGATGTCCATACGTATCCCCTGGCCCAGTCCGCCATGCCGGAATCGCTGCAGCCGAAAAATACGGCCAATGTCCTCGTCTCCGGCAGCCGCTGGTATTTCAAAAACCTGCCCGCCTCGCTGGGCAAGCGGTTCTATTACGATTCGCTGGCCGGGAACCTTGTCTTTCGCGGTCGCCTGAACAATCTGGAGAGCGGCGATCCCAGCCTCACCCAGCAGCCCATCCAGCCCTACGTGCTGGAACCGAACTTCCTGACCGACACGAACAAGGCGTTGTTGCTGGCGCTGCCCGCCGCCACTGACGACGCCACCGCTTGGAACACGGCGGTGAATAATCTGCAGATCGCCGCCAGCACGGAGTTCACCACCGGTGATGACTTCGGGTTGGGGGTCGTGACGAATACCGCCCGGCCTGACCTCGCGGCTGCCGCCATTCCGTTTTACGAAGATGACTGTCACACCACCAATAATGGAGGTATTGGCAATGTGGTTCCCGCCAGCAGTTTTGGCATCGGCTCCGCCTTGGCGGCCACGCCGCAATTTCTTGAGAACCACAACCTGGCAACCGATTACCTCGCACTGGCCGAGAACAACGATACCAACGCGACTGGGGCGGTGGCGCTGCACGTCATCCAGCTCTCGCAGGAGCGTTATCGCGGCTCCATCCAGGTGCTGACCCCGCAGGATGCCTTCAGCGAGCAGATCAACCTGAACCACACCGGGGATTTTGGCGGCAACACCGCGCAGGTCTATTACCAGTGGTATGTGCGGGATGTCTGCCCGCTGGCGCAGGCCGGCACCCCGGATACCGATCCGGTGGATTGGCAGCCCTACACCCAGGGCCTCGGCCTCAACTCCATCGCCTTCACCGGCCGGCCGGACATCACCCTGGCCGACAAGTTCTTCTTCGTCCGATACGGCGGCAAGGGAGAATTGATCTCGGCCGACTCCAACAACAAGGTGACCGCCGACACCACCGCATCGGTCACGACCAACAGCTGGCGCGCTGTGCTGCCCGATGACCCGGCGCCCGATTGGATCACCGCCAGCCCTGTACCCTACCAATGGGCCGGCGCCGCCAACTCGCCGCAGCTCCAGGCCGACGGCAGCAAGCGTTATCTGCCGCAGCTGGTGATGGGCTGGGTCAAGCGCGTGCTCGACGAGATCAACCTCTACGAGGCCCGCTACTCCGCCACCTTCAGCGGCGATGCCCCCGCCACCTACTCCAGCATGCTGCAGGAGGCCGGCGGACCCTACATCGGCGCCGTGGCGCTGAACTCGGACAAGAACAACCTCGAGAACGTCGGCCTCATCGCCCTCTACGAGACCGTGCTCCAGCGGGCCAAGGACCTGACGTCCACGCCCGGCTCTTCGAATGCCGGCACGGATCAGGCCATCCTGCTGGCCGCCACGCGCCTGGCGTTCCTCTATCAACTGCTCGGCAGCGAGGCCTTCGCCGACGCGCAGAATTCCGTGGTGCCGCAGTCCGCCGATTCCCCGGTGGCGCTGCCGGGCGACGCGTTCGCCTTCAAGAATGAGGTGGCCAATCCGCTGCAGGAGGAGCTGAGCCTCCTGCGCGGCACGGATTTCCTCAAAGCCTACCCGGTGTACAACCGGCTTTCCTGGAATTATTTCCGCGCCGACGGCGAAGCCTTCTACAACGCCACCTACAACGTGCAGGATGCCAACAACGACGGCCTGATTGATGCCTCGGATGCCGCCCTCCAGTATCCCATGGGCCACGGCGATGCCTGGGGCCATTACCTCTCCGCCACCGAGATGCACTATGAACTGGTCCGGCGCCCCGGCTACGGTTGGCTCGCGCAATCCGAGCTTTACTCCCAGCTCGGCAATGTGCTGCCCGTGGATTTTCTGGATGAGAAAACCTTCGCCACCATCGCCGCGGACAAGATCCGCGCCGGCAGCGAGATCGTGAAAGCCACCTACCGCGACGCCTACGTGGCCGACCCCGCCGGCCAGTGGCAGGGCTACGAGGATACCGTGGTGCCCGCGCGCGATTGGGGCGTCTCCGAATGGTCCCGCCGGGTGGGGCAGGGCGCCTGGTTCGACTGGCTGGCCGTCACTGCCGTGACGCCCGTTCCCGGCCCCACCAGCGGCACCAACGCGCCGGAGGGGCTGGACCGCATCGATCGCAGGACCACCGAGACGGAGACCGCCTCCGTGGCGGCGGGGCTGGCCGAGCTGCAGCTGAACGTGGATAACGTCAACCGCGGGCTGAACCCGCTGGGGCTGGATGGCGACGCCATGACCTTTGACGCCGATCCCTACTATGACGGCATTGCGTGGGAGCGCATGCCGCCCTTCAAGCAGAGCCTGGCCAAGGCGATCGCCGCGGGCAACAACGCCATGGCGGCTTACCAGTTTGCGGCCCAGGCCGACCAGCAGTTGCGGCGCATTGCCGACGACACCAGCGCCTTGAAGCGGGAAGCCGTGTTGCAGGACCTCGATTTCAAGAACCGGCTCATCGGCCTCTACGGCACGCCCTACACCGGCACCATCGGCGTCGGCCAGATCTTCGCCGACGGCTACACCGGCCCCGACCTGTTGACCTATATGTATATCGACAGCTCCACCGTGGACGAGGCAACTCCAAGTGCAGCGTGGTCAGATGGATTTAACGCCAACTTGCTTGCCGTGCAGGCGACGTCCGGCGGCCTCAACTTCTTTAAAGGTCCCCTCGGTTTCAACCCTGAGTCCATTGATAACATCATGGCTAATTTTTATCTGGATGGCTCTTCATCTGACGGAATCATCTGGGCCACCAACGGTGCAAACCTACAAACACTGACTAACGGTAATAATGTCATCCTCACCCGATTGCCGCTGGATAGCACTGCGAACTACGCGTTCACGGCGCCCGATGGTTGGGGAAGGCGCACGTCCCCCGGCGAGATTCAAACTGCGCTGAACCAGATGCTGGCGGCTGAGCTGGACCTGAATCTGGAACTGCTGAACCAAAACACCGCGTTCAACAAAGTCAAAATGCTGACCTACAATGCCAACCTAAAATTGAAGGCGATCATCGATAAGCATCAATTCGAAGGCGATTATCAGGCGATTTTGACATCATTGGAGGTGACGAGACTGGCTCTGACGAAAGTGGCTGACTATTTGAGTAAAAAAACAAAAGGCCGCGACAAACAAATGCCTAGTGCAAGCGTAAACGACCCTTCCCAGGCTTTGCAGACTGCTATCAATGCGCTTCCTGATGGAGCCTTTGATTACTTTTTTGGTGCGCGTGCGGCGTTATTTGAGGCGGAAGAAATTGCTTCGCTGGTATATGAAAGAACAACTCTCGCTTTCGACTGGTTAGCCGCCGCAACTGAATCCAGCGTCAGGATTACCGAACTGGCCAAAGCTGCCGAGGGCGAAACGTTCAGCCAGTACAACGACTGCGTGGCCACGCTGAACGACCTGGCGCAGGAGTACAACAACCTGTGGGTCACGCCACAACCCGTGCTGGCCACGAAGATCCAGGCGCTGAACATGGCGGCCAGCCACGTCCGCAGCGTTGAGGCCGAAGCGCAACGGCTGGTGCAGCAACGCGCCGCGCTCAACCAGCAGATTGCCGCCAAGGCCCAGCGCAACCGCTACGCGGACCTCGTCACCCGGCTTAACCGCAACGAGGCCATGCGCAAATATGACCTGGCGCTGGACAACGCCCTGCGCTACGCGTGGATGGCGGTCAAGACCTACGATTACGAGACCAGCCTCTCGGAGGGCCATCCCGCCTCGGCTTCGCATCTCCTGGATCAGATCGTCAAGACCCGCAGCCTGGGCAACTGGGCGGATGGCCAGCCGCGGGTGGGCAACGGCGGCCTGGCCGAGATCCTCGGCCAGTTGTCGGCGGATTACGACGCGTTGCAGGGCCAGATCGGCCTCAACAACGGCCAAGGCGAGGCCAACATCCTCTCGCTCCGCACCGAGATGATGCGCATCAGCCCGGATTCCACCAGCGACGAGCGCTGGCACGATGCGCTGGCCAATGCGCGGGTGTCGGACCTGTGGCAGGTGCCGGAGTTCCGCCAGTATTGCCGGCCCTTCGATAATCCGGCCAACGGCCCGCAGCCGGGCTTGGTGATCCAGTTCTCCACGGAGATCGCGCCGGGCTTGAATTTCTTCGGCCAGCCGCTGAGCGGTTTGGATCACGCCTTCAGCCCGGCCAATTACGCCACCAAGATCCGGTCCTTCACGGCGGCGTTCAAGAACTACGATGCGGCCTCGGTTTACGACCCCAGCACGGCTCCGGTGCTTTCCACCAGCCCGCGCTTCTACCTGGTGCCGGTGGGCCAGGATCGGCAGTATTGCTCGGATACGCTCTATCCCACCCTGCGCACGTGGGATGTGGTGAGCCAGCGCATCCCGGTGCCGTATGTGCTGAACGCCGGGAGCCTGGGCAATTACACCTATCAACCCACGATGGACGGCTTGGACGGTTCCTACGCCGAGCGCATCCGCTACGGCGATTCCCGCGCCTTCATCTCGGATTATGGGTTCACCGGCACCACGGATATGACGCTGAGTCCGCTCACGCCGGGCTGGAACTCGTCGAGCCGGCTCTACGGCCGGTCGGTGTGGAACACGCGGTGGCTGCTCATCATCCCCGGCGCCACGCTGAATGCGGACAAGGATGCCGGCCTGACGCGCTTCATCAACAGCGTCACGGATATCAAGCTGTATCTGGAGACCTATTCCAATCAGGGCATGTGACATGACCAAACCGGCCTTCATCTCCGCATTGAACCCGCGGCACGCCGCTTTGCTGGCAGGCGCGGTCGCCTGGCTGTTCGCCGCCGGGTGCGGCCGCCAGGCCAGCGGCCCCGCCGCCGCATCAGACGGCCATGTGCTCGCCGTGGTGGATGGCCGCGCCCTCACGGATGCGGATGTCCGGCTGGGCTGGGGCGATCGCCCCGCCGCCGATTCGCCCGCCGCGCGTGCCGCGCTGCTCGACCAGCTGATCCAGCGCTCCGCGCTCGCCGGCGCCGCCCGCCGCGCCGGGCTGGACCGGGAGCCGGAACTGGCGGCGGAGCTGGACCGCCTGCTCATCGCCCGCCTGCGCGCGGTGCAATTGCAGCCGCGCCTGGACCGGATCGCGATCTCCGAGGCGGACGTGGCCGCGGAGTATGAGCGCGGCCGCGCCACCCGCTATCACAAACCCGAGCAGGTGCGGGCGGCGGTGCTCTGGTTCGAGACCCGCGGCCAGGAGCCGCTGGCGGACCGCTATCGCCCGCGCCTGGAGGCCGCCCGCGCCGCGGTGCTGCAGGCCGGCGCCGCCCTGCCGGCCACCAACGGTTTCGGCGCGCTGGCCGTCTCCCACTCCGAGCATCGCGTTTCGCGCTACCGCGGCGGCGACGTGGGCTGGCTGACCGCCGCGCCTTCGCAGGATGCGTGGAACGCCGAGGTGCTGCGGCTGGCGGCCCCGCTGCGCGAGCCGGGCGACCTGAGCGAAGTGAGCGCCACGCCCGCCGGCCTGTTCCTGGTGCGGCTCATCGCGCGGGAGCCGGGCGGCGAACAGCCTTACGCGGCGGTGCGGGACCAGATCCGGCGCACGCTTCTGGGGGAACGGCGTCGCCGGGTGGAGGAACAGTTCAACCAGGAAATCCTGCAGGCCGCCCATGTTGCGCGTCCGTCCGATGCCGCCGCCCGACTGGCGGCGCTCCCGCTTTCCGCCCCAACCCCCGGTGGCGCCGTTGTCGCCCCGACCCCGGCTTACCCATGAACCCGAACCGAATTTCCATGAGCAAAACGATTTCAAGCCTGAGCCGCCGTGCGTGCGGCCGTTGTTGGATGATCCTGCTGCCGGCCCTGCTGGCGGCGCCTGGCGCGGCCCGCGGCGCGTCGTGGACCGAGCCGGGCATCACCCTTTATGGCAAGGTGCTGAACCTGGGCGGGGCCAGCGCGCACCAGATGTACAGCGGCCACCTGCTCTTCACCCTGACCACCGCCGGCGCGAGCGGCATCGCGCCGCAGACGTTGCACTTCACCGCCGGCCTCGCCCCGTCAGGCGCCGGCGGCGCGTATTCCTATCAGCTGACCATTCCGATGTATTTCAAGCCCAATGCCCAGGAGCTGGCCAAAGGGTTCAACGTCGGCGCACAGGCCTCCGCCTTCACCCTGCAGGCGAATTATGTGGAGTCTTTGGGTTCCGCCACCAATGGGCCGATGCCACAGGGCGGCGTGCCCGTTGCGGTGCTGGATACCGCCCAGCTGGCGGCCCTGTCGATTTCCCAGGGCAATCGCGCCGCGGAGCTGCGCGTGGATTTTGTCATCAACTACACCGAGACCGACAGCGACGGGGACGGCATGCCGGATTGGTGGGAGGACGCCCACGGCCTGGACAAATATAATGCTGCGGATGCCGGTCAGGATCCGGACCACGACGGGCTGACCAACCTGCAGGAATATCAGCCCGGCACGGACCCGAACGTCGCCAACACCAGCCCCCTCCTGCGGGATGGCAATCTGGTGGTGCCCGGCGGCGGCACGGCCGGGGTGGCGCTGAATCTCATCGACCAGAACAGCACGCCGGAGGAGCTGTTGCTCTCGGTGCAAAGCGCCGTGGCGGGAGTGACATGGTATCGGCTGGGCCAGCCGCTGGCCAACGGCACGGAGTTCAGCTATCAGGCCGTGCGGAGCGGGGAGATCACCGTGGCGGCCGCGCCCGGCTTCATCTCCGGCGCCACCACGCTGCGCGTGCGCGATGCCGCCGCCAGCGGCCGCTCCACCAACAACTTCAGCCTGGCGCTCAAGGCGTTTTCGCCCGCCGCCGGCCTCCTGCAGCAGCCCGCCATCTGGCTGGATCCGCGCGGGGTGGGCACCAACGCCACCGTGTCCGAGTGGGTGGACCAGTCCGGCGCCCTCCGCGACGGCTACCAGCCCGGCGCCGCCGCGCAGCCGCAGGTGAGCAACGGCCGGGTGCAGTTCTCCGGCAGCCGCTTCCTGTATCTGGACGACCGCGGTTTGCAGGCGCCGCGCTTCACCGTGCTGCTGGCGTTCGATGCGAACAGCGTCGGCACGGCCGCCCAGACCGTGCTGCGCACGGCGGATCTGCAGCTGAACCTGCTGAGCACCGGGGGCGTCCGGTACGTGCAGGCCCGGCAATCCGGCCGCACCACCCTCGCGCCCCTGGCCGTCACCGGCGCCGCCGGCGTCTACACCGTCAGCGCGGGCAGCGCGCAGACGCAGATCGAATCGCCGGACGCCGCCGCCGTGCTTTCCACCAGCAACAGCACCGCGCTGGCCAACGCCTATCCCACCGTCGGCGCGTCGCGCCTGCTCACCGCTTCGGCGGCCACCAATCATTTTCAGGGCAGCCTCCGCGAGATCGTCTATTACGCCACGGCCCTCGTGGCGCCAGACCGCGCCCGGCTACAGGATTATCAGCTGGCGCGCTGGCAGGGCGTGCTGGACTGGGATTATCGTTCCGCCGCGCTGCCCGTCCAGCTCGCCGGGCGCTCCGATCATCGCAATACGCTGGCCGGCGGCTATGGCGACGACTCCCTCACCGGCGGGCCGCAGGACGACATCCTCCGCGCCGGCCCCGGCCGCAACACCCTCACCGGTGGGCTCGGCCCGGATCGCTTCGCCTTCGGGCGCAACCGCAGCCATGACGTCATCACGGATTTCAAGGCCGATGAGGGCGATGTGGTGGATCTGACGGAGCTCATGGACGCGCCATCCGGCGGCATCGCGCCGGCGGTGGTGGTGAGTCCGGTGGTCACGCGCGGGGCGGACAATTATCCGCGCGTGGACACGCTCATCGAGGTGAGCTACGGCGGCATGGGTGCGGCGGTGGACCAGACCATCGTGCTGCAGAACGTCGGGTATTTGCCGCCCTCGGCCCTGCGTCTGCCGGCCACGGGCCTGGTGCCCGCGCCGCCCGTGTTCGTGACGGTGGGTTCCGCGGGCAGCGCGGTGGCAGACATCAACTGGCTGGCCCCGGTGCCCAACGTGGTGGACGGGAGCGCGGCCGTGGACAAGAACGGCACCCCGGTCGGCATTTTCCAAAATCCGTCGGCTGGCACGCTGGTGGGTGTGGGCAGCACGGTCATCACGCTCACCGCCAGGGATGACGCCTGGAATACGGCCACGACCACCACCACGTTCCTGGTCGCCACCGCCGGCGGGACGCACTACCTGACGTGGGGCCGGACTGCCGGCGGGGGCCTGCGGTTCACCGTGCCGCCGGGCACGGTGCTGGAGGCCGCCACGACGGCGGCCGGGCCCTGGCAGGTAATTCCCGGTTCCGGCGACGTCCTCATCACACCCGACCAGCCGCAACAATTCTTCCGCCTGCGTTCGAATTAAGCAGCCGCGCCGTGGCGAGCGGGCCCAACCTCGGGGACCCCAGACGTGTCAGTCCAAAAAAGGGGTCGCCGATCAGCGCGGGCGGCTGTCCGGAGTGAACTCCAGTTGAGCGGGTGGCAGCGGGGGCGGTTCAAACGGGTTGTGCCGCCGCAGCCACGGAGCGTGACAACTGAACAAGGTTTCAATTTCCACCCTCATTCTCGTCAAAGACGGAGGTCTTTTTGCGCCATTCCAGCCCCGGTTTTGGACGCGAGTGATCCCTTGTGTGCAAAGTCAGGGACCGACCCTTTCCCGGCAGCGGCGTTGCTTGCGGGTGAAAAGATCCCGGGGAGAGGTCCCTCCCCGGCCTGCGGCCGCCAAAAATCTCCGAGCGCGCATCCCGCTCCTCCCTACTTAGGAGAGGGGCTCTGGTAGCTGATCGCGATGCTTTGGATCACTCCGTTAAACGCGAAGGGGGCCCGATCGAAGTAGTCCAGGGAAACCGGCGAGCCCAAGTCGAGCCCGACGTCGAAGGTTTCGCTTGCCGTGAAAATACCAGGATTGGTGCGCGCGACCGTGGTGGTGGCCACCTGCACGCCATCCACGCTGATCACCACGGTGGCGGGCGCTCTGGGCTGGCGGATACTGGTATCCACCTCAATGAGGTGGCGGCCGGGAGCAATCGGCTGGTCCGTGTGAACCTTGTACCGCTCGATGATCATGAGGTTGTACTCGTAACAGAGCCTGCCCTGGTCCATGAAGAGGGTGAGGCCGCCGCCAGCCCCGCCCAAGGCATAGAGAACGCCGGTGCCGTCCGCGGGCACGTCCACCTGGATCCTGACGCGGCTGCTCTGACGGCCCAAACCGGGTGCATTGATCTCCGACATGCGGTTGATGTCCGGGGAGAAGAGCCAGTCATTGTAAGGGGGAAACTTGCCGGCTGAGGGATGGATTCTCGTCCACAGGCCGCCGCCGACGGGCCAAACTTTATTGGTACGGGCCTCATCCAGAAAGAGGGACTTCATCGCCTCCAGGCGATTGGTTTCCTGCGCGGCCAGATCATTGGCCTGTGAAAAGTCGTTGGCGAGGTTGTAAAGCTCCCAAACGTCCCGGTCGGAGTCCCAGGCGGCCAGTTGGGCGGGATTTGAAACCTGCCATGGAGTGAGCGGGCCGAAGGTGCAGGCGAACCAGCCATCCTGATAGATGGCGCGGCTGCCATTATTTTCGAAGTACTGCACATGCTTGCGGCCTGGTTCGGCGGCTGCGTCGAAACTATAGGCCATGCTCACACCATCGAGCGGGTCCTGAGGGAAGCCATCCACCCTGGCCGGCGGCTGGATGCCGAGGATCTCAAAGATCGTCGGCTGGATATCGTTGACGTGATGAAACTGAGGGCGCGGGGTCTTGTCCGGCTGGATGCGCCTGGGCCAGGAGATGACGAGCGGGTTGCGGGTGCCGCCAAAATGGGAGGCGACGAGCTTGGTGTATCGGAACGGGGTGTTGCCCGCCCACGCCCAGCCGGCGTGATACATGCTATCGACCTTGGGGCCGCCCAGCGCATCCAACCCGCCGATGGCATCGAGCGCGGCGATGTGCTGTTGAACGGTGCTGGAAATACCGTTCTGGGCCAAGAGTTCGCTGATGGTGCCATTCAGACCCTCGGCGCTGGAACCGTTGTCGCCCCAGATATAGAAGACGAGGGTGTTGTCGCGAATGTCCAGGCGATCCAGTTCGTCGACGAGCCTGCCCGCTTGGGCGTCGGCGTGCTCCGCGTAGCCTGCGAACACTTCCATGAGACGCGTCTGGAAAGCGCGCTCCGAGGCCGGGATGCTGTCCCAGGACGCCATCGTGGCGGCGCGCGGGGTCAGCTGCGCGTTGGCCGGAATCCACCCCAGTTGCTTCTGTTGCTGGTAGATCGAGTCGCGCAAGGCATCCCAGCCGCCATCGAACCGGCCCTTATACTTGTCGGCCCACTCCTTGAAAATCTGGTGGGGGCCGTGCGCGGCGCCCGGTGCCCAGTAGAGGAAGAAGGGCTTGTCGGGGGAGAAGGCGCGATGCCGCCGGATCCAATCGATGCCCTTTTGGGCCAGATCTTCACTGAGGTGGTATTTCCCGCCCCTGGGCGGCTCCACGGGGTTGAGGTTCTCATAGAGGCGTGGCTCGTACTGGGATGTTTCACCGGCGAGGAAGCCATAGAAATAGTCAAACCCGATGCCTTCCCCGGTTGGCCAGAGGGTGAATGGGCCCATGGCCGTCGTCTGGTCGGCGGGCGTATTGTGCCACTTGCCGAAGGCGGCGGTCTTGTAACCGTAACAGCCCAGGACCTTGGGCAGGGTGGCGGAAGTCCGCGGGATCACGCCGGTGTAGCCGTCCCAGTCGGACGCGCGTTCGGCGATGGTGCCGGAGCCCACGCGGTGGTGGTTACGACCGGTGAGCAACGAAGCGCGCGTGGGCGAGCAGATGGAAGTGGTGTGAAAAGTGTTGTAGCCGATGCCGGCGCGGGCAAGGCGCGACAGGGTGGGGGTATGGACGGGGCCGCCGAAGGTGTCGGGAAGGCCAAAGCCAACATCGTCCATGAGGATGATGAGAATATTGGGCGCGTCGGCGGGCAGGTGGTTGGGCTGGACGCGCCAGTGCATGGCGGACTTCTGCAGCGTCGGCCCTGAAACGCTCGCGGCCGGCGCCGGCGGAAAGGGCAGCACGGAGCCGTCGCCGGTGAGCGCCCGGGCACCGCCGGGAAGCAACCCCAACCCGGTCACGAGGAGCATGATGGAACTGAAAGGCAGCCGCCTTGGGGACAGTGGCCGGTTCAGCCGCCGCGCAAACGCAAAGCGGAGGCCCACAGGGTGTTTTGGTTTTTTCATTTTCACAGCAGCCATAAAAATTTCCACAGGATGATCAGTTGCGTGCAGCCGGCTCAGCGAACCGGTTCCGAGGCAGCCCCGAGGCAACGCAGGCCATCAGCTTGTCCGCGGCGGTTTTTTTCCGTCGGGGATGCGGGAACGCCGGTCCCAGACGGGGGGCGAACCGCACGGTGTGACCGAACGGATTCCGGGCGAAGGGGCCGGGTGCCAGGCACAGCGGGGCCGGCGTCAGCTGGAAGGTTGTTTGAGATGTGGATTCCACGAGGATGAGAGCCCGGACCGCGATCACATGGTTTGGGAGGGAAAGAGGCGGGGCGACCGGATCAGAATTTGGCCTCCAACTTGAACCAGACGATATCGCCCTGAAGCCGGTCTTTGGTGTCGATTTCCTTGAGCCATTTGGCTTCCGCAACCCAATCCACCTTTGCCAGTTTGAAGACGTAGGAGACGACCGGACCCACACCGGTGGTCCTCCCCTTGAAAGCGCCAAAATAGGCGCCCGAACCGCTGTCGCCCGTGAACTGGTCATACCAAAAACCGTTCGCGCCCACGCCGGCCAGGCCGCCAGCGAGCGGAAAATGCTGCGCCAGCGTGCCGTCCAGGTGGAACACGGAGCCGCTCCGGTAATGCGTGTCGGGGTTTTCCGTATTAACGTCCGCCCCCAGATAAAGCGACGCCTCGATGCCGTTCTTCATCCCGAGATACACCAGGCCCAGGGTGGGCTCGACGGTCCAGAAGTTCTTCCCCGTGTTGGCCAGGCGCCCCGCCTCGTAGTCTCCGGTGGGGGCGTAAATCGCCGTCCGGAAGTTGACGTTGAAATCGGAGCTGATGTTGTAATTGAGCATGAGCGGCATCAACACCATGTCGCCAAGGCCAGCATCACTGCCAGCGCGGCGAACCGTGATCCCGCCCTCCGTCACATCGGCGGACACGTCCAACGAGACGAAGGGCAGCGTGGCGCTCAGCGCGTAGCTCCACCGCTCCCCGAGCTCAACCGGGGGGCGCCACAGCAGGGTCAGGCCTTGCCCTGCTAAAGTGGCCTCGGCGCCGGCGGTGACCAGCCCGGCCACCGGGATGAACCCGCTGGCCGAGATATCGCCGTCATAGTGGATGAAATTGTAACGGGCGACGAAGGTTTGGTTTGTGGGAACCGAATCAACGAAGGAAGACATCGCGCCGGGCAGGTAGTGGCCCGAGCCGCCTTCTTCAGCCTGGAGGGATGCCTGGAGGAGAACGCCGGCAGACACAGCGGCGGCAATTTTTTTTGGTTGATGGAATTGCATTTCAGTCTGTTTTTTGGAATCCGGGACAGGCGAGCAATCGCCGCCGAGAGGGGCTGCCCGGCAGGTGGCGTGACAGCCTACTGGATGGGAGTGCGGGAAACATCGTATGGTGACCGGGCTCAACTTTCCGGAGGCCTGACATGTCAGTCCAGGCACTGGTTTTAGGATGTCCTTTTCTCTGTTCCTTGTCCATCCCCGGCGGAGGGGATGGACAAACCCGCGCGGCGAACCCCGCCGGGCTTTCGCAGCCCCGGTTTTGGACGCGAGTGATCCCTTATGTGCAAAGTCAGGGACCGACCCCTTCCT
>JAFMIZ010000047.1 GCA_017853715.1 Pedosphaera sp.
GCTAACGCCAGCGGCCGCCAGGAGTATCTCGAAAATCTCATCAACGAATTCATCTGAACGGGTGTCCGTCAGGGTGGTTCTGTAAGGAATCTGCAGGTCAGGACACGGTCTGAACACTACAGCAAGGTGGCCTTATCGCTTGAATGGTTTGCGGAATGCGAGACGGCTGGCATTAGTCGCGTAAAGTCAGCTTCATTCAATACGCGCACACCCAGCTCCCTTGCCTTGTCCAGCTTCGAGCCTGCACTTTCCCCGGCGATGACGAAGTCAGTTTTCTTGCTGACGGAACCACTCACCGTGCCCCCGGCTTGACGGATCAATTCAGCGGCGGCTTCCCGGGTCAGGGAACTCAGCGTGCCCGTGAGCACGCACGTTTTGCCCGCGAATGGACCGGCTTGCGTTGAGGTCGGAGCAGGGGAGGCGACGGTCTCAGGCCTGACCTTCAGTTCGCGGCTCCGTCTGAGCGTGTTGCGGCCCGTGGTTGAGGCGAAGTAGTTCAGCACGCTGGCAGCGGCTACAGGGCCAACCTCCTTCATCTGCGCCTTCAAGCCGCCAGAGGCTAGCCGCGCTTCAATTTCGGCGATCTCGGCTTTGAGTTCCTCATCACGCCGGGTGCGGCGTGCTTTGTCGGATTCGTTTCTGGGCGGATTCTTCCGCGACCGCGGGCTGATCTCCTGGCGCTCGGCTTCCTTGGCGCCGAGGTCACGGATATCACGCAACACGGCGGAGTCCGCGAGGCCTTCAAGCGATTCGTGAGCCTGCGCGAGTTGATAGGCGGTGGCTTCTCCCACATCACTGATCGCCAGCGCATGAATCCAGCGGTGGAGCGGGGCGGTCTTGGCGCGCTCGAGGGCTTCGATGACCTTGGTCGCATTCTTTTCGCCGAAGGTGCGCGGCTCGTCGTCGGTGCCGAGGTTCAGCTTGCCGAGCTTTTCCACGTTGAGGTCAAACAAGTCGAGCGGATCTTTGACCCAGCCGCATTCCACGAGTTTCTCGGCGACGATGCCGCCGAGCGATTCGATGTCGAGTGCCTTGCGCGCGGCGAAGTATTCCACGCGTCGCATCAGCTGCGCCGGACAGCCCGCCACATTCTGGCAGCGCCAGGCCACTTCGTCGGCATCACCTGCCGCGGCTTTCTCCTTGCTTATCGGCCCGCCGCATGCCGGGCATTTGCCGCCGACATGCGCAACCAGGTCAAACTCCTTTGCGCCGGGCGGGCGTTTGGTCTTCACCACCTCAAACACCTCGGGGATCACCATGCCGGCCTTGCGGATGACCACGGTGTCGCCGATGCGGATGTCTTTGCGGCGGATCTCATCCTCGTTGTGCAATGTGGCGCGCGCGACCGTTGAGCCTTGGACGAATACGGGCACAAGCTCGGCCACGGGCGTCAGCGCGCCGGTGCGACCGACTTGCACCGTGATGGCCGTGAGCAGGGTTTCGGCCGGTGTGATCCACGGCACCGGTTTGTGCACGATGGCGTAACCCGGCGCCCGTGAACGACCTGGAATGCGCGCCCAGTCGGCGAGGGCGTTGACCTTGATGACAATCCCGTCAATTTCGTAGGGCACCTTGCGGCGCAAATCCCTATCCTCGTCGTAATCGGCGACGATGTGCTCGCGATAAACACCCAAGACTTCCTCGATGCCGTCGCAGACCCACCACTGGGATTGCGTGGGCAGCCCGAACGCCTTCAATGCGTCCAGCATTTCCGAGTGTTTCCTGAACTGGATGCCCTCGCTGGCCCCCAGCGCATAGAACACGGCGCGGATCGGGCGCTTCGCCACGTCGGCGGGATTCTTCTGCTTGAGCATGCCGGCGGTGGTGTTGCGTGCGTTGGGGAAAGTCTTCTCGCCCTCGGCGGCCAGCCGAGCGTTCAGTGCGTCAAAATCTTCGAGGGTGATGAACGCTTCGCCTCGCACCTCCAGCAGGGCGGGCGGTTTCCCCTTCAACTCAAGCGGAATGGACCGAACCGTTTTCAGGTTGGCCGTGATGTCGTCGCCGAATTGGCCATCCCCGCGTGTGACGCCGAGAGCAAACTGCCCGTTGCGGTAATGCACACTTAACGAAACACCATCCACCTTGGGTTCGATGATGTATTCAATGCGGTCGCGCCCAAGCTGCTTGCGCAGGGTGGCATCGAAGGCGAGGAGTTCTTTGAGTGTGTTTTCGTCTTGGGCGCGACTGCGTTTCTCGCGGTCAGGCTCCTGCTCCTTCGTGGGGCTGTCATCCGCCTGCACCTTGTCCAACGACAGCATCGGCACAAGGTGCTTCACGCGCTCGAATCCTTCCGCCGGGGCGCCGCCCACACGTTGGGTGGGAGAGATGGGTGTGATCAACTCGGGAAACTGCTGCTCCAGCTCCTGCAACGCGCGGTAGAGCTGGTCGTATTCCCGGTCGCTCACGCTGGGCGTCGCGAGCACGTAGTAGGCGTGGTCGTGTCTGCGGATTTCCTCAGCTAGTTGCGCGTGCCGTGCGCGAGCAGCGTCCAGTGTCATGCCTCCATTTTGCCCCAATCCCAACCAAAATACAGCCTCATAGATGTGCGTTGAAATCTTCGCGATGGATTTCGGCTTGGCGCCCTGCGGGCTGTTTTGGTGTTCCCGCCTGCGCGTCCAACTCGGCCTGGAGCTTTTCCGCCTCGCGCAGCAATTTCGCGGGTTTCTTACCGAAGGCGCGTCAGGCCATATTCGACGCCCGGCGGGATTTTGGGTTAACACCACGCGCTCGAAGATTCCCGAGCGCTCGAAATGCTTCAGTCGGTCAGCCCGGGCTTTACGCGTTGATGCCTTCGACGTGATGCTCCGATGCGCCGGGGCGCAATTCATCCAGTCGTGTGATTTGTCATGCTTGGCCACCGTGAGTGAAACGGGCTGGCCGTATATGCAGCATCGCGGCGGCATGCCCGGCTTTTTGCCCGTCGTCAGCCCCACGTAGCGCGCGTTTGCTGACTAAAGGGGTAATCGTTAAATGCTCTCAGCCGGGAACCCGGCGGCGAACGGGAGCGTATGCCTGTTCCTCATGCATGGCCCGCAGCGCCCGCGTTGTGGACGCCCGCAAGCAGCCTGAGTTCGTCGCGCAGTCAACTGAGCCGGAGATGCCCGGCATCGTGGAATGCATCTTCCCCATCGAGGTGGTCTCCTATGATTGAAACTGTCCAAAATACACCACGCCGCGCTACACCGGCACCGAAGTCGAGCAGGCGGTTGCACCCTTGCGGGCGCGCATCGCAGAACGAGAAGCCCGGCTCAAAGCCAAGGCCTGCAATGAATCCACGTCCGCCAGAAAGTCCAAGCTGCCGAAAATGCCTGGAACGCGCGCGATTCCGCGCGGTTCGATACGAATACCACCACGACGGCTCCGGTCGGTGGTATCGCGCCCAGGGCAACGAGAACTGGGGGTTCGACGAACTCGGCTGCATGAAACAACGCTATGCGAGCATCAGGGACCAGCTTCTCAAAGAGGGTGAGCGCAAGTTCCGCTGGGAGCTGAAATCTTGAGCCTTTGGCACAAGCCTTCCCCCCTGCCGTGCGTCTGCCCGGATCTTCTTGGTTGGACGCGTCAGCTCACCTTCAGCCGCCCAGATTCTGCTCTAGGCACTCGATCACCTCATGGAGATCAACTGGCTTGGCCAGAAAGGGCAGCCCTCCGATCTTGCCATGATGTGTCTTCACCTCGTCTTTGGTGGCGGCCGCCGTCAAGAATACGACCGGGACATGTTTCAGGGCCGGACTTGCCTGAAAATCGCTGGCGAGTTCACTCCCGTCTTTTCCGGGCATCAAGACATCGAGCATGATCAGATCAGGATGAAATGATATGGCCGCGGTGAGTGCATGGTGCGGCGAGTTCTCCGTCATGACCTCGAATTTGCCGGTCCTTTCCAGGTTTAGTTTGAGCATCCGGGTGATGCTGGCTTCGTCGTCAACGACTAGAATGCGCTTTTTTGGCTTATCCATAGGTGTCTCCTTTCAGGTTTTGAGCACGACCGTAACGATGGCTCCCGTTCCGTCCGGGGCGTTCTTGATCTCAATGGCTCCGCCATGCAGTTCGATGATCTTCCGCGCGACCGAGAGCCCCAGACCGGTGCCGACGCCGATTGGCTTGGTCGTGAAGAATGGGTCGAAAACTCTCAGCAACGCCTCTTCGGTCAAGCCTTCCCCGGTGTCCGCCACCTCAACTACGACCAACTTTTCGTCGCCTCTGCAATTTCCGAAGAGCATTTGTTGCCGTGTTGTTTCGCTCATCGCGAGCAACCGGGTCCGCACCGTCAATGTGCCGCCGTGAGGCATCGCTTGGATGCTGTTGATGAAGACGTTCAGGAATACCTGTTCCAGTTTGGGTGGATCTATCGGCAACAGCGGAAGGTCCGGCGCCAGCTCCAGCCGCGCGGTGATCCGGCTGGTGATCAGCGTGCTTTTGGCCAGGTGCAGGGCCCGTTCAAGCAGGCCGTTCACATCAGCCATGACCCATTGGAATTCCGTGTTGGCTGAGAGCGTCAGTAATTCACGGATGATGGTGTTGGCGCGCTTGACCGCTTCGCGCATGTCCGCCAGCACGCCGCCCAGCTCCTGGTCCGGCTGCGTCAGCCGGTCGGTCAGGTAGTCCACGCCCATCAGCATGGTCTGGAGCGGATTCTTCACTTCGTGCGCAACCCCCGCGGCGAGGGTGCCGACTGATTCCAGTTTGGCCGCCTGGATCAGCTGCAACTGTGTTCGTTCCAGTTCTTTGTGGGAGGCTTTCAACTGGCGCACCATGGTCTTGAGGATTTTGCCCCGGCGGGCGAGGCGGGTATTCGCCAGCTTCAGTGCTTGGGCCTCCATTTTTCGCTGGGTGATGTCACGACCGATGCCCACCAGGCCGGAGACCTGGCCTGCCGCGTTCCTAAGGGGCACCTTGGTGGTTAGGAACCAGTATTCCCGCCCGGCCCGGTCGCGGACAGGCTCCTCGCAATCATGGACCGGCTGGCCCGTGCGGAAGAGTCCTTCCTCCTCCGCGCATGAGCGGGCGGCCTGTTCAGGCGGGAAAAAATCCTGTTCCGTTTTGCCGAGCACTTCCTGCGGCGTTGCCGCGCCCAGCAAGTGCATGTGCGCGGGGTTGTTGAGCACGAAGCGGCTTTCCGTGTCTTTCACGAAAATGCATACCGGCAGGTTGTCCACGAGGGTGCGCAGAAGGTGGCGTTCCGTTTCAAGTTTGGCATCGGAATTTTTCTGCTCCAGGAATTGCCCGAGGTTAACACCAAGGGTGCCCAGGGTGGCCAACATTCGTTCATCGATCTCCTGTAGTTCGCGGCTGTAGATCTCCACCACCCCGGCAATCGCGTGATTGATGCGGATCAGAAACGCGCAGCCGCAGTGGAGTCCGGCGTGGGCGGGCGGGTAGTTGCGGGTGAGCGCCGGCTCGGTGGAAATATCCGCGCGCCAGACCGCCTCATCAGTTTTGGCGGCGCGGCCCGCCAGCCCCTCGTTCATGGATTGCGACATCCCGACCAGTGGGGGTTCAAAGTCCGCCTCGCGCAATGGGGCCCGCCACACGCCGTATTCCCGTACTAGACGTCCTGCTTCGCATCGCCAATAGACCGCATGATGCCAGAGCAGTTTCCGGCAAAGCTGGGCGAGCACTTTGGGCATGGTCTCCGCCCAACTGCCGCGTTCCGAAAGTTCCAACGCCACGGCATATTGCGCTGCCAGGAGCAGTTCCACCTGTTTGCGGACGGTGATGTCCGAGATCAGCCCGTCATAAGCTACAAGGCGCCCTGCGGGATCGTGATGCGGGATGGTTGTGTTGCGGATCCAGCGCACCCTGCCTTGCTTATGGTTGATGCGGTGCTCAAGTGGCTGCGGCGTTTCGCCTTTGAGGATGAGTTCGGCTTGAGCCACGACAGCCGCCCGGTCGTCTTCGTGGATCACCCGATACCAGAGATAAGGGTCAGCAGTGAATTCAGCGGAGGAATAGCCGGTGACGGCCTGGCATCCCGGCCCATGAATGGTTGCGCTGGCACAGCCAGCATCCACTTTGACGGTGTAAATGTAATCGGTCGTCGCTGCCAGCAGGCGGCGATAACGAAGTTCGCTTTCGTCCCGCGCCAGCTCGGCCTGTTGCCGCTCGATCATGGAGATTTCAGTTTTCATGCTGCCTCCGTCAGGGCGCATCGGCGGGCGGGATTACTGCGGGTGGATCCGGCAGAGGCTCGGAACTTGGCCTGGGGTGGCGATGGCTGATACAGCAGTCCATCGACTTCCCCGTGGGGGTCTTGCTCCCAAACCATGCGATTGTGATTCGGCGAATCGGGGTGTGGCGTTTGGGCAGTAGGCGATTGCTGGAGTTGGGAACATCTGCCCCAGATGCTTGGTTTCCATGGTTCTCTTTGCCCATACCGTAACCTCCAGTCTCGGCAACGAGTGGAAGAGCTGACCCGTTGCCGTAAAGGTATCAGCATCCCTGCCATTCGGCAATCGATGGGCCTGGTGCGGCCCCGCTGAAAGGCGGGCTTAAGCATCGTTTAGCATGGCGTCACCCGGTCATCCTGTAAGAGCTCGCACCAGATGAGTCTTGGTCCCCAGCCACGCCTAAACTCCTCAGCTTAACCTCACTATCCTGTGGAGCGCCCCGTGACTTTACCAAAGCAAGACATGAAAGCCCGCCTGCAGTGTTCCGAGGGCATCACGCGCTCTGTTGTTCCGCCTGACAACCACGGTTACCTCCGCCTCGGCGTAACGCCCGGGGATCTGCAAAGCCGGGATCAAGGTTTCCGGTGCGCCAGCCGCACGAACCGCATGATGTGCCTGGCAAGAATCAACGGGACGATGAAAGTTGGGAGTAGGCTCGAGGGCAGCTGTAGTAACGCACTTATCAAATCCGGATCGGCAATGGCCAAGGGTGTGGTTGTTGCCACGACGAACAGAATGTCCACTCGCCCGAGAATGTTGCGCGTGAAGTGGGCGCGCTTCTGCATTGATCGTCACTACCCCGAGCGCGAGCGTCGCCAACGCGATGTCGCCCAGCAGCCCGGCCCGGCGAATGCCCAAGGAAGTTCGCGGCGGGCGTGCAGCAAAAGAAAATAGAAGACGACGAACGATTCAGCTTAAAGGGTGAGCACTGTTTGACGGGCTTGCGGTGACGAAACCAAAACAAGTTCCCGTGTGGCTTACAGTCTGCCCACGTTGCGCGAGGGTTATGCCTTGGACTTGTGGGTGCTCTTGCATGGGGACGGCCATCAGGAAGGCGTGGCCGTGGGCTACGCCCGGCTGGGGCTCAAGCCCTGTCACCGTCCCTTGATTTGCTGGACTGGCCGAGGCGAAGCTGGTCGCCAACCACTGGCTGCGTTCGGGCAACACGGCGTGTGTGAACGGCGCGGCGGAGTTCCTGCGCCAGACCGTGCAATCATTGCCCACCCATCCGCGCCTCGGCTTGGTGCGCGCGGACTCCGGCTTCGGCGATACCAGCGTGCAGGACACCTGTGAACAGGTGGGTTTGAAGTTCATTTTTGTGGCGAGGCTGACCCAGAAGGTGCAGTCGCTCTGCCGCCACAACGACGCGGCGTGGCAGGCCGCGGAAGTGCCGGGGCTCTGGCGGTGCAGGAGGTGGAAATGGACCGCCCGGGGCGACGCCTGATCGCGATCTGGCAGCGGGTGAAAGATCGGCCGCAGGCGGGCGGCAAGACGTTGCTGGAATTGGAAGGCTGCCGGTTTCAAGCACTGGTGACCAACCTGCCGATGGGTGTGGATGCGCTGACGGCGTGGCGGCGCTACAACGGGCGGTCGGACTTGGAAAACCGGATCAGGGAACTGGGCGAGCAGTTCGGGATCAAACGGCTGTGCGTGGACAGCTTCTCGGGCACGGAGGCGTTGCATCATCTGGCCATCGCCGCCTACAACCTGTGCGTGCTGTTGCAACGGCGGCTGGGGCAGTTGGAGAAATGCGAATTGAACACGCTGCGTTGGCGGCTGTCTGGCCGGGCGGCGGTTTGGAGTCGAGCCGGAGGCAAACCCACGCTCAAGTTGGTCGTGCGCGGAGCTGCCAATCGCAACTGGTGGCGGGAAATCTTGAGCAAACCGAACGCACCACCCAACTGCCATGCAGTTGCCTCACTCCAAGCATGAACACAAAAATTACACCGAATATGCACACTCAACTGCATCGTTCCGGCTCGGAAACGTCACGCCTCCAGTCCCCATAGCGGGGGACAGCGGAGTAAGGATTTTAAGTCGTTGGAATTCAACGTCGCAAAGCCTTGGCTACCGCCTCAGTTCTGGATCGGACCTGAAGTTTTTCGTAAATCCGCCGGATGTAGGTGCGCACCGTTTCAAAGCTTATACCTAATTTATCGGCGATTTCCTTGTACATGAAGCCCTGGGAGAGCAAATTCAGCACTTCCTTTTCGCGCTCAGCAAGGTTTTCGGTGGCTTGGGTGGAGGAACCCTTGCTTTGGAACGAATGCACCACCTTGCGGGCAATATGCGCCGTCATGGGCGACCCCCCTTCCATCACCTCTTGAATGGCCTTGAGAATCTCGGCGCTCTTGGAGCGCTTCAGCAGATACCCTGAGGCACCAGCTTCCAAGGAGCCGAAGATGTTGTCCGTATCTTCGTAGGCGGTGAGCATCACCACCAGCGTCGCGGGCAGCATCTGTTTCAACTTGCGAGCACACTCCACGCCGTTCATGCCGGGCAGGTTGATGTCCATGAGTACGACCTGCGGTTCATCCTTGGGCAGGCCGGTGAGGGCGGATTCAGCATCGCCATATTGGCCAACACACTCATGACCAGGAGCGCGATTGATGACGCGCGCGAGTGTGGCGCGTAAGTCGGAATTGTCTTCTACGATGGCTACAGTGACGGGCATGGCTCAAAAGTCTGGCAGCGGAGCAGTCAATTTGACCCGGGTGCCCTTCGGCGATGCAGGCTCGATGCTGAAGCTGCCACCCGCATCCTCCATCCGGCGACGCATATTCCGCAATCCATTTCTGCCGCGCTGCTCTGCTGTCTCCGTGCCTGCGGGGCCGCGACCGTCGTCAGCAATCTCCACCACGAACTGATGCGGCTCCACGGCAACGCACAGATTCACCGAAGTTGCGCCTGCGTGTTTGGCAACATTGTTCAAAGCCTCCTTCGCCACGAGGAAAATGCCGTGGCGCGCGTCGGGTGCGATGGGCCGCGTGGCTACGTAGGCAGGGACATCCAAGCGACAACGCACGCCAGCGGTCGTCAAAAATTCCTGCGCATATTTGCACAGATAATTCACCAGTCCCTCTAGCGTGTCGTTGCAGGGATTCGCGGCCCAGACGATTTCATCCAAGGCGTGCGCGGTCTCGGCGGCCGTGCGGGAGATCTGCCGCGCGTGCGCTTCCACTTCAGCAGGTTCGTCCTTGTCGGTCTCCACGAGTTCGCCAAGCAACGAGACGCGGGTGAGGTTGGCGCCGAGTTGATCGTGCAAGTCGCGGGCGATGCGGGCACGTTCGCGTTCCAACGCCTCCTTTTGCCTCAGCGCGGCCACTTGCCGTTGGAGCTTCTGTGTCGAGAACCAATAAACAATGCCCACGATGATGCCGAGCAGCAGCAATCCGCTGCCCGTCAGGAACCACCACTCGCGCCAGAACGGCGGCAGCACGCGCACGTTGATCGATTTGACGACGTTGTTCCAGACGCCGTCTTCATTCGCGGCAACCACGTGAAAGCGATATTCGCCCGGGGGCATTCGACTGTACGAAGCGATGCGACTGTCGTTTGGCTGCGAGAGCGAACTCTCCAAGCCTTCCATTTGATAGCGAAAATCTGTCCACTGTGGCGCCGCCAAGTTCAAGCCGGCGAAATGAATCTCCAGCCGTTCCGCGGCGGCCTTGACCACGATCTCCGGCGGCAACTCGGCGCGCAGGCCGTTGGTGAGTTGTGGCGTTCCATCAATGAATACGGCTTCGATCATCACCGGCGGCGGATTCGTGTTGTGCTGAAGCTCCGCCAGGTCGATCGTCACCAGTCCGCCGATCGTGGGAAACCATAATTCTCCCGCGCGTGATTTGATCGCGGCTGGCTGTGAGCCCGAAGTGCATTCGCCCGAGGGCAGGCCGTCGCTTTCATCATAGGAGCGGCACACGATCGCCTCCGTGCGGCCCACGGCAAAGTCGTTCAACGATTGCTTCGGCAGCCGCATCAATCCGAGATTGGAGCCGACCCACAAGCAGCCCTCACCGTCGTCAAGCAGGTAGGAGATGCTGTCGCTCACCAAACCTTCGCGCGAAGTGAACCGTGTCCACCGTCCGTCTTTGAACTGCGCGAGTCCGCTGCCGGTGCCAGCCCACAGCGTGCCGTTGGTCTCGGCGAGCAAACATGTCACCGTGTCGCTGGGAAGTCCGCCCGCCGACATGCGAAACACCCTCACCCCGTTTTCATGTATCTGGTTTAAGCCGCCATTCGCCGTGCCGACCCAGATGTTTGTCGCCCGGTCTTCCGCGATGGATAACACATTTGGTGATGACAGACCGTTCTCTGCGGTGAACAAGCGCCATGCCTGGCGGTTCCAGAGAATCAAGCCGTTCGGCGTGCCAAACCAATAATTGCCCGCCCGGTCTTGATGCATCGCCCGGATTTCCTGGCCGAGAGTTTCGGGAAGCGCAATGAACTTTCCATCCTGAAACACATGCAAGGCACCCGGTACGCGTGTGCTGACCCAGACATTGCTGGCCGAATCCGCCATCACGGCCAAAATGTTGGGGCTGATCAAGCCATCCTCCGGACGGATGCCACTGTCCTCATCCCAGCCGAACACGCGCTGGCCCTCGTTGCCTGCCCGCAGCACGCCGGTGCTTGTGAACCCTACCCAAAGCGTTCCGTCCGGGCCTTCCGCCGCGGACTGCACCACACCAGACGTCCCCGGCGCAACGCCGCCGATGCGTTGCTTCACGCGATTCAGGCCCCCGCCATCCGTGCCCACCCAGAGATCGCCTTCCCGATCCACGCACACGGACAACACGCCGGGATGCGACAAGCCATTCGCCGGTGAAATGTGAGTGGCGTTTCCTTCTTCATCGAACCAATACACCCCATCATTCAACACGCCGACGATCAGGTTGCCGTCGTGATCCTCGCAGGCCGAGGTCACGCGCACATTCGGCGCGTTCGTCCACGGATAGAAACCCAGGGTGCCTTCCCGTTGGGTTCCTTGCCACTTTTCAATCCGGTTATCCGCCAGCCGCCAGTAGCCGCCTTGCTTGCTGGCGAGCAGAAAATCGAGCCGGCCCGCGATCACCTGCGGGGCGATCTGATTCGACGGACAATTCACACCAAAACCGATTTGGCCCGACTCGGAGCTCACCCAAATGGGGCCGCCGCGCTCGGCAATCGCCGTGGGCATCACGCCGGAGGTGACTTCGCGCTGATTCACCAGCTGCACCTCACCCGCGAAGTATCGCCATAACTGGCCGTCGGCACGATAAAGCCAGACCGAACCGTCCGCGTCTTCGCAGGCTGACATTAATCGGCTATCGCCTGGGCCGCGTTGCATCGGCAAGGTATCCACTTGTCCGCTGCGCACCAGTGCGATGCCGCCATCTCCCGTGCCCACCCACAACCAACCCCGACTGTCCTCGAACAAGTGAACGATTACATCGTTGCCCAGTCCGGGTGTGTTGCTTTGGTTGAACAAAGTGAAATGTATTCCATCGAAGCGGACCAATCCCCTGAAAGTTCCCAACCACAGATATCCGTCACGCGTTTGCAGGACGGAGATGACCGCGCGCGACGGCAGTTTTTCGCGGGGCGACCGCGAACTGACACCCAGCACATCTATGATGTAACGCGAGGCTGCGCTGGCGTCTGTTGCTCCGACGGGCAGCGCAAGGCAACAGCCCATTAGGGCGAGTAGGAGTGATGCCTTGCGCGGGAACATGCTGCCGCATAGATTGCCGCGCCACCCATCCGGACGCAAGCGCCTGGGCTGCCATCTCGGAACTCAAAACCCGAAACTCGCTCAATTCTCCCCGTGCGGCGACGTAAGCTTCGCGTTTTTGTTTTTGGCGCGTTGCTCGGCGAAGAACGTGAGCAGCAGTTCGCGACATTCCTTTTCCCGGACCCCATGCGTGATGTCGCATTGATGATTCAGACCCGGAAATTGCAGAAGGTTCAACGCGCTTCCCGCCGCGCCGCCCTTGGCATCACTCGCGCCAAACACCACGCGTCCGAAGCGCACATGCACAATGGCTCCCGCGCACATCGGGCAAGGCTCCTTGGTGACGTAAAGCGTACAATCGTTCAGCCGCCAGTCACCCACGGCTTCCTCCGCCGCCGTGATGACCAGCATCTCGGCGTGGGCTGTGGCGTCCTTGAGCAACTCCACCTGATTGAACGCCCGCGCAATGATGCGTCCCTCCCGGACGACCACCGCACCCACCGGCACTTCTTCGGCTTCGTAAGCCTTCAGGGCCTGGCGCAGGGCCTCGCCCATGAAGTGATCATCGCTATGCAGGTCCATGATTGGCTCGTCCATTTCTGATGATTGTAGAACCCAGCGCGAGGAGGCTCACGATGAAAATTCAACGCCAAAGTCCTCAAGGCCGGATCGGGATGGATTGCTCCACTGACCAGGCATTGCTGCCATCGGGATGACAACGACAGTGCGCCGCGAAGAATCCGCCGCGATGTTGCCAGAACAATGGCCAGATGGATTCGAGGTCGGTTTGCGGGATGCGAAGACCGGACAGTGCGGCGCGCGGGAAGAATGCAAAGCGACCCTCCTTCATTGGCGGTGGCACTTGGGAGAGCCGTGGTTTCACCTCGAACAGAAACATCAGCCAATGAGCCGCGTCTTGGTAGCCATGTTCGCTGGTGATGCCGGTGAGATGCAGGTCCTGCGGCGAAAGGCTCAGCCCAATCTCTTCGTGTGCTTCGCGACACGCGCAGGCATAAGGCGATTCACCGATGTCCGTCTTCAGCTTGCCGCCGGGCGGACTCCAGAATCCGCGGTTCGGTTCCTGCGCGCGCTCCAGCAAAAGGATTTCGTCCCGCTCATCAAAGCAATAGAGCAGCGCGGAGATTTTATATGGAAGATTCATGGAGCAAGCCCTTCAAAGCGGGTCTTCCGCCATGGATTGCGGGAACGTTCAACCCCCAATATTCAACGCCCAAGGTGGACAGCCGGGGCGCCACCCCTGGAGGTTGGGCGCTCAATGTTATACGGTGTGTGTTCTCCCTGATCATGCTGCGGGCTTAGATTTTAGACGCTGGATTTATTCTTGCGGATAGACCAGTACGCGATCATGCACGAGGACGATCAGGTCATTTTTGCCGTCGCCTGTCACGTCGGCAACGGTGGCTTCGCGCGGCTCGGGCAAATCCCCGCGCCCGCCACGGAAAGAGCGTTCCTCAAAAACCTGCCAACGATTCGCCGGAACCAGATGATTGTTGCCACCGAATACCACAAGATCGAGGTAGTGTTTGCCGGTTTCCAAAAAGACCAAATCCTTCCGGCCATCCTGATTCAAGTCACCGGGAATCACGTCGTGCAGATAGCCGTCCTTGATGGGGGACTCGTAGCCACCGAGCTCTTCCAGGCTCCATGTCTGGCCAGCTAGCGGCAGCCACGCGACCGAGTTCGCACCGAGCAAGCTCACCGCATTGGCGGGGGCGCTGCCCAGTCCGACGGATTGCAAGCTGGTGAACACTGAAACCGGCAGCTCCACGTTGCGCACGGATTGCCAGACGCCGGCAGCGTTGCGCTCCACCAACGTCAATGCCTTGCGTTCAGCATCCAGCAGGAACAGGGCGTTGCCGTTCGTGGTGGCGATGCTGGTTGCACCGGTGATGCGTGAGTTGCTGGCCGCACCATTGATTTGATCGCGCACTTGGAATGACCAGGCCGCCTTTTTATCGGCACCGCCGGCTGCGTCTTGCTTCAAGACGGCTGCGCGCATAAAATTTCGTTGCGGCAGCAACAACTCGTTCTTTCCATCCGCGTCCACATCCGCCAACGCAAGCCACGCTTGTTCCACCGTGCCGCCTGGCGGTGCAACGTCCACTTCCTCGAAATCTCTGCCTGCCACTTGCAATAGGACCTTGATCTTTTCGTAGGGGATCAGGATCACCAAATCAGCCAGGCCGTCCTGATTGGCGTCGTGCCACTGCATCAGCGAAGGATTGGAGCGGAAGCTCTCCGCCAACTTTTGCGTGCGGGGTTCGCCCTTCGCATCGCGGGTGACCAGTGAACGTTTGCCGTCGTTGTCCACAATCACGGCAAGCGTTGGTTTTGCGCCGGACTTGGGTTCGCCCAAAGCCATGACCAGCGGTTTGCCCTCGAACGGAAGCAGCGTTGGGAATGGCAGCCGCCCCTTCTCGTCCAGCTGCGCCACGCCGATTTGCTTTTCATCCGGGCTGAACAGGAACACATTGTTGCGCCCGTCGTCGTCCCAGTCAGCGGCACCAATGTCGCTCACACCCGCCAACGTGGGAAAGCGTTGCGGGGGCAGCAGTGAACCGTCGCTGCCCTGCAGGTTCAGCGAGAGTTGTCCGCTCTCGGGTTCAGCGACCAGCAGATCCGCGCGGCCATCGCTGTTAACATCCCCCCATGCGATGCCGCGCCGGGATTTATCGGAGTTCGCCAGCGGTAGCACTTGGAACTGTCCCTCGCGGAAGTTTCCGGCCAGTTCTGGCGCGGGCTTTTGGACGAAGTGCGAAATTTGCGCGCGCCCGGAGTTTTGGGCGATGGTAGTGATCTGTGTGCCCGAGCGGCTGACGAGATTCTCCGCGGCGTAAGACCTGATGGGCGGGAACTTGAAGTAAACCTCCGGCCCCAACTGGCCTGCATCATTCTGCAGGCGGAAGCGGAATGGCGTGGAGCTCTCCCAATTCACCAGTAGCAGGTCTTTACGTCCATCGCCGTTCACGTCCACGACTTGCGCGGCGCGGGCAGAGATGGAGACGGGAATCTTTTCGGGTTCAGCGAGTCCGCCATCCTCCGTTTGCGCCAGGCAGTAAACGTGCTTGTCCGCGAGCAGAATCAGGTCGGTGCGTTGGTCACCATCCAGGTCGCCTGCGCTGAGAGCGTTTTGAGCTAGCTGCGCATCATCGATTGGCCAACGCTTGGGCGAACTCCAGTTGTTCGTGCCTTCGTTGTATTGCACGATCAACTCCTTCGGCTCGCCATAGTAAGCGAGGTCGGGCTGGCCGTCGTTGTTCAGGTCCGCGACCACCAATGCGGAAATCCGTTTCTCTGACGCGATGGATTCGATGCGGAACCGTGCGTCAGGCGGGAGCTCGTTGAGTTCGCGTTTGATGGCGGGCTTGGCTGCGGGCGCATTCGTCTCGCCCGTCTGGTTGATGAGCAGGTTGAGCTTGGATCGTGCGTTGTTGACGAGAACGAGATCGGTCTTGCCGTCGCCGTTGAAATCGGCGGCTTGCAGCAGCGAGGTGTAACTGTCCACCGGATAGATTTCCTTGCCGACGAATCCGAAATCCGTGGTGACCCGGGGGTCGTTGGTGGCTCCGTTGACCATCGATGCCGTCAGCAATGCTCCCAGGCCAAGCGAGGCAAAAATCCTGTTCATAAAGTGCTTGGAACTTGCCATCCGGGGGGAAGGTTGGCGAGCCAATTGGCGGGGATGGGTCTGGGGAAAAGACCGGTCGGCGGGGGCGTGTTTACCAACTGACTTCCGCCGCCTAGTGACGGACTCACGCTTGCCGTGCCGTCTTCTGGTATCCATCAACCATCACTCACGTCCACACCGACCTACAGCAAGGTCGTCCTCTCTCCCCATGTGTCAAGGTGTGAGCCGAGAAAAGTTGTTCCTCGGGTGAACCGTCTGGACAGACCAGTTGCCACCTTGCAATTACTCCCCGATGTAATGCGCCGTAACCCGGCGGGAGTGCCGGTGCGTGCGGTGTTCCCAGAGGTAAATTCCCTGCCACGTGCCGAGCGCCATCCGGCCGTTGGTGACCGGGATACTCAGGTTCACTGCCGTGAGCGCGGTTCGAACATGTGCGGGCATATCGTCGTCGCCTTCGGCAGTATGGATGTAAATGCGGTCGCCATCGGGGACGAGTCGCGCGAAGAATGCATCAAGGTCGCGGCGCACATCGGGGTCGGCGTTTTCCTGAATCAATAATGACGCCGAGGTGTGGCGCAGGTGCAGCGTCAGCAACCCGGTCGCGAACCTGCCATGGCTGACCCAGCGCTCCACCTCGTCCGTGAACTCGTGCAGGCCTCGTCCTGGCGTGTCGAGGACGAATTCGTGTTGGGCTTGTCGCAAGACTGCGCTCATTGGGGCGGCGTGGGTGGTTGCGCTTCCTTTTGCTCGAACAGCTTTTCCAGCTGCGGGTTCTTTGGATGGCCGCCGGCAAGCGCCTTTTGGTAATGCCAGCGCGCCAAAGCTACCGCGGGAGGGTGCTGCGTGGCATAAATCACCGCGAGGTTGTTGTGAGCCGCCGTGTAGCCCGGTTGAAGTTGCAGGGCGCGGCGCAGGGCGGTTTCCGCTGCCGTTCGTTGGCCACGGTGACTTAGCGTGACGCCGAGGTAATTTTGAATCTCCGGGTTTTCTGGATCCAACTGCGCAGCGCGGCTCAGTTGTGTGAGCGCCTCGTCGTATTTCTCCTGTCGGAATTTGAGATAGCCCAACGTTTGCAGGCTGTAGGCATCGTCCGGTGCCACGGCCAGCGCCTTGAGCAGATTCTTCTCCGCAGCTTCTAGCATGCCCCGCTCGAGCTGAATGGCGGCGAGGTTGGCGAGCGTGTAAACGTTTTGGTCGTCCCTTCGTAATAACTCCAGATATTTGGATTCGGCCTGCGCAAAATCACCACGCATAAAAGCGCGTTGTGCTTCGGCGGCAAGTGCGGTGGATCTAGCCGGCGGACGCGGGATCGTTGAACCCTTGCGGGGTGCGGCCTCGGTGGCAAGCCGCGGGGTTGACCGGCGGAACAAAGCCAGTTCCTCGCTGGAATAGGCGACAGGCTTGGCCTCCAGCAGATCAACCCGCGCCCGCATCGCGGCAAGTTGGGTGGCCAGTGCGTCAGCCCGTTCGCCTGACTTCACATCGGCGCGTCGGGCGAGTTCGCCATTGGCTTCGGCAAGTTGCTGTTGCAACTCCTGTAATCGACGCTCGAGATCCTGAACGCGTTGTGCGTCACGACCAGGCAAGCCCTTGCCGGCCATCAAGGCAACGACACGGTTCTCCAACGCGGTGCGTTCCAGTCGCAGGATGTCGCGCTCGGATTGCAGGGCGGCGATCTGGGCATCGGCCGCAGCCAGCCGCACGCTGAGTTGAGACGTCCTGTTCGTGGGGGTAGCCGCTTTCAGTTCGCTGACTTGGCGCCTCAGGAGTTCATTCTCAGCCCGCAGGGTTCTGGCGTTCGCGGCTTCCGCCTCCAGCGCGGTGATGCGGTCGAGCAGGCTCTTTCTCTCGCGTTGCAACTGCGACGCGAGCGATTGCTGCGCCATCAGGTTCTTTTCAATTTCGTCCAGCTCCTTTGGGCTGCTCCGGGTGATGGTGATGTCACGCGGGCTGGTGACATTTTTGCCGTATCGTTCAACCAGGGCGGCACGCTCCTTTTCCAGTTGACGGGCACGGCGGGTTTCCGTGGCGAGTTGATCGTTGGCGGCAGCCAACTCCTTGCGCAGTGCGGCAAGTTCACGGCCCTGTGCCGTGGCCGCGGCCTTGGCTTGCGCTTCTTCCAGGGAAACTGTCATCAAGGCGTTCTCCCGCTTGAGTTCATCGACGGCCTGCTCGGCCTTGGCGAGTTCGGCCGGGTCAAGGGCTGCCGGTCGCACGGACAACGCCTCGCGCAGTTTTGCCTGCAGGGAATCGTTGTTCGATTGCAGCGTCTGCACCTGGGTTTTCAATTCCGTGAGCTGCTGCTGCAACACGAGTTCGGCCGGGGTGGTGGCGTTGGTCAGCACCGGTGATGGGGCCGAAGGGATGTAATTAAGGGCAGAGATTTTCTTGGTCAGATACTTGAGGCGATATTGGACGATATTGTTCTGCCAGTCGGGGTGGGATTTCTGCAGGCGGAGGAGATTGGTTTGGGCTTCATTGTAGCGGACATACGCCTCTGGCTTGTTGCCTGCATCCGCCGCACTGTCGCCCTGTTGGATCAGGTAATAAATGGACAAATACTCATCGTCCGGCCCCGCCGCACGCAGGCTCGCTGCCACGCCCAACAGCAGCGCGGTCATGAATACGGGCAAATACTTCATGCCATCATGGTAGGGAGCAGCCAGGGGGTTGGAAATCGGGAAATAAACACAGAGGAGGACGCCCCCGGCCTAAAAACTGTTAGCAATTTGGCTATGATACAGTAATTACTGTCAAAATAGAAATGCACGAAGCATTGCCAAAGCTCAGTCCAGTTCAACAGAAGTTCATCCCCCATCGGGGCGAGTTGGGAGCCAAGCGGGGCATCGACCGCACGGTGGCGCAGATTCACGCATTGTTGTTCATCTCGGAACAACCATTGACGCAGACGATTGGGTCGAGACCCTGAGTGTGGCGCGGTCGAACATCAGCAGCCGCCTGAGGGAATTGCAAGGATGGGGCATTGTGCGTCGGGGGCACATGATGGGCGGCAAGCGCAACCACTTCGAGAGCATGAAGGATGTCTGGGAGATGTTCCGCGGGGTGCTGGACGAACGGAAGAAGCGGGAGATCGATCCAATGATTCCACGCCGCGCGAGCAGGCCGAGTTCTTCGAGAACACCACGGAGTGGTATGGGCGGATCCGCTCGTGGCCGACGACCACGTCGACCAAGTTCGTGAAACTCGGGGACAAGATTCGCCAGCCGGTGGGAATCAGGGGCGAGTAAGCCCCTTTTTATTTCAAGAAGATTTCTGTGAACACCGAAATGCCAGTAAATGATGCCGACGCGCGGGGTTGGGTGTTCTACGATGCGGAATGTCGCTTCTGTGTCGCGGCGAGGCAGCGCTGGGGCGGGTCGTTTGCGCGGCGGGGTTTTGTATGGCTGCCGCTGCAAATACCCGGGGCGGCACAGCGGCTGGGCGTGGGGGAAGAACAGTTGCTCGCCGAGATGTGGCTGCAACTGGCGGATGGCCGGGTGCTCAGCGGTGTTAATTCCTGGAGCGTGCTGTTTCGCAGTGTGTGGTGGCTCTGGCCGCTGGGGGTGCTCCTGGCCGCTCCCGGACTGAACGCCATCGCCGCTCGGGTATATCGCTGGATCGCTCGCAATCGCTACTGCCTCGGTGGCACGTGCAAGTTTCATTCACACGGGCATCAGCCTCACCGGCATGACGCCTTTCTCAATCTGCCATAATCCCCGGAACCGCAGCGGGCCCAAATGCGAACGGTGACAAGTGCGCATAATGCACGCTGATTCCAACAAAACCTTGTTGCGCTTCCGGCGTTGGCTAAGACTTTGGCTATCTTGTCATGCGCACCTTGATCAAACATGCCCTAGCGGCGACTGAGCCGCGCGATTTCATCCAACTTGGCGGCTGGGTCCGCACGCGCCGCGACTCGAAAGATTTCAGCTTCCTCGAACTTAACGACGGTTCCTGCTTTGCCAGCATCCAAGTGGTGGCGGATGCGGGTATTCCGGGTTACGAACAGATCGCGGATTTCACCACGGGATCATCGGCTGTGGTCGAGGGATCTTTGGTCGCCTCACCGGCGGCGGGACAGAAGTGGGAGGTCAAAGCCAGAAACATCCGGCTCATCGGCACGGCGGACGCGACGTATCCGCTCCAGAAGAAGGGTCACACGCTGGAATTCCTCCGGACCATCGCGCACTTGCGTCCGCGCTCGAATCTTTTTGGCGCGGTCTTCCGCATGCGGAGCAAGCTGGCCTTGGCAGTGCATGAATTCTTTCAAAGCCGTGATTTCGTATATGTCCAAACACCGATCATCACGGCGAGCGACTGCGAAGGGGCAGGGGAGATGTTCCGCGTGACGACCCTCAAGGGAAACATTGACGAGCAACCCACGACGGATTTCTTCGGCAAGAAGGCTTACCTAACCGTGAGCGGGCAGCTCGAAGGTGAGACGTTTGCATGCGCGTTGTCGAACATCTACACGTTCGGCCCGACGTTCCGCGCGGAGAATTCCAACACGGCCCGGCACGCGGCGGAGTTCTGGATGATCGAGCCGGAGATGGCATTCTGCGATTTGCAGGGCGATATGGACCTGGCGGAAGAGTTCATCAAGTCGCTCGCCAAGTATGCGTTGGAGCACTGCGCCGAGGATCTGGGGTTCTTCGCGAAGTTCGTGGACAAGGGGTTGCCCGAACGGCTGAAATTTGTGGTCGAGCGGCCTTTCGTGCGGGTGCCCTACACCGAGGCGGTGGACATCCTGACGAAGAGCGGCAAGAAGTTTGAGTTCTCGGTGGTGTATGGCCAGAATCTGCAATCCGAGCACGAACGCTTCCTGACCGAGGAACATTTCAAATCACCCACCACTGTTTTCAATTATCCGCGCGACATCAAGCCGTTCTATATGCGGGTGAACGACGATGGCAAAACCGTCACCGCCATGGACGTGCTGGTGCCTGGGATTGGCGAAGTCATCGGCGGCGCGCAGCGCGAGGAACGTCCGGATGTGCTGGTCGAGCAGATGAAACATCACAACCTCAATCCGGCGGATTACTGGTGGTATGCCGACTTGCGGAAATACGGCACGGTGCCGCACGCCGGCTTTGGCTTGGGCTTCGAGCGGTTGATCATGTTCCTGACGGCCGTTAGCAACATCCGCGATGTGATTCCGTTCGCTCGCACGCCGGGGAACGCGGAGTTTTAGGCGCGAATCCCGTGAATTCTAACGAATCTGTTGCTGCTTTAATATTAAGCCGGCAGTCATCAATAAGTAGGTTCCCGACATGTTCGGGCGGTAGCTAAATGGCTGGGAGTCGGAGTTTTTCGACGACCAGATAGAGCAGGGTGCGGGGACATTCAAAGCTACGGAAGCCGCGC
>JAFMIZ010000136.1 GCA_017853715.1 Pedosphaera sp.
AGTGCCATTGGCCGGGCTATACCTTACCGCTTCACACGGTAACTTCATGTCGCGGGTGCGGGTTTCCTGGCGTTGCCGGACTTGGGTTTCTTTTGCGGGGAGGCTTTGGGACGAGTCCCCTGGCTGGTCTGACGGACTGGTTCAGGCGCGAAGGTTGCGCCCGCCGAACCAGTGCGAAGCATGAGCGGCGTGCTGAGTTTTTCCGAAGACCCGCCGACGCGCACCAGATATTTGCCTCGGGACAGGCCGAATTCCATCGCCGCATTGTGGAAGAAAAGCTCGCTGGCATCCATCTTTACGGTCACGCGGCGCGTTTCGCCGGGATCGAGTGTGACCCGCTCAAAGCCTTTCAACTCCAGGGCGGGCCGCGCGACGTCGAATTCCTGCCCCGAGACATAAACCTGCGCGATCTCCGTGCCGGGCCGCATGCCGGTGTTCGTCAAATCAAAGCTGACTTCCACTGATTCACCCGGGCGGAGGGTTGGACCAGACAGTTTCACATTTTTGTATTCAAATGTCGTGTAGCTCAATCCGTGACCAAACGGAAAGGCAGCACTATTCGGCGAGTCCAGATAGTCGAATACCAAGGCGCTGCCCTGCTGGCTGTAATGCGAGGGCAAATGCCCCATGCTCCATGGCCAACTCACGGTCAGCTTGCCGGAAGGGCTGGTCTGGCCAAAGAGAATCTCCGCCGCCGCCGTGCCGGTCTCCTGCCCCGCATAGTGCGCGGCGAGGATGGCGGGAAACTGCTTCTCCAGCGCGCCCAAAGCGACCGGCTTGCCGCCAGCCAGCACGAGCACAACCGGTTTGCCGGTGGCAAGCACGGCCTCGGCGAGCCTTTGCTGTGATTCGGTTAAATCAAGCGTCGTGCGGTCGCCGATGTGATTGGGACTCCAGGCTTCGCGGGCGAGAAACTCGTTTTCACCCAGCGCGAGCACCACGAGATCGGAGTTGCCGGCCAGAGCCACCGCCTCGGTGATGAGCGGCTGATTGTCCTTCAGCGTGGCGAACTCGATCTTGTTCACATGCCGCCAGTTCTCATAGGAATCACCCGTGTCATTCCCGGCTATCTTGCAGCCCTCCGCCAACGTCACCGTGGCCCGCCCGCCCATGAAATCACGAACGCCTTCATACAATGAAACCGTCTTGAGTGGCTTGCCGGAGTAGCCGCCCAAACGGCAGAAGCCAGCGTTCGGACCAATGACGGCGACGCGCTTGTAGTTGCCCGGGTTCAGCGGGAGCATGTCCCCGTTGTTTTTGAGCAGCACCATGGATTGACGCGCCGCCTCGCGCGCCAGTTCGGTGGCTGCGGATGAGGTCGCCAGGGACTTCGCCTGAGCCACGTCCAGTTCACTGGCCGCCTCGAAGAGACCCAGACGAAACTTGAGCGAGAGGACCGCCCGGACAGCAGCGTCAATTTGAGCGGATTGAACTTCGCCCTGATTGACCAATTCAGGCAGATGCCGGAAACCGAAGTTGTTTGGCAGTTCCAGTTGCAGGCCGGCTGCCAACGCTATGCGCCCCGCATCCGCATCGGAAGCCGCCATCTTCTGATAGCGTCGAACGAGATCAATCCCTTGGTAGTCGCCAACCACCAAACCCTCAAACCCGAGTTGACCGCGCAGCACATCGGTAAGCACCCACGAATTGACGTGGCAGGGAATGCCGTCCACATCGTTGAAAGCCGCCATCACCGCAGCCGGCTTCGCAGTGTGGATGACATGCCGGAAAGGAGCGACCTCCGTATCGAGCAGATGCCGCGCACCGTGAGGGTAAGGCGAGCGGTTGCGCCCGCCCTCCGTGCCTGCGTAGCCGACGAAATGTTTGAGCGTGGCCGCAACGTGGCCGGTGGCAATGCTGCCATCGTCCGAGCCTTGCAGGCCGCGAACCATGGCTGCACCGAGTCGTCCCACCAGAAAAGGATCTTCACCCAGCGTCTCATCCACGCGCCCCCACCGCAGTTCACGGGTGACATCCACAATGGGAGCGAGCACATGCGCAACCCCGCGGGAACGGGCCTCTTGGGCCGCTTGGGAAAAAATCCGCCGGATTAATTCCGGATTCCACGTGCAGGCCAGGCCAATCGGCGCGGGAAAGGAGTTCGCCTCATACTTCATGAGTCCGTGCGCGGCCTCGTCCTGCAACAGCGGCGGAATCCCCAGGCGCGTCCGGTTGCGGAAATATTCCTGCACCGCCGCGTAGCAGCGGGCGTCCTCCTCGATGGTGAGGTTGTGAAGCGGTCCGAGCGCGCCAATGCCGTTGGGGCAGTTCTTGGCGTAAAAACCTGGCGTGAAGATCGCACCCTCAGCGAGAAGTTTCTTTTCGTCTGGATTCCACCAGCCGGTGATTTGCGCCACCTTCTCCGCCAGGGTCATGCGGCCAAGCAAATCCTCGACCCGCTGCTCGACGGACAACTTCGGATTTTTGTAAGGCGCGTCGGCAGGAACAGCTTCGCCCCTTGCCGCAGCGGGTGCGGTTGCGGCGGATGGTTTGGAAGGCGACGTTTTCGCGATGGCTGTCGGCGCTTCATATTTGGCCGGAAAGCCAATTTGTTTGAAGGGATTGTCGGTCGCATTGATGAACTTTGGCTCGGCCATTTTCTCCAGCCATCGCTTTTTGATCTCCGGCGACGTTTCAACGCGCGTCTGTCCCCACTTGCCGCCCTTCCACATCGGCTGTGATTCCCAATCCGCGTTGATGTAGGAAACGGCGCGGATGACGTCCTTGTTCTTTTCAATGTGGGCAAAGAACTTTTCAAACCAGTTTTTCCAAACCGTGTCAGCGTCCTCCTTCTCGAGGAAATGTCCGCGCGGCGCGGCCTCGGCGATAAAGACGGGCTTGCGCACCTTTCGCGCAAACGCGAGCGCGGGAAGCGCGTCTTTGTCGCCGCCCCACCACGAATAGCCCACCCAGTCGTAATACTCTGCGCCCGGATCATACCTCTCGAACTGGCCGGGTTTCACGGTGCTGGAGCTGGCAAAGACCGTCGCGAAGTTCGGCAGCTTCTCCTTGCGCATCGCATCCACAACACGGCGGAAGGCTTTCTTGAAGTTTTCAGGGTCATACGCGTTCCAAGAGCCGTCGAACTCATACCCAATGCGGATCAAGAACGGATGCTCCGGATGGGCCTTGATGAAATCCACAAACTCCGCGATGAAGTGATCCAGTGCCCCGACGGCTACCCGGTCCTCGCAGTTGCCCTCCAGCGAGATGGACAGGTGGAAAACACAATTCGAAAAGACCGGCGCATCCACGTAGGCCTGCATGTTCATCGGCCCGGCGGCCCACTCCGTCTCGGTGTTCAAACCCGCCACGCGCCCGCTGTTGAACGCCCGGCCGTATTTGTTGGTCCAGCCGTCGGTGAAATACACGTAGTGCGTGACGCCGCCCGGCACGCCCACGTTGTCCACGTAACCGTCGTGATACTTGGAGTTGCCGCCAACCGAGGCGTTGTCCTGACCGACGAAGACGAGCACCTTGCCTGCGGGCGGTGCAAAGCGGCCGGTGATTTCCTGCGCCGCGCCGGGGCGCAGACCTAGAACAATTGCGACGAGAGCCGGAAGAATGAGTTTTTTCATGATCACCCAGCCGTGGCTTTGGCGTCGAGTTGCTGGCGGATTTCCGAGCAACGTTTGCGGTTCAGTTTGTAGAGCGAGACGATGGGTATCAGCAGCAGGTGCGCCACCGCCGGCAGCAGCGTGACCGAAAGCAAGATGGCCTTGATCGCTTCGGGCGTCTGCGTCTCCGCCTGGCCCGAATAACCGCTGCCGGCCAGAATCAGGCCGATCAACCAGCCGCCGACAGCGACCCCCAGCTTCAACATCAAAAGCGCGCCCGAGAAGACCAGGCCCGTCACGCGACGGCCGGTCTTCAACTCGCCGTATTCAACGGTGTCCGCCGCCATCGCGAATAGGATGGGCGCGCCCAGTTGCACGAAGAAATTGATCAGCGCGTAGAGCGCCATGATCAGCGCGATGTTTCCGGCCGGCGTGAAGTAGAGGGCAATCGAGCCCGCACCCACGATGATTTGGGACAGGATGTAGGAGGGCACTTTATCGAAGCGGGCGGTGAACCACGACGCCGTGGACGCGCCGATCATCTGCGCCACCGTGCCGGTGGTGAGGAACGCCGCCGTCAAGTCGGGCCGCGCCGCGAACCACTTGATGTAGTAGGCCGCCGAGCCGGCGCGCAGCACGATGCCGATGAGCAGCACGAAGAACAAAGCCGCGATGATGACCCACTGATCGTTCCGGAGCAGCGTCGTGATCTCCTGCCCCAACGTGCCCTTCTCGTCTGACACCTGCGTTACCCGCTCCCGCGTCAGGGCAAAGCAGGCGATGAACGCGATGACGGCCAGCACGCCAAAGGCCGCCATCGTCCAGGTGTAACCCACTTTCGGATCGTCGCCGCCAAGGGTCTTGACCATTCCCGGCCCAAGCGCGGCGATAAGCACGCCCGCCGATGTCGCGAGGAAAAAGCGGTAGGAATTCGCCGAGACACGCTCCTGGGAATCCGCCGTGATGACTCCGCCCAGCGCGCAATAGGGAATGTTCACCATCGTGTAGAGGACCATGAGCAGCCCGTAGGTGATGCTCGCATAGACAATCTTTCCCGTCGGCCCGAAGGACGGCGTCGTGTAGGTGAGCACCATCGTCAGCGCAAAAGGCACGGAAAACCAGAGCAGGTAAGGCCGGTATTTGCCCCAGCGGGTGTTCGTGTGGTCGGCGATGATGCCCATCGCCGGGTCGATGATCGCATCCAGGGCCCGCACCACGAGAAAGAGCGTGCCCATCACCGCCGGGCTAAGGCCGAAGGTGTCCGTGTAGAACACCGGCAGCAGGATGAGGATGCTCTGAAAACCGACGTTCGAGGCGAAGTCGCCAAGGCCGTAGCCAATTTTTTCGAGCGGGGTAAGTCGAGTATTGTTGGACATGATGGGGCGAGGGGTTAGGGCTTCAGGTCCTTAATTCAAGGAAATCAAAGTCTGCGGGCCGCCGTCCGCCGGTCAGATCCTGGCAGGCCAGGCCGACAAACGTGC
>JAFMIZ010000137.1 GCA_017853715.1 Pedosphaera sp.
CAAGAAGGTCATGATTCTCGGCGGCGGCCCCAACCGTATTGGTCAGGGCATCGAATTCGATTACTGCTGCGTCCACGCCGCTTTTGCGCTGAAGGAAGATGGCTTCGAAACCCTCATGGTGAATTCCAACCCGGAAACTGTCTCCACCGACTACGACACGAGCGATCAACTCTTCTTCGAACCGCTCACGCTGGAGGACGTGCTGCATGTTTACGAACGCGAAAAGTGCTGGGGAGCCATTGCCCAGTTCGGCGGTCAAACCCCGCTGAACCTCGCCCTTGGCCTCCAGAAGAACGGAGTCAACATCATCGGCACCTCACCCCAAAGCATCGAGATTGCCGAAGACCGCAAGCTCTTCGCGGCGATGCTCCGCAAGCTGAACATTCCGCAACCACCCAACGGCCTCGCCACGAATGAAGCCGAGGCTCTCGTTGCCTCCAAGCATCTCGGTTATCCCGTATTGGTGCGCCCCAGCTTCGTGCTGGGTGGTCGGGCCATGCAGATCGTTTACAGCGATACCGAACTGCAGCATTATATGCGCTTCGCCGTTGAAGCCTCCCCCGAGCGCCCCGTGCTTGTGGACAAATTCCTCGAGGACGCCACGGAAGTGGACGTGGACTGCATCGCTGACGTGGGCCTGCCGAACGGCAACACCATTGTCATCGGCGGCATGTTGGAGCACATCGAATTCGCCGGCGTTCATTCCGGCGACGCCGCGATGGTGCTGCCCCCGCATTCCTTGTCCGAAAAGGTCATCAACATCATCCGTGAATACACCCACGCCATGGCGCGCGAGCTGAAGGTCGTCGGCCTGATGAACGTGCAATATGCCGTGAAAGACGAAGTCGTTTATGTGCTTGAGGTCAACCCGCGCGCGTCACGCACCGTGCCCTTCGTCAGCAAGGCCATCGGAGTTCCGTTGGCCAAGGTGGCTGCGCGCGTCATGGCCGGAAAAACTCTGAAAGAACTCGGTGTCACTGAGGAGATCTGGCCGAAGTATTGGGCCGTAAAGGAATCCGTGTTCCCGTTCAATCGCTTCCACGGACAGGATATTTTGCTTTCACCCGAAATGCGTTCCACCGGCGAAGTGATGGGCTTGGACGCCGATCTAGGCGTTGCCTATGCGAAGTCGCAGATGGCCGCCAACTCTCCCCTGCCCACCAGCGGCAAGGTATTCATCAGCGTAAGCGACATGCACAAGCAACACGTCGCCGGCGTCGCCAAACAGTTCGCTGACCTTGGCTTTGAGATCCTCGCCACCAATGGCACTGCCGGCGTGTTGGAGGCAGCCGGCCTCAGGGTCCAACGCATCCACAAGCTCGCCGAGGGGCGTCCGAACGCCATCGACTTCCTTAAGAACAAGGAAATCCAACTCGTCATCAACACGCCCGCCGGCCAGTCCCCGCGGGCGGACGAAGTGAAGATTCGCACGACGGCCGTTTATACGGGCACACCCATCATGACGACGCTCTCGGGAGCCAAAGCTGCCGCCCTCGGCATCGCCGCACTGCGAAAGACCGGTTACGCCGTCAAGACCGTGCAGGAATACCACTAAGGCAAGCTCAGAGTGGCTGCAGCAGCATTGAGGGCCCGCACTTGAACAACGTGCGAACAACTTAGGCTTCATCCTTCTGCCTGAGGCGTTACGCTGTCCGACCGATGAGACCCGTTCCACCACTGCTGCCGCTGCTGAAGCAACATTTCGGCTTCAGCTCCTTCCGGCCGCATCAGGAACAGATTATCCAAGACTCGTTGCTCGGGCGTGATGTCTTTGCCCTGCTCCCGACCGGCGGTGGAAAGTCCCTTTGTTTTCAACTCCCCGCGCTCACGCAAACCGGCCTGACCGTCGTGGTGTCTCCGCTCGTGGCGTTGATGAAAGACCAGGTGGACGCCCTGCAGACCAGCGGCATCGCGGCGACATGTTTGAACAACACCGTCGGTCAGGCGGAATCGCGTGAACGTCTTCGCCGGCTGCATAACGGCGAATACCGCCTGCTCTACCTGGCGCCTGAGCGACTCATGCTCGACGGCACCATCGGCTCCCTCTCGCGTTGGAACGTGCGCCTCATCGCCGTGGACGAGGCGCATTGCATCAGCGAATGGGGCCACGACTTCCGGCCTGAATACCGGCAGCTAGCCAAGCTTCGCCCGCTGTTCCCCGACGTGCCCATCATGGCCCTCACGGCCACTGCCACGGGCCGCGTCCGCACCGACATCGTCACTCAACTCAAGCTACGCGAGCCGAGTTGTTTCGTGGCCAGCTTCAACCGGCCCAACCTCACGTATCGCGTCGCGCCGAAGAGCAAAGGCTACGACCAGTTGCTCGACTTCGTTCGGAACCGTCCCCGCGAAGCTGGCATCGTATATTGCGCCTCGCGTGCCGCCACGGAAAAGCTTGCCGAACGCCTGACCCGCGATGGTATTAAGGCACGACCCTATCACGCCGGACTGACGCCGAATCAACGCAACGAGAACCAAGAGCTCTTCCTACGCGACGAAATCCGCGTGGTCTGCGCCACCATTGCCTTCGGCATGGGCATCAACAAACCCAACGTGCGGTTTGTCGTTCATTACGACCTGCCCAAGAATATTGAAAGTTACTACCAGGAAACCGGTCGCGCCGGTCGCGACGGTTTGCCCAGCGAATGCCTGCTGCTCTTCAACGCAGGCGACGCCGTGAAGCAAATCCGGTTCATCGAGGAGAAACCCAACCCGGCTGAGCGCAAGATTGCCCGCGAGCAGCTGCAACAAATGGTCCACTACGCCGAGACCGCTGAGTGCCGTCGCGTGGAGCTGCTGGGTTATTTTGGCGAGGAATGGAGCGACGGGAATAACGGCACCGGCTGCGGCGGGTGCGACAACTGTCTTTCCCCCCGGGAGACTTTTGACGGCACCCTCTCCGCGCAGAAATTTCTCTCCTGTGTGTATCGCATCCGGCAGCACAGCCATTTCGGCGTGGGGTTGAATCACGTGGTTGAAGTGTTGACCGGGGCAGACACCGAGAAGGTCCGCGACTGGGGCCATAAATCCCTCTCCACTTACGGCATCGGCCACGAGCACGGTCGCAAGGAGTGGCAGGCCATCGGTCGCGAACTGATCCGCCTCGGCTATCTCTCCCAATCGAACGAGCGCTTCAGCACCCTGGAATTGACCCGTGAGGGAAATGTCGTGTTGAAGGAGCGCAAGCCAGTCAAATTGACGCGACCGATGAAGGTTCCACTGCGGGCGACGCATCAGTCGGGCGAGATTGCCTGCGACGAAATGCTCTTCGACCGGTTACGGGGACTGCGCAAGCACCTCGCCGACGAGCGCGGTGTGCCACCTTACATCATCTTTTCCGACGTGGCACTCCGGCAGATGGCACGGCTTTATCCGGCCAACGAAGTGGAGTTTTCCCGCATCAGCGGCGTGGGCGCACAAAAGTTGCGTGAATTCAGCGCCACCTTCCTGGCTGAAATTGCCAAGCACCTTGCCACCAACGCCCGGCAAATCTTCGCGGAGGACTCGTTCACCCCCGCCGCACCGCCACCCAAGCCAGCACTGACGGATACGGTGCTCGAATCATTGCGTCGTTTCCGTGCAGGCGAAACCGTGGCGGAAATTGCCCGTGCCCGCCAAATCATCGCCGGAACAGTGCATGGCCATCTGGCAACGGCGATCGAAGCAGGCGAGAAAGTGCCATTGCGCGCGTTGCTCAACGGGGAGGATTGGGAGTGCATCACCGAGGTCCTGCGCACGCACTCTGGCCCGTCCATCACCCCAGTGCACAGCGCGCTCGACGGTCGCTACGACTTCGGTCTGCTACGCATCGTCCGCGCTGCCTCCAATCAAGGCCGGAAGTTTGAGTAAAGGAGCGCCAATCTCCGGATCGGCTCGTTCGTCTCTATTTGCTTTGAAATGCCGCTGCGGACATTGGCGCCCCGACCAAAAACCCGCGAACGTTGCCGTTCGCGGGTTGCAATTCGGACACACGCGGGCGAGACGCCCGTGCCACTCACTTGTCTTCAGGAATGCGCATGCCGTAGAAGCTGCGATACACAAAGACCAGCGCGACTAGGAAGAAGAACCCGCCGATCCACGGGCTCCAGTTCATCGCGTTAGGATTCAGCTTGAGTGCGGCTTGGTATTTCGTGGTCATCTCGACCGCGATCTCGACCGCCAGCAGACCGAATAGCGTGGTGAACTTGATCACCGGATTCATCGCCACAGAACTGGTATCCTTGAAGGGATCGCCCACGGTGTCACCGACGACCGTCGCAGCGTGCAGGTCGGTTCCCTTTTGGCGCATGTCCACTTCGACGATCTTCTTGGCGTTGTCCCATGCACCGCCGGCATTCGCCATGAAGATGGCCTGGAACAGGCCGAAGAACGCGATGCCGATGAGGTAGCCGATGAAGAAGTAGGGGTTGAAGAACGGCAACGCGAGGGAAAAGCAGAACACCACGATGAAGATGTTCCACATCCCCTTCTGCGCATACACGGTGCAGATGCGGACAACTTCCTTCGAGTCTCTCTCGGAGGCCGTGCTGGCGTCGAGCTTCATGTTCTCCTTGATGTAAACCACCGCGCGATACGCGCCGGTGACGACCGCCTGGCAGGAGGCGCCGGTGAACCAGTAGATCACCGAGCCGCCCATGATGAGGCCGAGGATGATTTCGGGTTGCACGATGGAGAGCTTGGTCACCACGCCACCGAACATATTTTCGAGCAGCATGATGATGCCGAACACCATCGTGGTCGCGCCGACGACGGCGGTGCCGATGAGCACGGGTTTGGCGGTGGCCTTGAAGGTGTTGCCCGCGCCGTCGCCCTTTTCGAGCTGATGCTTGGCGTTCTCAAAGTCGGCATCAAAGCCGAAGTCGCGCTTGATCTCCGACTTGATGTCCTTACGCGCCTCGATCTGGCTCAATTCATAAACGGACTGCGCGTTGTCGGTGACCGGGCCATAACTGTCCACCGCGATGGTCACGGGTCCCATGCCGAGGAAGCCGAAGGCCACGAGGCCGAACGCGAAGATCGGCGCGGCGAACACAAACTC
>JAFMIZ010000138.1 GCA_017853715.1 Pedosphaera sp.
AAGGGGCTGTCCTAGATAACGCAGAAATGTGTTATCCATAGGCGGCATGAGAAAGAGTCGTTTAAGTGAGACCAAGCAGCGGAAGCTGCGCGAACATTTCGTGGCTGGGACGACGGCCCGGAGCGTCTTTTTTATATGTCAGTCCAAGCCGAATCAGAACGTCGTGGATGGCCGGCAGCGTGCAGTTGAGTCCCGCCGCCGCGCGAAGCTCTGCGAGAATCAAATCAGGCTTCTGCTGAACCAGCGCCCGGAGCTGGTGCTGCTGGCGGATGACATGCCCAGGCTTGCGCCCAGAGCGATGGTGATGGGAGCACGCCTTGCCGATAGGGCAACACTGCTGGAGGGGCTTCTTGACCATGCCCAATGACACGCGAAAGCCGCCCACCACGGCCGCGCGGGTAGCATCGCCCGTGTCGCAGGCTGCAAGAATCCGTTCGCGCAAATCCAAGGAGATCGTCTTCACGCCTCCCAGCCAGACACCCCCCCGAAAGAAATGGCTACAGGTTTGTTTAAACCGCCCTAGCCCCGGGGTGTGCGTTTGGTCACTTCAATTTGACCCCGATGCTTCGCGATGCTGCTGGCGGCAAGTACGCCACGCCAGTTCGTCAGCGGATAGACCACCGCGTGGCGCCCGATGATGCTGCCGGGGTTGAGGACGGCGTTGCAGCCGATCTCGGCGCCATCGCCCAGCAACGCGCCGAACTTGCTCAGACCGGTATCGAGCTTCTGGCCGTCGTGCGTGACGGTGACATTGCCCTTGAGTGATTTGACGTTGGACAGCACCACGCCCGCACCCAGGTGGGCCTTGTGGCCTAGGATGGAATCGCCCACGTAATTGAAGTGCGGCACCTGACAACCGTTGAACAGCACCGCGCTCTTGAGTTCGCAGGAGTTCCCCACCACGCAATCGTCGCCCACGATGACCTGCTCGCGAATGTAGGCGTTGTGGCGAATCCGGCAGTTGCGTCCGATGATAGTGGGACCCTTGATCATCGCGCCGTCCTCGACCACCGTGCCCTCGCCGATGAAGACGTCCGGGCCGATGAAGGCCACCCCTTCGCAGGTGTTGTGCAGCGCGGGCCGGAGATTGCCGTTGAGATAATCCTTGAGGCGCTTCAACGCGTCCCACGCGAATTCGCAGCCCTCGAACAGCGCGGGGTGTTCGGTTTGCGAAAGGTCAAACAAATCGGCGGGCTTGAACATGGTGCAAAGCTAGGGCTGCAGACGGCAATTGAGAATCACGAAATCACTTGCTGCCGGGCTTCACGGCGGGTGTGCCGGCCAGATCGGGCGGGAGCCGGTCGGGCTCAAACGCCTCCACCTTGAGCGCGAGCAGGCTGAACGTGGGCACGCCCAAGTTGACGCTGCCGTTGGAGCGATCCACCACCATGCCGATGCCAACGGCGATGCCACCATGGGCTTTGACGATGTCGAGCGTCTCCTGCACGCGGCCGCCTTTGGTCACCACATCCTCGACCACCAGAATCTTTTCGCCAGCGACGATCTTGAATCCGCGGCGCAGCACCAATTTGCCGTCCTCCTTCTCCACGAAGATAAACCGCACGCCCAATTGACGCGCCACTTCCTGGCCGATGACGAGTCCGCCCATCGCCGGGGCAACCACCGTCACGGCTCCCAGCGGGCGAAGCTTTTCAGCGATCGCGGAGCCGAGCTTCTCCACGTCGGGCATGGATTGCAGGGCGAGGGCGCATTGGAAGAACTGGCGGCTGTGCAATCCGCTGCGCAGGATGAAGTGGCCTTCGAGCAGCGCACCGGACTTGCGAAAGATTTCAATGACTTCGTTCTGTGTCATGCGCGGGAGGTTAATTTCAAATCGCCGCGAGCAAAGGTGAAAGTGATGGGTAGGGGCATCGCGCTGCGATGTCACCGTTGCCGAGCTTCGCGTCAGGCGACGGTTGTTCCACGGTGCGCCACCTGACGCTGCGCTCGGTGGCGCGGACGGCGCACCGCGCCGTCCCTACCACATTCGGGAGCGGCAGGAGTTCTGCCAGGATAGTTCAGTGTTTGTTAAATCGTCCATCATCCGGGAGAGCACTTCGACCAGCGGGGGGCAAGGGCTTGCGCACCTGAGGAGACTGCCTTTCGGCTGGTCATGGCGGCTGTCATTTCGTTCCCTTGCCGCGTGTTGAAGTGGTTCAAGTTCGCCCTGGGTTTGCTGCTGCTGCCGGTGTGCGGCGGCGCCGCGGTGGCGTTGTGGAAACTTCTGCTCGCCTCGGGACGTGCCGATACCACCTGGGTCATGATGCTGGCGGGGGCGGGTTGCTGGGTGGTGATCTTCTTCATGTTGCCCAAGCCCATGTGGATTTACGTGTTCGGGCATGAACTGACACACGCCATCTGGGCATGGTTGTTCGGGGGCGAGGTGAAGCGGATGAAAGTAACCTCCAAGGGCGGGCACGTGGTGGTGACCAAGAGCAACTTTCTCATCGCGCTCGCCCCGTATTTTTTCCCGTTGTATGCCGCGTTGGTCTTGCTGGTGTTTGTCAGCGGCCATCTCATTTGGGACTGGCACAGCTACTTGATCGCCTTCCACCTATTCCTCGGTGCCACCTACGCATTCCATGTGACGTTGACCGCTTACATCCTGCAGACGCGGCAATCGGACATCACAGAGCACGGCTACCTGTTCTCGGCCACCATCATCTTTCTTGGCAATGCGCTCGTGCTATTGCTCGGCCTGCCGTGGCTGACGGCGGAGACCAACCTGACCACGGTGCTGCACTGGTGGTGGGACGGAGTGATGGCCTTGGTGCAATTCGGCCAGGGGCTGCTACCCCAGCAACCGTGAGCGGGATCGGACTACAATACTATTTCAGGCCGCGTTGCAGGAGGTCGAAGTGATACAGCGCCACCGTAACCAATGAGTGGCCGATGCGCCCAGAGGCGACCAGCCTGGGGATGTCATCCATGGGCACCAAGCGCGTAACCAGGTCCTCACCATGGTCCAACTCGAGGGGGTGGACGCTCTGGCAATTCTCCACGAGCACGGTGAAGACCGTGTTGCTCAGGATGGCGGGGTTGGCAAAGATTTTGCCGATGACGCGCGCGTTCTCGCCAGCGTAGCCCGTTTCTTCGCGAAGCTCCCGCTCACCGGCCACCGCGGGTGAAGTTTCGTGCTTGTCCATCATGCCGCCGGGCACTTCGAGTTCCACCGTGTTAGAGCCGTGACGATATTGCTCGATCATCACGAGTTCACGGTTGGGCGTCACGGCGATGACGTTAACCCAGTTGACGGATTCGATGACGTAGAAGTCGTGCTCCTTGCCCGTGCGCGGCGACTTTTTGACGTCGGAGCGGATGGTGAAAATGCGGAAGTCCCCGACGGGCTTCGAACTGATCAGCGGCCAAGGTTTGATGTCGCTCATTTGCAGAATTGTAGCAGCCGACGTGAGGCGGCTCACTCTGATTTTCCAAGGATAGTTAGAGCGGACTGACGTCCGCTGCTTCGAGTCACAGCCCCCGCTCCTTGGCGGCCCACCCTTCGCGCATGAGCTTGAGCAGATGGGTCAACGCCTCCTCATACGTGCGGCCCCTCTCGGCCATGAGTTGTTTGGCGCGCTTGTCGAGCTGCGCGGCCATCTCACGGGATTTGTCCGCCGGACATCCCATCGCCGTCAGCAGTTGCGCCAGTTGATCGCGGGCCATGAGGAATGCGCGTTACAGGTTGAAAGTTGAAGGTTGCAAGTCGGGGTGGCGCGATGGCCTCAACCTGCAACTTGCAACCAACCACTTGAAACGGGCGAAGGGGCTTACGCTTGTTCGACGATCTTCACGCTGATGATGGTTTGCTTGGCCAGCGGGCGATCGCCGGGTGCGGTGGGCGTGGTGGCGATCTTCTCCAACACGTCGTCCCCATTGATGAGCTGGCCGAACGCCGTGTATTGGCGGTCGAGAAAGCGCGGGTCGCCATGGCAGATGAAGAACTGGCTGCCGGCGGAATTCGGGTCGCTGGAGCGCGCCATGGAGAGCACGCCGCGAGTGTGGGCCTTGTCGTTGAACTCGGCCTCGATCTGGTAGCCGGGACCGCCCGTACCCCACTGGCGCTGCTTGGAATCGTCCTTGGTCAGCGGGTCGCCGCCCTGGATCATGAATCCCTTGATCACGCGATGAAAGCACGTGCCGTCGTAGAAGCCTTGTTTCGCCAGCTTCTTGAAATTCTCGACGTGGCCGGGCGCAACGTCCGTCCAGAATTCGAGGGTCATTTCACCGGCGCTGGTGGTAAGAATTGCAACTTCGCTCATAATATTGTTTGGGGTTAGAAGGGGTTACTTTTTGGAGTCGTCAATCAGCTTTGCGGACTTGATGTAATCTAGGTTGGGAAAGGATGCCGTCAGGTAGGTATTGCCCCGCATCTGAATGGCACCTTGATCAGGGCGCTCGCCGGTTTCGCTGTTGATCTTGTCCACGACATCCATGCCCTCGATTACTTTGCCGAAGGGAGAGAAGCCCATACCATCAAGATTTTGATTGTTGCCAAAGTTGATGAACAGTTGCGTTGTGCGAGTGTTTGGCCCCGCCGTTGCAAAGGAGATTGTTCCCCGCGTGTTGCTTCCTTTGACCGGGTCATCGGTGATGTTGGCTTCGCGCCACTTAGCTGAGACCGCCGGATCACCATGGATGCCAAACTGGGCCATGAATCCGGGGATTACGCGAAAGAAGGCGATATCCTTGAAGTAGCCTGAGCGAACCAAATTGTAGAAGCGGTCTGCACCTTTCGGCGAAAGCGAACGAGTGACCTCAATGGTGAATTTTCCCTTGGTAGTCTCAAACTCTACTTTAAAGCTTTCCGGGGCCTTTTCGGTAAGTTTTGAGGGGTCGTTAAAACTCGGAGCTGTGGGTTTAGCCTCGGCCTTGGGCGCCTCGGGTTTGGTCTCTGCCGTCTTTGTTTCCTCCGCACGGGCGAGAGACAGGCCCAGCGCGAGGGTAAGTGCACACACAGTCCAAAGGTTTTTCATAAGGGCGGCCAAGCTTCCACAAGCGCCCGGCAAAGTCACGCCGGGAATCG
>JAFMIZ010000139.1 GCA_017853715.1 Pedosphaera sp.
GACTCACCCGCAGGGGGCAAGCCAGCGTAAAACGAAGCTAGAGCAATTCCATCTCTGCGTAGCGCCGCGCACACGGATTCACGTCTGCTGGTCCGGGTCAACTGCTGGGGTGATTTTTTGACTCTATGATACCCAATGATACTTTTTGATACCGGTTTTTGTGGCATACATACGGTATCACACGCTGCACTTTACCTTTCCTTTACCAGGTTCCGCGCCAGCGCCAGACCACCGGGCAAGGATGCCCGGCTCGCCCGCAGGCAAGATGTCCGCCCCTACCCCCGCAGGTGGGCGGGCGACCTCCAGACTGGCGCACGCGCGCTCAATTCCGCATCTTGTTGCCATGGCTGAACCCAAACAAGTCGTCGTCACGGTTGCGTCCGGCCCTCACGCCGGACGACTGGATTACACCTTTTCCAGTTTTGCGCGGAACCAGCACCTTGAACTGCACGCGTTCATCATTGGCGAGAAACTCCCGGAGCGCCGGATTCCCGGGATCAGCTATCATCTGAGGGCGCAGGACCCCAGCTTCCAAGATGCCATGAGGGAACTATATTACCGGCGGTTTCTGTTCATTGATGAACTAGGGGCGGATTATGCGCTGATCGTGGACAATTCTGACGTGCTATGCCTGCAAACCCTCCCAGCGCTGCCGCAATTGCTCCGCGGCGCCATGTTCGCCGGGAGCGCGGAGCACCAAGCCGGACGCTACCTCCTGGGTCAGGGCTATACGTCGAATTATCTCAATGCCGGAGTGACCTTTTGGGATGCAAAAAAGAGCAAAGCGGCGCGGGAGGAAATCGTAATCCGAGGGCGATCCCGCTTTCGCAGCGTGGATGACCAGCTTACCCTGAACGAAGTGTTGCTGACCGGTTACTATGACCAGATTGTGCTGCTGCCTTCGCAATACAACTATCGGGCCCACCTTGCCCCGACGAGAACCAGGGGCTGGCCCACGGTCACGCATCTGGACGGGGTTGTGATCTATCACAACAGCCACTGCGTTGACGCCGCCAAACGGCTGCAGCCGGCGGCTCGCGCCGACCTTGTGGCTTTGACTGCGGATACGGCTCCCTTGACTCCCTGGCAGCGGACATGGCGCAAGATACAGAACCGTATTCAGCCCCACGTGGTAAGATAGGGAGCAGGGCAAAACGGCTTGCTGCCATTAACGTCAACTGGTACCAACCTGCGCCATTATTGATTTTATGTCGTCCCGAATTAGAAGCCTTCGACCATGAGCGCCTTCCGCAACTTTGCCAAGAGCACGTGGCTGGGGCGCCTGTTGTTGATGCCTTGGCGGCTGTGGTGCTCGCTGCTCGTCACCCTCAAGCCCGTGTGGATGGGCTTCTGCTGGGTGTTCACCTCGCGCGAACACTACAACTACACCTATAACCTGCACCCGATGAGTTTGGACTACCTCGCTGCGACGCTGGCGTTGGTGACCGGCAAATCGCATGCGGAACTCATGGGCTATATCCGGGAGATCGAGGGGGATGAAAAACTCAAGGCACACATCGTCCAAAAAACCCAAGCCTCACCCGAAAAGTACATTGCCGACACCGAAGTTCGGTTTGGACGGCGCATGGGGTGGTACGCCTTGGTTCGCGCGCTCAAGCCGAAGGTGGTGGTAGAGACGGGCGTGGACAAGGGATTGGGGTCGGTGGTCCTTGTGGCCGCCCTGCAACGGAATACCGCCGAGGGAGCCCCGGGCGAATGGATCGGCATAGACATCAACCCCGCGGCGGGCTACCTGCTGCAGCCTCCGTATGACCAACCGGCCCGGATGGTGTACGCGGATTCGCTCACCACACTGGCCGCCTTGAAAGAATCCGTGGATGTGTTCATCCACGACAGCGACCACTCGCCGGATTTTGAGACCAAGGAGTATGAGGCTGTAGCCTCAAAGTTGTCGCTGCAGTCTGTCGTGCTGAGCGACAACGCTGCCCACACGAACCGCCTGTTGGACTGGGCACTAGAGCGAAAGAGGCAATTTCTATACTACGCTGAGAAACCGACCGGCCACTGGTGGCCTGGCGAGGGGATTGGTTTTGCCTTTAAGACCGATTGATTAATGCTCCTTGTACCATGCGTCCAGAACCAAACAAAACGAACCCAGAGTTAGAGACGATACGCGCGAAAGAAGCGGGTTGGTATGACAGGCACTACAGTGTCATGGATACTGCGACGGGCGCCTATCATGGGTCGGAACGTGAGCTTATTCGCCATCTGGGACCGTGGTATACCTACGCTCTTCCCGAACTGCGGAGAATCATGAAACCCAACTCCAAGTTGTTGGAACTTGGCTGCGGCTCCGGGCGTCTACCCGCACAACTGGTAAGCGAAGGGTTGATCAAGGAAGAGAACATTACCGGTTTGGACCAAAGCACAGTGGCAGTGGAGAACGCCGCTCGGGCTCTTCCGAAAGCCAATTTTTTCCCCGGTGACATCTACAACCTGCAATTACCGCCAGCGTCATTTCAGGTCGCAACCCTGATGGAGGTGATTGAGCATCTGGAGCAACCCGGACCCGCACTTGCCCAAATTCACAAAGTTTTGGCACCTGGAGGCCACTTTCTGGTGTCATTCCCAAATTTCTTCCACCTGCCGTGGCTGATTGTGAGAATACTGGCGGAAAAGCTAAACCACCCCAATTGGGTTGTGCTCCAACCGATTGACAAAATCTACAATACTCGCACGGTTAGGAGTATCGTGGAGCAAGCTGGATTCGAATTCATTTGCGGCACGGGCAGCAATTATGGTCCACCCCTGCTAGACCGTTTTGAAAGACCATGGATGACCAAACTTCTAAACAGGCTGGGCCTTTGGTGGCTTTCATTCCACCCCATCATGGTGTTCAAAAAGCGGGGGTAAAGTGGCTTGGCTTATCTATTTGGCAGTCATCCGGCCAAATACGGCAGTCCCCATATTCTGGGATTCGTCCAGAACCTTAATCATTTTGAAACCTGCGGTTTGTAGGCAAGCACACACGTTTTCCAGTGAAACCCTCCATTTATGCCACTCGAGGATAATGGTGTCCACGCGGCGCAGGAAGGCGGATTCGGTTTGGAGAAAGTTTAGCTCGCTGCCTTCGATATCCACCTTTAACACATGGCAGCGCAGGTCGCCATGGCGCCGTTGCCACTCGGTCTCCAAGCTCAAGCAGGGCACTGAAATCTTGGCCCACTTGCCCGCCAGCCCCATGCGCTCGATGTCTGGCAACTGGCTGGTGGAGCATATATTCGATTCGTAGAGGTAAAAGGCCACCGCCCCGGTTGGACTGCTCTCCCCCAAAATGCCGTGAATGCCCGCCACGTCCGGCATACGATTGGCCTGTGCGTGCCAGCGAGCCTCCTCGACCGCATCTGGATTGGCGTCCAACATCAACCCCTTGAGGGTCCGACCCTTGGCCTGATGCGCCAGCCAGCAGGTGAAGAAACCGACGTTGCATCCCAAATCGGCAAAGGTGGTGAAATTGTCGGGCAGCAATTCGGGGTCGTAGAGATTGCCCTTCTCGAACATCTCATGCGCCAGCGGAATACTCTCCAGCCGCGTGGCCCGCCATCGCACGCCGCTACCCGGCAGACGCCCCTGCTTGGGAAAACGCCGCAGCCAGGCGTTGGCCAGCTTGTGAAGGCGCAAGGTGCGCACGGTACGGCGCACCAGCGAAGAATTGGAAAGGCTCGCGAGCAGGTTTGCCATAATGATTCACTCAAGCGCGGCGCCGATACACCAAGAACGAGGGGTGTATAAAATTGTAGCGGACGTATTGATAAATCTTGAGCCCGAGGTCCACCCGCTCCAATTGGGGATGATGACGCGTCACATAGTCATGCCACTGGGCGTTGGTCCACCGCGTCTGGTGAAGCTCCAAGCCCTCATGAATGTCGGAGGTTTCCGTGGTGGAGGCAACGAAACAACCGCCAACTTCCAGGTGGGCCACCACATTTCGAAATACTTGGTCCAAGTCGGGCGTGGCGATGTGCTCCATCACTTCCCAGGCGGTAATCAGATGAAATTGCGCCGGCTGCCCATGGTCTTTCACCGTGAAAGGCTTGGTGATGTCACAGGTAAAGAGATTGGTGTTGGCATACTGAGCCCAGTTGGCCCGCTTGTGCTTTAGAGAAAAATCTGACCCCTCCAGTCCGACTCCCTGCCAGCACAACGTCATGAAATCAACAACGGTCTGTCCCCCCGCACATCCCAAATCCATCATCCGCAGGGGGCTCGCCTGGGGAAAGGCGGCTCGGAAATGACGGTCCATTTTCAAAATGAAGTATTTGTTGGTACTGTTGTTGACGGCCGTCCCCTTGGGCGCGATATGATCCGGTGACTTAAAGGCGACCGGATAATCCGTCTCTCGGGAGAAGTGACTGGAAATCGTGGATCTGCCTGACTTACGGAAGGGGGCGATGAATGCGAAGAGGAGGGACCAAACAAACCGAAAACACCGCACGTGAACTTCGTTCCAGACGCGGCGAAACTCACCTCGAAAAATGAACCGGATAGCGCGCAGCAAGTTGTCAAACATGGAGGCAAAAGCTAGGAGAGGTTTTCGTCCGAAAGCGAGACAAAAAGGCACGTGAACTCGCCGCCGGGTCCAGCCTCGACTTTCGGAGCAAAAAACGATTCCCTTGCCCGCCTAATGAATTCTCATTGTCTGGTTACCGGTGCCGCCGGATTTATTGGCAGCCACTTGGTGGATGCCTTGCTGGCGCGCAGACACACCGTGGTGGGCATTGACAACCTGAAGCTGGGGCGGCGGGAGAATTTAGACCGCGCCCTACAGGATCCCAACTTCACCCTGTTTGAGGCCGACTTGAATGATTTGGCGATCTGCCGTGACATCCTGCGCCGGGCCACCGAGAAGGCCCCCATCACCGAAGCGTGGCATTTGGCCGCCAACTCCGACATTCGGGCGGGGGTGGCGGACCCGGAGGTGGACCTGAACGACACCTTCCTCACGACACACAACACGCTCAAGCTGCTCCGTGAGTTCCAAATCCCACGGC
>JAFMIZ010000140.1 GCA_017853715.1 Pedosphaera sp.
CGGCTATGCCGATGTCGTGAGACACCCTATTCCGATGTCCTGGAACACCACACTGTCAGCCCGACGCAGGTCAAAGGCGGTTTCCGGCAACACGGAGGCCGCCTTTCTTGCTCGTACCCAAACCCCGTACCCAAACCAGTTATTCGCTTTGCCGAAAATCTGTTTGCTGGCCTAGGGTCGGGTGGGGAGATCGGCGTGGCAGCGAAAAAGAAAAAGTCTTCGGTTTTAAAGATGTGCCCCTTCTGTTTCAACTTGCAACCGGTGGACGGGCACGGTGGATTCAAGCAGCACAGAGCTAAGGGCAATTACGAAAGAGGAGAGGGTTCCGATGACTGATTCGGAAACGCCAGGGTCCGCGCCCGGATGGTATCCGGATCAAACTGATCCGAGCCGACAGCGGTATTTCGACGGCGCAACTTGGACCGACGAGTACGCCCTGGTTGGCGGGCCGACGCCAGTCGTCGGTACGCCCAGGAAGCCGCCTATGAGGAGGGGACTGAAGATCGGGCTGGGTGTAGGCATCGCCGTAGCTTTGATTGCGGGCGCGCTCGCATTAGTCTTTCGATCCCAAATTGAAGACTTGTACGCCCAAATCCGTGGAGGCTCGGCAAAAGTAATTGCGGAGAAGTGCGGCGAAGGAACGTACAAACTGTTGGACAACAATAATTCAATCAGTTTCTCCATCAACGAATCTACCTCCGAAGAACAATTCAACTTCATCAGGTGCGTCGTCGAACAAGCTGGAATACCGTCTAGTGTCAAGTTCCGCCTGACAAATATGGGGGCGGCGGGGTGGTCAGCCGGCGCTCAGGAAGAGGAATGGGACGGTTGGAAGATGCTGTTCGCTTACGACAGAAAAGATGACCAGCTCAACATTCTCCTTTCGAAGGTGTAGGCAAGGGGTATTGGCACGTCGGCTAACGCTTGCACCAGCAGATTGCGGCACGCCACATTCCCGCGCTACGTCGATCAGATCCAGCGGATCCATGCGAGTACCGGCGGTGAGCGGGTTGGGTCGATCTGTTTTGGCGGTGAGCTGATCTATCAGATCAACACCAGGACTTCGCGGTGTTGCCAGTGTTCATGGTTGAGCAGACCCTTGCGGCATCAGTAGGTACTTCGCGTGTTCGGTGTCAACATCGAATGTCCATGTAGTGGATCCCCTACAAAGGCGCGTTGAAGACGGGAATCATGGTTGTCGGCGGCGGCCTACCAGGTTCAGGAAGGTAAGCGACATGGCTGGAATCGGTTGGACGAAGTCATCGATTCAAAGCCTGTTGCGGGACGCGTTGAACCGTTACAACGATCATGCAGAAGCCGGGGACGACATAGGGGACGCGGGCGAGGAACTTGCCCAAGTCGTCAGGCGCGTAACGGGACCGCCGCCACCCTGCGCACCGCCGCGCAATGCTGTGTTGCAGGAGACGGCAAGCACTCCTGAGGGCGAGAAACTGCGCAAAATGCTACAAAAGGCACGAGTCGAAGCTGGCGATCTATTCAGCGGAGACGGGGTAGGGATACCGCTAGACGATCTGTAGCTTCTCGGCAGCGGTGGACCCAACTGTCGCCACCGCCGGCCCGATTTGACGATGTCGATACGGCCCTCGGAGAAGCGGCGGTACGCCAACTCGACTCCACTATCGAATATTTGAGTACTCATTACTTAGTAGCACTAATTGAAATAGTGCACATGTGTCACTCGCCGCTGGTACTAATTGTGGAATGAAACGACTTTCTGGGCTCGCTACTGCTGCCGCATCGGTCGCGGTTGCCGCCGTGATTACCGCTCCACTGGTGCGTGCGGAACCCGTCCTCATGGATCCGCAGGTGCCGAATGGGACTGGGATGTGGTGCCAGGGTGGTGTCGGCAATGTGATGCTCGTGCCTTACTGCAAGGGCGCACCGTTCCCAGACGGTTCGTACTGGAAGCAGATCGGATGGATCATCCCATTCCAGGGCGTCGGCTGGAACCCGCCGGCATGTTTTGGACCAGATGACCAGCCGTCAGCGCCTGGCGGTTGCGGCGGGGCCGCATAACAAAGAAGGGGGGCCGAGCCGTGTCAAAGGCGAAGCGCGATAAGCCAAAGCGAGCGCGGTGGGACGAAAACCTTTGCACCGAGTGCAAGAGCCGTGAGGAACGGCGGGAGCGTTCATGCACAAAGCATCATGTGCCAACGGAAGCTCTTCGCGGCGAAGAACGGGAGATGGTGCTGCCCCGCTGGTTCTCGGAATTCCCGATGGGCGGTCCTCGCCGCTAATGACGCCAATGCCCCTACCGCTTCCGACAACTCTGCCGCTCGGCGTGCAAGGTTGAGGCAATGGGGACCTTGAATATGTATCGCTGCAACGGCTGCGGAGAGCGATTCAGTGCTGAAGGCAGCTTCAGTCTCGGGTGGTACGGCGACGTCTACGCGATAGTCGTCTGTCCCGAACATGGGATTGGCGGCGCCGATACGGGCTTCAAGAGCCGCGACTGGGCAAGTGTCGAAAAGCAAAAGATTTTCCCTTGCCGTAAATGCGGAACCGAATCCCCGGTCTGGGATGCTGAGTCCTGCCCGAAGTGCGGCTCGGAAGCAATTGAGATAACCAGCTCCATCCAATACGACTAGCCTCGTTTACAAACCCAGCGCCTTACCGAGGCCGTCCACCGCGGCTCGGGCAGTGTCGTCGGTGGTGTGCCCGTATAGGTCCCCGGTGATGGCGATGCTGGAGTGGCCGAGCAGGTCAGCCGCGGCCTTGATATGCACACCGGACTCAAGCCACGCGACCGCCGCGCTATGCCGCATCGTGTGCGCGCCCACTCCTTGGAGGTTCGCCTTCTTCGCCGCCAACTCCACGGTCCGAAGCAAATTGCGGGGGTCCACATGGGTGCCGGACTCAGTGGCGAATACCGCGCCGGACTCGGTCCACTGATCGCCGGCCTCCAGCCGTTCCTCAAGTTGTCGCTTGCGGTGAGCCTTGAGTGCGGTCACAAGGCCGGCCGGGATTGGCACTCGGCGCCGGGAGCGGTCAGTCTTCACGTCGGTCAGGACGAGGTGGCCTTCGACCCGCGACAAGGTCCGCAACACGGTTAATTCGCATTTCTTCAAGTCCACCACCGACCACAGCAAGGCGGCCACCTCGCCGCGGCGCAGGCCGGTCGCCGCCATCAGCATCACCGCCAACTCATAGCGCAGCCCTTTGGCGGACTTCAGTAGCTGGACCAACTCGTCCGCAGACAGATAGCGCGCCTCCTTACGTGCCACACCCGGCCTCTTCACCTTGACCGCCGGGTTATCGGCGAGCAGGCCGTCGCGTACCGCCACGTCGAGCGCCTGCCGTAGAACGGTGTAGACCTGCCTCACTGAGGAGTCGGCTAGTCCTTTGCCTCGCAGCGCGACGACGAGTTCCTCGACATGGTTGGGGCGTAGCTTGTTCAGACGCAGAGATCCGAACGGTTCGGGCTCCAAATGTCTTTTCGACAAGCCGGCGTAGAGAACGCGGGTAGTCGGCTTACGGTCCGAAGCGGCAAGTGAGGATTCCCGCCAGCGTTTGAGCCACGTGGCCACGGTGTCGGGGGAGTCCTTGGCCGGCTTGCCTTCGTCGATCCTTTTACGCAGATCTTTTAACTTCTGACGGCATTCGGTGGCGGTGGGAGCGTAGACGCTGACTGAGCGGTGCTTGTCCGTCACCGGATCGATGTAGGAGAGTCGGGATTCCCACGTGCCGTTTGGGCGTTGCCGGACGTTGCCTTCACCGTTGGCCCGCTTACTCATTGCCGTCTTCACTGATAAGGCCAGCATCACGCGCCGCGCTGATGTAGCGCAGTGCTTGACGGCGCTCCACATGGAATGCGTTCTTTACCGCGGCGATCTTTCCTCCCGGGGTGGCACCGTTGTGGATGCTGGCGATCTGTGCCAACAGGTGGGGAGTCATGCGGCGTCTGGAGCCCACTTTGGCAACGGCGCCGCGATTCGTTTCGAACTCGGCGCGGCCCAGTCGGCGCATGTAATCGCCCTGCGGGGTGCGGGTGTACAGGCCAGCGAAGGCGAATACATCGGCGCGAATCTCCTCGAGCCTTAAAGCTTTCAGATGTTTCGTCATAACGCCGGTACCTCCATCTGCGTCTACGCGCACAGAAGCGCAAACTGGGATTCCCGCGTCGCCGGTCTGAAAGACGACCGTGTGGGGGAGTCTCGTCACGTCGCCAGGGTGTCGGTAAGTCAATTCGCGATGCGTATAAAGACCCTTGTTTCCGAACGGGACGAAAGCGCGGTCAGTGACCTCCACGGTGCCACCGCCTGGTAATTCCGTTGTGTAGATGATTAATTGGCTTGGCTTGAACTTGCTCATTTGCACACGCCTCCGTGAATGGTGTCGTTCTGGTCCAAACATGACACCTGTGCAAGGTGTCATTCTTTCGTCAATAGTGACACTATAACGACAACGGCGATCGTGAGTGAACACCACGGGAAGGATGCGTACGGCATGGTGGATAAAGAAGTTCGGAAACTCGTCCCGATCACAGGTTCGCGTCCTGTGGTCAGCGACTTCCTTGGCGGCATCGGCCGGACCAAGATCTACAAACTCATCGACAGCGGCCAACTCGCGCGGGTGAACATCGGGCGCCGGGCCTTCGTGACCGCTGAGTCCATCGAGAATTTCATCGACCGCATCACAGGTGACGCGGTCGAGAACGGTGTCGGCACGTCAGAGGAGGCACCGCTACTCCAGTCGTCTTACGACTCGGCTCGCGAGCAGCAAGTCGGCTCGCCTGTCAGGCAATGGCCGATGCCATAACGGGCAGAAGCCGCCAACCCGTAGGCCGACGGCTTCACCACCAGGCTCTTCCAACTCCGCAGATGAAAGAACCAAGCTCAATGGTAGCCGAACAGTCCGACAACGAAGCCGCTGAACGCGACGATCGCTTCAACGGAAACCGACAACGCAGCGGCAAAGAAA
>JAFMIZ010000141.1 GCA_017853715.1 Pedosphaera sp.
GATCGAACCGTCGGATGCTCGATCCACTCAACGGCCATATGCTCGATGGCCCAAGGCACGAACTCTTCGTGGAGCAGCAGCAATTTGAGCAGCCACCCTTCATGCAAACTTGGCGGGGAAATGGTTCCTGCCACCTCCGGTTCAACATTTTCCGAGCAGGCAGCTTCCGGGGCAGGCCGGCCGGGCTGTTTCAGGCGCTTGAACTCCGCCCGCACCGCTTCTGGTTGGACGCCCAGGCGCAGCGCAGTTTTCTGCGCGTAAGTGTCAATCGTCACGGCACTACCTGTCTTGAGCAGGGCCTCGCCCATCGAACGAAAGACCACCAGCCGCCCACGATCCGAGGCAATGTCATTTTGAGCGATCAGGCGGTTGAGATAGTAGTCAAAAAACCCCGGAGCAGTTTTAACCAGTTCAGCGAACGCCTCGCCGCCCCGCTCCTTGATGAAGCTGTCCGGATCATGAGGCGCGGGAACGACCGCAACTCGCACCGCCAAGCCCGAGCCCAACAACGCATCAAGCGAGCGCACCGCCGCGTTTTGTCCCGCGTTGTCTGAATCGAAACAGAGCACGACCTCGTTGACGTAGCGCTTGAGGATACGTCCATGGTCTGGCGTGAACGCCGTTCCCTGAGGGGCGACGATGTTCCGCACCCCCGCCATGAAGCACGCAATCATGTCCAGCTGTCCCTCGCAAACAATCGCATGGCCGGCATCCAAGATCGCCCGCTTCGACCTATCCAAACCAAAGAACACTTTGCTCTTGGTGAAAATTGGCGTCTCCGGGGAGTTGACGTATTTCGCGGTCTTTTCATCCCCCACCAACACGCGACCGCTAAAGGCAATGACCCGGCCCTGTTCGTCGCAGATGGGGAACATCAGGCGCCCGCGAAAGCGGTCGTAACAGCGATCCGACTCCTCCTTGCGGATGACCAGTCCGGCCCTTTCCATATCGGCAATTTCAAACCCCTTGCCCTTGGCCCAGTTCACGGTGTCCTCCCACGCGTCCGGCGCATACCCAAGGCGAAACAGCTTCACCGCCTCCGGCGATACCCCACGCTTTGCCAGATAGTCCCGCGCAACCTGGCCGCCGGCATCATTGGCCAGCGCATTCTGCCAGCGCTGGGTGAGCTGCTCATGGATCTGGAGCAACGTGTCCTTGAGGTGTCGAACTTCGCCCCCCGCACCGCCTTGGTCCATCTCCAGCGGAATCTTCGCCCGGTCCGCGAGACGTTTCACCGATTCAACGAAGCTGAGGTTCTCGTATTCTTTGACGAAGGTGAAGACATCGCCGCCCTTGTGACATCCGAAGCAATGGAAAATCTGGCGCGAGGGGTTGACGTTGAAACTGGGGCTCTTCTCCTTGTGAAAGGGGCACAAGGCCACAAAGTTCACGCCCGCCTTTTTCAGGGGCACATAAGAGCCAATCACGTCCACGATGTCACTCGCAGCGCGAATCTGCTCCAGCGTTCCCTCTGAAATGAAACCGGCCACGGCGACAGGTTAGCGTCTGCCGTGGCCGGTGTCAGGTATTCAATGAATCAGATGGGCAAGTCGAGCTGCTTGCGTGGGATCGGCTTGGCTTGGGCCGGCTCGGGCTTGATGAGCACGACGTTCAAACGCGAGTGAATCATCGGGCCGAAAAACGATTCACGAAACACTTGATCCTGCACTTGAGACAGCGCGGGGAAAAAGTCGTTGCTGTAGTTCTGCATCACAAAGCGATTGCGGTCCTCTATCTCCTTCTGGGTGTAGTGACGTGCATTAAGCAGCGCCAACCCGAAGATCAGAATGCAGGCGAACCGCGCCATGCCCGACAGAATGCCAAGATAATACTCAGACTTACCAAACATATCGCTGCCGACCACCTTGCCGCCCAGCTGCCTGCTGATCAGCAAGAAGACGATGGTCACCACCAAGGCTATGCCGAGGTAGGCCGCGCAGGACGCGGAGAGCAGGCTGAAGTATGATTTCTTGGAGATGAATTCGGCCACCGGGCGATAGAAGAGACCAGATACGGCGACGAGCGTAATCCACTTGAACAAGGGAATCACCTCCTGCGACATGCCACGCTTACGCCCCCGAAACGCGCCTGCCACGAGAAAGAGGAGGAGCGCGATGTCGAACCAGTTAAAATTAAACTTTGCCATTTGCATGCCTTCGGCTGTCCTTATTCAGGACATTGCGGCTGGCAATTGCCAGCCCAATACTAAACGAGCGGGATTTGTGCCACGGCTACCTGACCGGGTTTTGCTTCAGCCAACGCTGGATGGAACCCGCCTGCGGATGGCCAGGGTTGATTTCCAACAACTTAACATAGTAGTCCCGCGCCTTGCCGGGTTGCTCTAGTTCCTCAGCGCAAAGATTTGCCAGAGTCAGCAAGGCTCGTTCATCCGTCGGTTCACGCGCCAGAACTTGCTCCAACTGCGCCGCCGCATCACGCCACTGACCAGCCTGAGTTTGGGCAAGGGCTAGATTGAATCGCGCCGAAGTGGAGCCGGGTTGCAACGCAAGCGCCCGGCGTGCCGCAAAAATCGCCTCGCTCGTCCGTCCGGCTTCGATTGCAGCACCGGAGCAATTCAAGTGGGCTTGGAACCATCCCGCATCCGCATCGCAGGCAGCCTTGAAGGCGTCTGTCGCCTCCGCATAGCGCCGCCTCTGCATGGCTCGTTGTCCCTTGGCAGAAAACTCTTCCGCACGCCGACGAGCAGCAGTCCCAGGCTTGCTCTCCTGGCTCACGACCACGACCGTCTCAGTCGCACTGCGAATTGCTTCCGCGTCATAGCGGACGCGGGGGCGATCGCCTGGCAACGGGGTCACATCGCGACGCCCGGCGGGTTGCAGTTCTGCCGGCTCGCTGGCAACACTCCCCGCGTTGACTTGCGGCTGCACGGCAGTTGACCTCGCATTGACAACCGACGGAGCAGGTTGAGCAGCCGGGCGTGGAGTTGGTGTTGAAGCGACAACCGGCTTGGGTGAGGTCACGCTCTTGACCGAGGCAGGAGGGGGCGGGGAAGCCACCGTAACAGCGCTCGCGGAACCACGCTTATTGACGGTTGGCGTGACCGGGGGTGCTGGCAAAGCCGCCACGGGCACGGGCCTCAGGGCAAGCTCCTCGCTCAGTTTCGCAATCACTTGCTCCACCGCATCCGCATCGGCCGGACGCGGCTTGCTCGCAACATAGTGGCGATAGTGTCTCCGAGCCGCCTCATGATTTTTGAGCTGGTGGTGGAGAACCACTGCCAAGTTAAACCGAGCCGCGACCAGACGCTCGTCACAGCGCAGAGCTTGCTCAAAGCTTTGTGCCGCCGCCTGCGGCTGGTCCAATTGAAGCTGGATCAATCCAAGGGTGTTCCACGAAACTGCATCCCGGTCAGCAAGCTGGAGCGCTTTGCGCACGTGCGCTTCGGCTGCCACCAGTTCGCCCCCCTTCCATTCCGCCAGCGCGAGCTGCTTGAACCCCTCAGGGTCATTGGGGCGTCGCAAATTGTAAGCCGTGAACTCAGCCTTGGCTTCCGTCACCCGGCCTGATTCCAACCAAAGTGTGCCCAGATTTATCCGAGCCTCGCTCAGGTCGGCATCGAGCTGCAGTGCACGTTGGTAGGCGACCACCGCGTTGCTGGCGAGCCCGCCCTGGTGACAAGCGATGCCGAGATAGTTCCACGTGTGGGCATTCGTGGGCATCAACTGCGTGGCTACCTGCAGTCGCTCGATGGCGATCTCCACCCTGCCCTTTTCAAGATGCCGCTTGCCGTCCAGCAAAGCCTTCGGCCCCGGAGGCTTGCATCCTGCCTGCAAGGCCACGGCGAGCACCAGAAGCGGTGCTTTGAACATGAACCGGTTTAGGATGGTCAGCATGGGCGGGCGTGGTAGCATCCGCGTCCTGAGGTGTCAAGGAACGCACCGATGATGAAGGGCAAGACGACATTTTGCGTAATAGGATGGCTGCTAACTGGGCTCACCAGAGCTGCTTTGGCGGAGAATTCATCACCAGAAGCAACCCGCCCAAGCACGGCATCCGCTTTGACCGCAAGGGTGTTTGCCGCACGAGACGGCCAAGCCACAACGGCATTCAAGCCGGACGCAGAGCGCATCAAGGCGATGGTCGCATCCGCCCTGACGAACCTCACTGCCAAGCCGACGGTGGCTGAAGCCTGGCGTTCGGTCGCGCATACCAATGAGGTGATCGGGATCAAGGTCTACTCCGTACCCGGGCCGAACGTGGGCACGCGCAAGGCCGTGGTGGCCGCCGTGGTGGAGGGCTTACTCGACGCGGGTTTCCCCAACAATAATATCATTGTCTGGGACCGCTACACGGCGCATCTCCGGTTGGCAGGGTTTATGGAGTTAGCCGAACGATACGGCGTGCGGGTCGAGGGTGCGGTGGATGCGGGATTCGATGCTAAGACATATTACGACACGGCGCTCATCGGCAGTTTGGTCTATGGCGATCTGGAATTCGGCAGCAAGGACGAAGCCTCCGGGCGCCGCTCGCACGTCTCGAAGCTGGTGACTCAAGGCATGACCAAAATCATCAACATCCCTCCGCTCTTGAATCACAACAGCGCCAGCACCACCGGCAATCTGTTCAGCCTGGCGTTGGGGAGCGTGGACAATTTAATTCGTTTTGAGACAGGCCCGGCCCGAATAGCGACCGCCGTGCCCGAGATATATGCCCTACCGGCCCTGAGTGACCGAGTGGTCCTGGGCATCACCGACGCATTGGTGGCGCAATATCAAGGGGAAGACCTGAGCATGCTGCACTACGCCGTGGCACTGAATGAAATCTGGATGAGCCGCGACCCGGTTGCGTTGGACGCTTTGGCGTCCGAGAAGTTAGAGAAACTACGTCAATCGCGCGGCAGCGTGGAAATCCCCGTGAACTGGGATCTCTACAAGAATGCGGAGCTATTGCAACTAGGCGTCGC
>JAFMIZ010000142.1 GCA_017853715.1 Pedosphaera sp.
AAGGGCAAGAGCTTGGTGGTGGCGGGCGCGGGCCAGTCCTTGGCCGTGCACGCGCTGGCTTACGCCATCAATTCTGCCTTGGGCAACCTGGGCAAGACCATTGAATTTGCAGCAGGCGAGCGCACCGCGGACTCCCTCAAGGATCTCGCCAACGATTTGAACGACGGCAAGGTGGATACGCTGCTGATTCTCGGCGGCAATCCGGCCTACACCGCTCCCGTGGATTTGAACTGGGCTGCAACCCAGCGCAAATCCAAGACAGTGGTTCGTCTCGGTTACTACCAGGACGAAACCTCCGCGGGCTGCGACTGGCATTTGCCGGCCGCGCATTACCTCGAATCCTGGGGTGATGCTCGCACGTCGGATGGCGTGTTGGTTCCTGTGCAGCCGCTGATCGCACCGTTGTTTGGCGGATTGACCGAACTGGAAGTTTTGGCCCGCCTCGCGGGAGTGCAGACCGTGGGCGCTTACGAGATCGTTCGTGAAACCTTCGCGAGCATCGCGGGCGCCGACGTCGAAGCCAAATGGCGCAAGTTCTTGCACGACGGTTTCCTCGCGGTGGCAGCGCCGAAGGCAGTCACCGTTTCATTGCTTGCGTCGGCAGTCACCAAGGCGGTTGCTGCTGCCAAGGGCGATGTGGCCGGTGACGGCAAACTCGAAGTCGTGATTCGTCCCGATCCGAAGATGGACGACGGTCGTTTCAACAATAACGGCTGGATGCTGGAGTTGCCCGATCCCGTGACCAAGGTCACTTGGGACAACGTGATTTCCGTGAGCCGCAAGACCGCCAGCGCGCTCAAGCTCAACAACAACGACGTCATTCGCGTCGAAGTCGGCGGGCATTCCGTCGAAGGTCCGGTTTACGTTCAGCCCGGTCAGGCGGATGATTCGCTCGGCCTGACGCTCGGCTGGGGACGCACCAACCCGGGCCGCGTCGGCACGGGCACCGGTTACAACGCCTTCTCCATCCGCACCAGCACGGGCCGCAGCGTCCTCGTGGGCGCGACGGTGACCAAGACCGGCAAGGTCAACAAAGTTTCCTGCACGCAGGAGCACTGGTCCATGGAGGGTCGCCCGATCATTCGCGAGGCGAACTTGGAGCAGTTCCGCGAGAAGCCGGATTTCGTCAACGCCCTCAAGCTGCACGAGCCCCCCCCGCCGGAAGGCGCCAAGGAGTGGCCCAAGTCGCTTTATCCGAACCCGCTCGATGCCGTCAAGCCGAGCGCCCATCACCAGTGGGGTATGTCGGTGGATTTGAACATGTGCGTGGGTTGCTCCGCGTGCGTGCTGGCCTGCCAAAGCGAGAACAACATCCCGATCGTCGGCAAGGAACAGGTCCGCAAGGGCCGCGAGATGCACTGGCTGCGCTTGGACCGTTACTACACCACGGTCAAGGACGTGTTCGCCAAGAAACCGAGCGTTCCGGTGCTCGAAGCCAAGCAGCAATACGAGTCCTGGATTGACGACGTGCAGGTCATCACCCAACCGATGATGTGCCAGCACTGCGAAGCGGCACCTTGCGAAAGTGTTTGCCCGGTCAATGCGACCGCGCATGATGACGAAGGTTTGAATGTAATGGCCTACAACCGTTGTGTGGGCACCCGTTACTGCTCAAACAACTGCCCTTACAAGGTTCGTCGCTTCAATTTCTTTGATTACAACAAGCGCCCGATCACCGAGCTCTACAAAGGTCCGCTCGGCAAGCGCAAGGACGACGAATGGGATTTGCTCAAGATGGCAAAGAACCCCGAAGTCACCGTCCGTATGCGGGGTGTCATGGAGAAGTGCACCTTCTGTCTCCAGCGCATCGAAACGGCCAAGATCGAGGCCAAGGTCAAGGCCGGTGGAACCACCTTCGAGAAGGTGCCGACCGATTCGTTCACCACGGCGTGTGCGCAAGCGTGTCCCGCCGGAGCCATCGTGTTCGGCAACATTGCTGATCCCGAGAGTCGCGTATCGAAGCTCAAGCACCAGAGCCGCGATTACAGCGTCTTGGAGTTCCTCCTCACCAAGCCGCGCCTCACTTATCTCGCGAAGATTCGCAACCCGAACAAGGCGATGCCCGATTACTACGAGGCACCGAACAGTTTGCAGGAATACGGAGTCAAGATGCACACCGATCATCCCTTGGAAGCACATCATGGTGGCGGCCACGGAGCCGAGCACGAAGCGGCTGGCGCCGGTCACGGTGCTGAGAAAGGAGCTCACTAATGGCTTCTTCAACTACAGCCACGGCGCTGCCCACGGTGCCCAAGGAACTCGAGCGTATTCCGCTCGTTAACAACGACCGCACCCCCGGCTGGATTTCCGACCGCGTGGCGGGTATTTGCGAAGGCAAAGCCCCGATGTGGTGGTGGGCGGCCTTCATTCCGAGTCTCATGCTCGCGGGTGTTCTGCTGGCGATGCTGGCCTACCAGATTTCGACCGGTGTCGGTGTCTGGGGCAACCATCACCCGACGATGTGGGCGTGGGACATCATCAACTTCGTCTGGTGGATCGGTATCGGTCACGCCGGAACGCTGATCTCGGCGATTCTCTTCCTGTTGCGTCAGAAATGGCGCACCGGTGTGAATCGTGCCGCGGAAGCCATGACCATTTTTGCGGTGATGTGCGCCGGTATCTATCCGGCCATCCACGTCGGTCGCGTATGGTTTGACTGGTTCCTGTTCCCCATCCCGAACTCCAACGCCATCTGGCCGCAGTTCCGCTCGCCCCTGATGTGGGACGTGTTCGCTGTTTCAACCTACTTCACGGTCTCGCTGTTGTTCTGGTATATCGGTTTGGTCCCTGACCTCGCCGTGATGCGCGACCGCGCCAAGACCAAGATCCGTCAGTTCCTCTACGGGTTGTTCTCGCTCGGCTGGACCGGCTCGAACCGCCACTGGAGCAACTACGAAAAGGCCTATCTGATCCTGGCTGGCTTGAGCACGCCGCTGGTGTTGTCCGTGCACTCCATCGTTTCATTGGACTTCGCCGTGTCGCAGTTGCCCGGCTGGCATACGACGATTTTCCCGCCCTACTTCGTGGCGGGCGCGATCTTCTCCGGCTTCGGCATGGTCTTGACGTTGCTCATTCCGCTGCGTCGCTGGTGCCATTTGGAAGACCTGATCACGATGCGTCACATCGACGTGATGTGCAAAGTGACCCTCGCGACCGGTTCAATCGTCGGCTACGCCTACGTGATGGAATTCTTCATCGCTTGGTATAGCGGCAGCCCGAATGAACGCTTCCACTTCCTGAACCGTGCGCTCGGACCCTACTGGTGGGGCTGGGTGTGCATGATGGGTTTCAACACCCTGGTGCCGCAGGTGTTCTGGTTCAAGAAATGCCGCGAGAACCTCTGGTTCGTGTTCGTCATCTCCATCCTCGTCAACATCGGCATGTGGTTCGAGCGTTTCGTGATCATCGTGATCGGCTTGCACCGCGAATTCATCCCGAGCAACTGGGCCTACTACCTGCCGAGCTGGGTGGACATCGCGACGTTCCTCGGAACGTTCGGTTTGTTCTTCACGTTGTTCCTGCTGTTCATGCGCTTCCTGCCGATGATCGCCATCTCGGAAGTGAAAGGTGTGACGCCCTACGCTGACCCGCACATGCCCCAGGGCGGTGCGAAAGGAGGACATCACTAATGAGCACTTCCGCAAAAGTCTTCGGCATCATGGCCGAATACACCACGCCAGCGGACGCGATGCATGCCGCTGAGAAAGTCCGCGACGCGGGCTTCCGCCGCTGGGACGTCTTTACGCCGTTCCCGGTGCACGGGATGGATAGGGCGATGGGCATGAAGAATTCCAAGGTCGGCTGGTTCTCGTTCATCGGCGGTGTCACGGGTTACACCTCGGGCATGTTGATGATCTGGTTCCTCAACGCCATTGACTATCCGATCATCATCGGCGGCAAGCCGATGTTCAGTCCGTTCGCGGCGTTTCCGCCGTCCTACGAGCTGACGATTCTGCTCGGTGCGTTCGGCGCCATTGGCGGCATGTTGTTCCTGAACCGCCTGCCCCGCCTGCATCATCCCTTGCTGAGGAACAAACGCTTCGCCCTTGCGACGCATGACCGGTATTTCGTCGTCATCGAGACGAGCGATCCGAAATTTAACGAAGTGGAAACCCGAAAATTGCTCGAAGCCGCCGGAAGTCGGAGCATCGAACTCGTGGAGGAATAATGCGCTACTTCCTGCTTATCTTTGGTCTCGCGGTTGTGTTGGTGGCTGCCATCGCCGGCAAACGCGGAGACATGACCCGTCGCACACCCATCGAGGTGTTCCCCGACATGGACCGCCAATTGAAGTTGCGGCCCATCGAGCCGAACGGCTTCTTTGAAAACGGTCGCAGTTCCCAGCCGCACATCGCAGGCACCATTGCCCGCAGCACCGCGATTCGAACGGCCGCGGGCGCGGTGATGCCTTACGAGGATTCCCCCGTGAACACCGGTTACCGGGCGGGGACCACGAACTTCGTCGAGTTGAACCCGATGGTGATTTCGGCTGAGTCCATGAAGCGTGGGCAGCAGCGTTACACCATCAACTGCTCGCCGTGCCATGGTCAGTTGGGCGATGGCAATGGCATCACCAAGAAATACGGTATGGCCGTGGTGGCCAACCTCCATGACAAGCGCATCGTGCAGATGCCTGACGGAGAGCTCTTTCACGTCATCTCGCAGGGCCGTAACCTGATGCAGGGTTACGCGGCGCAGGTGGATGTGGAGGATCGCTGGGCGATTGTCTCCTATTTGCGCGCGTTGCAACTGGCCCGCTTGGGCTCGGTTGACGACGTGCCGGAAGCTCAACGCGCCGCCCTCACGAAATAACTATGAGCACGCACTCTTCTTCCAAACAAGCAGCGGCTCCGCTCGA
>JAFMIZ010000143.1 GCA_017853715.1 Pedosphaera sp.
AAATCTGCGCCACGACGTCGGCCTTCGGCTTCGCGCCTTGCGGGCCGCCGTGGTGGAGACGGCTATTCTGCCGAAATTCCCAAGGCAACTGACATGCTCTCGCCCGAACTCGCTTCAGATACCTGTTTGTAACGTGCATCGCGGCCGGAGATTTCGTGCCACAACGAGCCAAAGCTGACGCGCCGATCCCGCGATCGGTTCACCCATTCCACCCTGGCGGGTGCGCCTTCGGTGGTGAAGCGGATGCCCCAGATCGGATCGAACGCCTCGGTGGTCACTGAGTAGCGCATGTCCCCCAGGACCGTCGCATCCGTCGGCTTGCGCGCCACCCAACCCTCGGAGAACCACATGAAACGTGCGAACGATCGGCCCTGATTCCGCGCGCGCTCGGCGTCGGTCAGTTCCGCCTCGGTCACGCGCGGCAGCGACCAGCCCACCACCACCGTTGGACCGGAAAACCACCCCACTCGGATGCGGTCGCTGAACATCCTGCCGCCATGCTGATACAGCGCCCGCCACACGAGGTTGTTGCCCAGCGTAGGCATGACCTCGAAGCGTTCAATGGTGTGACCGCGCAGCTGCGCTATTTGTTTTTGCACGGAGACGGCCCGCGCATGCTGTATTGCGCCCACCGCCATGTAAGCGGCGACGAACGCAACGCCCGCCGCGGTGATGGCGCGGCGTTGAAATCGAAGCGCAAGCGCGAGTGCCACCAGCAGCGGCACGGTGAAGAGGGGGTCGATGATGGAGATGAAATCCCAGCCCACGCGGTGATTGGAGAACGGCCAGAACAACTGCGTTCCATAGCTCGTCGCCGCATCGAGCAGGCAATGGCTGACATAGGCCAGCAGGCAGCACAGCCAGACCGGCAATGCCTGCGGACGCCAGCGTTTCCGCGCGATCCAGAGCAGGGAGACCAGCGCAGCCCCGACGGGTGCGAACGCCAGCGCGTGGGTAAAATGCCGGTGAAACTCAACGGCCAACAGCGGGTCGTTCGCGCTGCGGATGAACACGTCCGCGTCCGGCACGAATGCCGCCAGCCCGCCCGCGAGCGCAGCGGTGCGGCCCAGCGTTTTCCCAAACACCGAATAACCGAGGCTGGCACCGAGTAAGACATGGGATACCGGATCCATGCGCCCACCATAGCCGCACTTTGATCAGCTTGCCTCCAAAAATTTGCATTCATCCGCTGAACGCGGCCTTACGCTTTCCGCTCTCTGGTGCTCGCCAGAATCCCCACCACGACTTGCCCTTCGGCTTCGCGCCTTGCGGGCCGCCGTGGTGGAGGCGAACGCTCACCGCGCCACCAACCCCACCTGGCGCACCGCCCTCTCAACTTGTTCCAGCCGGGCCTCCAAGGCTCCCGTGTAACCGACCGACAACCGAACCAATCCCGGAGACAGCCCGATCTGACTCTGCTCCTCGGCGGATATTTCAGACGATGTCGAGGAGCTGGAGCAGCTCATCAAGGTGTCGAAATACCCCAGCGACACGGCAATAAGTCCGAACTTTTCCTGATTTTGCAGGACGGAGAGAAGCTGCTCCGCGCGTTTTGCCGTCTGGCAATCAATCGCCAGCATGCCGCCAAAACCGTAGTCTTCATTCGCCATTGTTTTGAACAGTTCGTGTTGCGGATGCGACGGCAGACCGGGGTAAATCACCTTCACGCCCAGCGCACTCAGGCGTTCTGCAATCGCCAGCGCGCGGCGGCTGTGTTCGCGCATACGGAGCCCCAAGTGTGGCAGGCGCTGGATTATATCAAAAGCCATGCGCGGATCGATGGTCGGCCCCAGCAGCATCACGCGGCCCGTGTGCAAGTCGTACAGGGCGTGGCCGAAATCCCGCGAACAGCAGATGCAACCCGCGATCATGTCGCTCGCTCCGTTGATGAACTTGGTCATCGAGTAAACGACCACATGCGCCCCCAGCCGGGCGGGCGAGACAATCATGGGGGTGAACGTGTTATCAACCACCAGAGTGATGCCGCGCGCCCGGGCCAGCGAACCCAAGGCCGGAATGTCCGCCACCGGCAGCGTCGGATTTCCTACCGTCTCGGCATAAATCACCCTGGTATTGGGCCGGATGGCGCGCTCAAACGACTCCGTGTCGTCCGGACGGACGAAAGTGGTGGTCACGCCCATTTGCGGGAGCAATTCCTTCAACAAGGCATGTGTGCCGCCATAGACCATGTTGCCGGCGACGATATGATCGCCCTGTTGACATAGTTGCAACAGGCTGCAGACGATGGCTGACATGCCGCTGGCTGTGCACACGGCGAACTCCATGCCTTCCATCGCAGCCAGGTAACGGTCCAGCACATCCACGGTCGGGTTAAAATGGCGGCTGTAGAGATAGCACCCGCCCCGATCCGGCCCGCGTTTTCCGGAAAAAATTTCCGGCATCACTCCCGGCTCCATCACTGTAAAGGTCGAGGAACGTTCGATTGAGGGGGTTACCCCACCATGCTCGCCAAATTCACGGCGCGCTTCCGTCACCGCCTGTTCGGGGTCAAATTTTTTCATGTGAGTTTTTGAGGAGTAACTGAATGTAAAAAACGTCCACAGGTTTCCAGCCTGCTTGCGCTCACGCTTCCCTGATGCTCCCCAAAATCTGCGCCACGACGTCGGCCTTCGGCTTCGCGCCTGCTGGACCGCCGTGGTGGAGACGCATAGTCACCGCGCCGCCGCATTCGGCAGAAGGAGTTTCTGCAAGTCCAACATCGGTTGCTGACCGACGCGGATAAGCCCCCTGCGCGGATGATCCATGTCGATTATGGCCCAAAGCGTGCCGGCGATGAGAAAAGTGAGTGCGGTGGTCAGAACCGCATTTCTTTTGCCAGCCACGCCGCAGCCATAACCGACGGAGCCCACTGACACGGCGGAACACGCGATCAACAATCCCAGCAACACGCTGGGCATGTGTCGTTGCGATGCCGCCATCCGCGAACCATGCAAGTCAATCAGCTCGTTGAGCGGCGGCAGGAGCACATTCGCTCGGTCTGGAAAGCTTTTCGCAGTGTTCGAAAATATCTCCCAGATGCGGTTCTGCAACTTCTCTGATTCCGCCACCGCCGTCGCACGCGCCGCCGCGTTGATCGCATCGTAAAGGGCGATTCGTTGGGCCGTGTAAGCTTGCAGCAGCTTGTGGGCTTCCTCGCGGGCGGTGTCCGGCAGCAGGTCACAACGCAACCACACTGTGCCGATGGCGTTCGCTTCCTGATTGATCAACTGGACACGGTCGTTGAAACGCCCCGCCGCCAGCGCAAAACTGAAACCCAGCAGCAACGCGAGCAACCCCAAAGTCGCGCCCTGAATATTGGCGAGTTGGTCGGGTTGTTCCGTCCGGCGTTTTCGGGCGTGATTACCGAAGTAAAACCAAAGCTCCAAGCTCCCGAGCAGGCCGAGAAACAGCCCCGCTGCAGTCAACACATCCAATATGGTAGAACCGGGAAACATGTTGGTGATTTACGCCTTCCGTTCCCTGATGCTTGCCAGAATATCCGCCACCACCTCCCCCTTCGGCTTCGCGCCTTGCGGGCCGCCGTGGTGGAGACGGACGCTCACCGCGCCCGCTTCCATGTCGCGCCCGCCGATGACCAGCATCGTGTGCACGCGGGTTTGCTCCGCATCCGCGATCTTAGCCTTGAACGGCGTAGCGCTGAAATCCGAGTCCACGCGCACCATGTTCGCACGCAGTTCGGCCACGATGGGCTGGGCATAATTGATCAACGCTTCGTCGTCGTTGAGCGTGATGACGCGCACCTGATCCGGCGCGAGCCAGAGCGGGAAGTTGCCGGCGTAATGCTCGATGAGGAAGCCGATGAACCGCTCATGCGTGCCGAGAGGGGCGCGATGGATGCACAACGGCGTCTTGTTCGAGTTGTCCTTGTCGCGGTAGGTCAGACCGAACTTGGCGGGCACGGCGAAGTCCACCTGGTTCGTGGCGATGGTGAATTCGCGGCCGATGGCGCTCCACACCTGCACGTCGATCTTCGGCCCGTAGAACGCCGCCTCGTTGGCGACCTCCACGTAATTGATGCCCGATTCGATCAACACCTGGCGCACCATGTCCTCGGTCTTCTTCCACAGCTCCGGTTCGTTGACGTATTTCTTGCCCAGCCCTTCCGCCGCGTGCGTGCTGAAGCGCATCTGATATTTTTCCAGGCCGAACGTCTTGAAATACTTCAGATACATGTCGTTCACGGCGCGGAACTCGTCGGCGAACTGCTCCTCGGTGCAATAGATGTGGGCGTCGTTCATGTTGAGCGAACGCACGCGCATGAGGCCGAACAACTCGCCCGACTGCTCGTAGCGATAGCAACAGCCGTATTCCGCGAGCCGCAACGGCAGGTCGCGGTAACTCTTGGGCTCGGCCGCGAAGATGCGATGGTGGTGCGGGCAATTCATCGCTTTGAGGTAGTAGCGCTCGGTCGCAATCTTTTCTGCCGAGAGGATTTTCATCGTCTCTGCATTGCTCGCGAGTAACTCCTTCTTCATGTCTTCAAAACATTCGCCCTCTTCCTCGCCAAGCTGCTTCTTCACGTCAGTATCAATCTGCTTGGCCATGTTCGTGAGTTGCGCTTCAACCATTTCGTTTATGGTTTTGGTCAGGTTCACGTCAGCCTTGTGAAGCGGACCTGACTCGCAAATCTCGATCGGTGGAAACATTGACTCGGCGTAGTAAGGCAAATGACCGGATGTTAAATACATCTTCTCCCGCGCCAGATGCGGCGTGCGGACGCGGACGTAGCCGGCGGCGAATTCGGTTTCCTTGGCCAGCTTCTCCAGTTCCTCGACGAGCACCGTGCCCTTGGGCAGCCACAGCGGCATGCCC
>JAFMIZ010000048.1 GCA_017853715.1 Pedosphaera sp.
GGCAAGACCACGCTGGCCCGCATCTTTGCCAAGGCGCTGAACGCCACGGGCGGACCCAACGCCGATTTCAAACTCGATGACCCCAAGTGCGTGGAGATCGCCGAGGGCCGCTCCATCGACGTGCTGGAGATCGACGGTGCAAGCAACAACGGCGTCGAGCAGGTGCGCGAACTCCGCGACACCGTCAAGTACGCGCCCGCTTCCTCGAAGTTCAAAATCTACATCATCGACGAAGTCCACATGCTCTCGACGGCGGCGTTCAACGCGCTGCTCAAGACGCTCGAAGAACCACCCGAGCACGTGAAGTTCTTCTTCGCCACGACCGACCCTGAGAAAGTGCTGCCCACGATCCTGAGCCGCTGCCAACGCTTCGACCTGCGTCGCATCCCGATTCCGCTCATCGTGAAGCACCTCAAGTACATTGCAGGGAACGAGGGGGTCACCATTGACGACCCGGCGCTGCACGCCGTTGCACGCGGTGCGGAAGGTTGCATGCGCGACGCAGAATCCACGCTCGACCAGCTCATCAGCTTTTGCGGCAACAAGATCGTTGAGTCGGACGTCCTCTCCATGTTCGGCCTTGCCGCCCAAGCGCAGATTCTTGAACTCTCCCGCGCCGTGCTTGCGGGCGAAGTGGACACCTCCCTGCGGCAGCTGAATGAACTAAGCAAGGGCGGCAAAGACCTCGGACGCCTGCTCTCCGACCTGCTCAATCATTTCCGCAACCTGCTCATCTACCTCGTCTCGAACGGCGACTTGGAAATGTTGGAAGTTTCCGAGACCGAAGCCGCATTGCTCAAATCACAATCCGCGCTCGCTTCAACGGAGTCGTTGAGCCGCATCATGGAAGTGCTGGCCGACGCCGAAATGCGCCTGCGTGATGCGACGTCCAAGAAGATACTGCTCGAAGTCGCGTTGATGCGCGCCATCGAAGCCCGCAATGCGCTGCCGATCGACACGGTGCTCAAGCAACTCCAGCAACTCCGCGCCAGTGGTGGCAGCCCCCCCCCTCTCGCCGGAGCGGGGACCGTCGAGCCCCCAAGACCTCAAACTGCAGAAGCTACGGACAAAGCTGTCCGCACCCCTGCACCAGCCGCATCCGTCCCAACGGTCGCGCCGGAACCCGTCCGTGTGGCCGAAACACCCGAGCCGCTCCCTGCGCCAGCCGACTTGGAGAGTCTGTGGTCCAGCCTCGTGGAGGCTGCGGGCCGCGCCAGCCCATTCATCCGCGGCTACCTGAGTGAGGCTCATCCGGTTTCGTTTGCGAAGAATGTGTTCATCATCGGCTTCGACCCCGAATTCGCCGACCACATCCCGCTGATCGACAATTCGAAGAATCACACGCTGCTTGCGACCAAGCTGGCCGAACTCGGCCACCACGGCGCGCAATTCAAGTTCATCAAGGCCGAAGCCCCAGCAAACCGCGTGCCCAGCGTTGCGCCAACTGCGCCTGAACCCACGCCTGCAAGGACAACTGCAGCAAAGGCGACCACCAAGCCTGCCGTAGCCGCTCCAGCACCCGATGCCAAGGTCAAAGCCGAGCCCGTGGCATTCAGTCAGGATGATTTCAAGAACGACCCGCTCATCCAGAAGGCGCTTGAAGTGTTCAAAGGGCGCATTGTTGAAGTTAGGGCGTGACACCCCTCAAATAACCCAAGGATTTTCACCTACTAGAATCTATTCAATCTATGTCCAGCATCGGAAAACTCATGAAACAGGCTGCGCGTATGCAGCAGCAGATGGAACAGATCCAAGCCGACCTCGCCAAGCGCACGGTGGATGCCTCCACCGGCGGCGGCGCGGTCAAAGTCACCGCGAAATGTGACGGCACGCTCTCGTCCATCAAGGTGGACCCACAGGCGTTGAACCCGGGCGACGCGCAGCTGCTCGAAGACATGCTGCTCACCGCCGTGAATCAGGCACTGAGTCAGGCCAAGGACATCTCCAACGCTGAAATGGGCAAAGCCACGTCCGGCTTCAGCCTGCCGGGACTTGGATAAGGCTGCGCGTTGCCGGTTGAAGGTTGCTGGTTGCATGTGGACCGGCGATCATCACCTGCAACTTTCAACCTGCAACTTGTAACCAACTTTGCCCCTACCCTCCTCGATCGCCGCGTTGACCGCCGCGTTGTCCAAGCTGCCCGGCATCGGGCCGCGTTCGGCGGAACGCATCGCCCTGCATCTTGTGCAAAGCGAGAGCGGCGCCGTGAGCCAACTGGCAGACGCCATCGTTGCGGCACGGGTTAAGGTGCATCTCTGCACAACCTGCGGCGCTTTGACGGAGATTTCGCCGTGCGAGATTTGCGCCAGCCCACGCCGTGATGCGTCGCTGGTCTGCGTAGTGGAGCGTCCGGTGGACATCCTCAGCGTGGACAAGGGCGGCACGTTTCACGGCAAATTCCATGTGCTGGGCGGCAAGATTTCCCCGCTCGATGGTGTCGAGCCGGAGGATTTGCGCATCGCAGAGTTGGAAGCACGCCTGCAGGCTGAGCCGATCCAGGAACTCATCATCGCTCTCGGCACGGATGTGGAAGGCGATGCGACGAGTTATTACCTAGCGAAGCGCCTTGCGCGCGCCGGCCTCAAGATCACACGTATCGCCCACGGCCTGCCCGCCGGCACCGGCTTGGAATTCGCTGATGAACTTACTTTGAGTCGTGCGTTGGAAGGACGAAGAGAACTTTCATGAGACCCGAAGCCGTCGTTTTCGATCTTGGCAAGGTGCTTGTTCACTTTGATTGGTCCATCGCAGCGCGGCGCATGTCGTCCCGTTGCGACCTATCGCCGGAGCAATTGCTGCGCGTGTTCGATTACTCGCCGCTGGTAGTGGATTACGAGATGGGGCGTGTCACTGATGAACAGTTCTACGCCGAAGCGGCCAAGCTGACCAGGTTCGACGGCGATTTCAACGAGTTCGCCGATCTGTTCGGCAACATCTTCAGCGAGATGCCAGCGATGATCGCGTTGCAAGCTGAACTCCGCCAACGCAGCGTGCCGACGTTCATCTTTTCCAACACCAACGGACTGGCCGTGCGCGCCATTCGTGCGGGCTTTCCCTTCTTCGCACACTTCGACGGCTACGTGCTGTCTTACGAACATGGCGCCATGAAGCCGCACGCGCCGCTTTACGAAGTGGTGGAGCGCATGACCGGTCACCACGGTGCCGAGCTGCTTTACATCGATGACCGACTCGAGAACGTGGAAACCGGGCGAGCGCGTGGCTGGCAGGTTATTTTGCAAGAACAGCCGGAGAAAACCATCGCTGCCGTGCGAGCAACCGGGTTGCTGGATTGACGGCGTGCTTGGGAGGCGCAGCGGCGCCGCCTACGGTGAAGTCTGATCCGGCGGCGCGGCGTTGCACCAGCATCGCCCTGACGATAGCGTGCCACAACACGACCAAGAATTTGACTGAACCGTCCAAAACCTCCCGCCTGCCTGCCCCTTCACAACGCAAGGCGCTGGATTGGAGTTTGGTGCTGGCCAGTCAGGGCATCCCGCACTTGATCGCGCCGCCCGACGCCGCGGGCAAGTGGTCGCTGCAACTTGCGCCCGAGGACGTTTCCCCTGCTGCCGCAGCGATCCGCCAGTTCGAGATCGAGAACCGTCCGCGCCCGTGGCAACAAACCTACCTTGAGGGGCGGGTGACCTTTGATTGGGTGGCCACAGTCTGGGCCATGTTCCTTGTTTGCATCCATGTGCTGCGAGAAGACCGGCCGACCATCAAGGACGTTGGCGTCATGCACGGAACGGATGCCCTCAAGGGCGAATGGTGGCGTTTGGTGACGGCAACACAACTGCACGCGGACTGGGGCCATCTGGCGAGCAATCTGTCCATTGGCGTGGTCTTGCTGGGCTTGGTGATGGGTAGGTGGGGAACGGCCCTGGGAATGTTGTTGGCATTGCTCGCTGGCGCAGGTGGAAATATCGCCAATCTACTGGTCCGACCCGAAGTCTTCAGCCTTGGTGCCTCGACGGTGGTCATGGGATGCCTGGGCCTGCTCGCACTATTGCCGAGCGGTCATGGTTCGGCTCACGCACGTTGGTGGCGTGGCATCCTGAGCAGTTTGGGAGCGGCCGTATTGCTGTTCCTGCTGCTGGGCTTGGATCCCAATTCCGATGTGCTCGGCCACTTCGGCGGATTTGCCAGCGGGGTCATCATCGCAACGGCAATGCGCTGGGCAACCGTTGAACCCGGCAGCCGATGGTGCGAACGCGTCGCCGTGTTGATCCTGGGCTTGCTCCTGTTCATCCCTTGGTGGCAGGCAATGAACCATTAAAGCCGCTCAGCCGTCACGGCCTTCAAAACAAAAAGGCAGGCCGCCGTGGCCTGCCTCGCGTGAAAGTTGATCAGGGCTTATTCCGCGCCTTCCACTTTCTTGGGCTTCTTTTCCTTGGATTCGCTCGCAGCTGCGGACTTGGCACCAAAGCGGACGGACTTGGCGACCAGTTTGCCATCCTTGTCCTGATAGGAACCGCCGACATCCTCGCCTATGACCGCGTCTGCCAGGGTGGTGGACTTACCCGCCTTCGTCAACTTGGTGTCCGCCGTAATCACGAACGTGCGTGAACCCACGGTGATACTGGAATCCGACTTGGAAACCAATTTGCCTCGGAACGGAATCGAGCGGTTCGAATTGGCGGGTGCACCCGCTTCCTTCTTGGGTTTGCTTGCAGCATTTTCCGGTTTATCGGCTGCCCTCAAGGGCAGCGCGGCCAAAGCCAGGGAGGTGAATGCGAGCAACGCTAGTTTAACGGATGTTTTCATGATTGATGTCGTGTCTACTCGGGACGCAAAACAGCTACCAGAGCAGCAAACTTCCGCAAGGGGTTTCACACCATTTATGCCCGGAGACAAACTCCACTTCGAATCGCCTTTCTCAGCAGAATGTTTTTATACATCCTCGTCCGGTCATGATGCCTGCTGACTATCACATGCATACGCCGCTTTGCCGCCATGCAAGCGGTGAACCCACTGAATACGCCGCACACGCGGTTCGCTTGGGGCTGACGGAAATCGGCTTCTCAGATCACTCGCCGATGCCGGAGGATGATTTCGATGACTGGCGAATGCGCGATTCTCAGCTGGCAGAGTATGTGGCGAAGGTTGAACTGGCGCGCAAGGATCATCCGCAACTAGGCATCCGTCTCGCTCTGGAAGTGGACTTTCTGCCGGACCGCGTGGAATGGATTCGTCAGCTTGCCAGCCGGCATCCGTGGGATTACCTGATCGGAGCGGTGCACTACGTCTCGGGTGGCTGGGACATCGACAGCCCGTTCAAGCGCGAGCTTTGGGAGCGCTGCGATGTGGACGCGGTTTGGGCTGAGTATTTCAACCGCCTCACCCTGGCCGCGCGTTCAGGCTTGTTCGATATCATCGGCCATGCGGACCTACCCAAGAAATTCGGCCACCTACCCAAGCGCGACATCACTCCGCTGGTGGAAACATTCCTCGAGGCGTGCAAGACGACCGACACGGCGATCGAACTAAACACCGCCGGCCTGCGCAAAGATTGCCGGGAAATCTATCCCAGCCGCGCGATCCTTGAGCTTGCCTGTGCGAAAGGCGTGGCGATCACCTTCGGCTCAGACGCCCATGCACCAACTGAAGTGGGGGTGGATTTCGCGCAAGCCATTCGATTGGCGAAGGAGAGCGGCTTCACGCGGACCCGCCAGTTTGTGGGCAGGAGCAAGCGGGACCTGGTGCTTTAATCCTCCTGGCAAACTGCACAAGGCTCCGGGCAAAGGCTTTCTGCGCTGGACATTTCGGGGTGCTTCGCTAAAACACCCACCATTCCGGTGGCACGTTTGAACACATCCAGCCCCGGATTGTCATTTCACCGATGAAGATCAAATCATTAATACTGGCCACCGTAACCACCTCCACCTTTTTTCTAGCCACGGGAATCCACGCTGAGGACGCCAAGCCCCAAGTGCCCGAAGACAAGCTGAGCTACGCCATCGGCTTGAACATCGGCATGAGCCTCAAGAACCAAGGCTTTGAGGCCAACCCGGATGTCATCAACCAAGGCATGAAGGACGCCATCGCGGGCAAACCCGGCATGAACGAGCAGGAGGCCATGGGCATCATCCGTGAATACCAGATGGCTGCCCGCGCCAAGGCTGAGGAGAAGCGTCAGGAAGCTTCCAAGCTCAACCGCGAAAAGGGTGCGGCCTTCCTCGCTGAGAACGCCAAGAAACCCGGCGTGAAGACCACGGCATCTGGCCTGCAATATAAAGTGCTCACCGAAGGCGCCGGCGAAATGCCCAAAGAGAATCATACCGTCACCGCCCACTACCGCGGCACTGTGATTGACGGACAACAATTCGACAGCTCCTACGATCGTGGCGAGCCTTCCCAGTTCGGCGTCACTGGCGTCATCAAAGGCTGGACCGAGGCGTTGCTCATGATGCCGGTCGGTTCCAAGTGGCAACTGTTCATCCCGGCCGACCTCGCCTACGGCGACCAACAACGCAGCGAAGTCATCACCCCCGGCTCCACGCTGATTTTCGAGATCGAACTCATCGCCACCAAGGGCCCGGAACCCATCGTGAGCGACATCATCAAAGTCCCCAGCGCTGAAGAGATGAAAAAAGGCGCGAAGATTGAAACTTTGAAGCCCGAAGACGTGGAACGTCTCAAGGCCGAACAACAGAAGAAGTAACTGCCAGCCCTAAACGAAACAGCCCGCAGGCGACCGCCTTCGGGCTGTTTGCTTTACTGACTAGATTCGCACCTTGAACCCCTCGCCCTGCTTCACGGACTGGCAGAATGCGGCCATCAACTCAGGGATCAGAACCAGGTCACGCAGGTTTACTACTTCGACCGGGGAGTGCATGTAGCGGTTCGGCAGGCTGATCAAGGCGCTCGCAATACCGCCGCGCGTCCAGAAGATGACATCCGTGTCGGTGCCACTGGTCGCACTCATCGCTTCGTGCTGGAGGGGAATTTTCCTCTTCGTCGCCACTTCCTCCAAGCGCGCCACGACGTCCGGATGATTGCAGCCGCCATGCGTCAGGGCCGGGCCGCCACCGAGTTTGATGTCGCCGTGCTGCGCCTTGCTCACCGTGGGGTAATCCGTGGCGTGGGTGACATCCACCACCAGCGCAATGTCAGGCTTGAGCGAGTAAGCGATCTGGCGCGCGCCGAGCAATCCGACCTCCTCCTGCACGTTCGAGACCGCGCAGATCTCCGCGTTCAACTTGGTTTTGGATTCCCTCAACAACCGCAGCGCTTCAGCGACGGCAAAGGTGCCGATCCGATTGTCGAAGGCACGCGCCACCGCGAGGTCATTACGCATCAACTCGAACTCATCCACCAACGTGATGGGATCGCCTACGCGGACGAGCTTCTGCGCCTCCTCGCGGGTGGACACTCCGATGTCGAGGAAGATATCGTGAATCTTTGGCGGCTTGGGGTCGCCCTCCTGCTTGGTGAGGTGCGGGGCCACGTTGCCCACAACGCCTTTCACCGGGCCACCGCGGGAATGGATGACTAATCGCTGCGCCTTCATGATGGCCGCGTCCACACCGCCCAAGCGCTTCACATAAATGTAACCGTTCTCGTCGATGTAGTTGACGGCCATCGCAATTTCATCCGCATGGCCCGCCAGCATGATGCGCGGTCCCCCGCCCTTGTTCAGCACCGCCACGCAATTGCCGTAAGCGTCGGAGAACGTTTCGTCGGCAAACTTGTCCACGTAATCGAGCCAGACACGCTGGCCGCGCGTTTCGTGCCCCACCGGGCTGGGCGTGTTCACCAAAGTTTCAAGAAATTTGAGGGATTGCGTCCGCATGGCGGCAAGTTAGCGTCAGCACCGGAACAGCAAAAGCGCAATTCAGCTTTCCGTCGCCCGGCGAGATTCTTACTTTCCCGGCGTGCGCTCTGAACTGTTAAGCCGCGTGTCCCGTCTGGTGGTGAAAGTTGGCACTGGCGTCCTCACGGACAGCCGGAAGCAACCGGATTTGGCACAGATGGAGCAACTCGTCGCACAACTGGCCGCCCAGCGCGCCGCCGGACGTCAAGTGGTGCTGGTCACCTCGGGAGCCGTCGGTGCGGGCATGGGCGCGTTGGGTTTCAACAACCGTCCCGCTGACATCGCGGAGAAACAAGCGTGCGCCGCCGTGGGCCAGTCGAAACTCATGGCCACCTACGACCGGTTGTTCGCCAATCACAATCTCGTGGTCGCACAGGTGTTGCTCACCCACGCCGACCTTGAAGATCACGACCGCCATCTCAATGCGCGCAACACGCTGGTCACGCTGCTGAACCACAATGTCGTCCCCATCATCAACGAGAACGACGCCGTCTCCGCCACTGAAATCAAGTTCGGCGACAACGACAAACTTTCCGCCCTGACGGCCTCGCTCCTACCCGCTGACCTGCTGGTGATACTGACCACTGCTGATGGCGTGGTGGAGAACTTTGGCAAGGCTAACGCCCGAGTGGTCTCGGCCATCGAGGAGATCACGCCCGCGATCGAGAAGATGGCAGGCGGCACGACCAGCGTCACAGCGGTGGGCGGCATGACGTCAAAAATTGAAGCCGCCAAGATCACGGTGCGCTCAGGCATCCCCACGGTGATCGCCTCGGGTCGCGAGCACAACACGCTGGCCCGGGTGATCGCAGGTGATGACATCGGCACTTTGTTTCTGCCAAAGGCGCGCAAGATGCAGGGCCGCAAACGCTGGATCGCTTTCTTCCATCATCCCAAGGGAACACTGCATGTGGATGCGGGCGCGAAGACGGCATTGCGTGAGCGGGGCAAGAGTTTGCTGCCGCCGGGGGTGACCCGTTGCGAAGGCGAGTTCGCCGCCGGCGATGTAGTCCGCGTGTGCGATCCCGACGGACTTGAATTCGCGCGCGGCATCGCGAAGTTCAGCGGGGAGGATATTGCCGAGGGGCAACTCAAGCGCGTGGAACTGGTTCATCGCGACGATCTGGTGATTTTGTGAGGAGAAGATTCAACATTGAACATTCAACTCCCAACCTCCAAGGAGCGAGAACGCGATCGGCAATGCGTTGGGTCTTCAATGTTAAAGGTTGAGCGCTGAATGTTTCCCGCATGAAAAAGAGACCCGCCATCGTCCAATTGCTCGCCATCATGGCGAAACTGCGTTCGCCAAAGGGCTGCCCGTGGGATCGCCAGCAGGACCACCTGTCGCTGCGCCGCCACGCAGTTGAGGAAGCCTATGAACTGATCGACGCCATCGAATCAAAGGACGACCAGGAAATGGCCGAGGAACTGGGCGACTTGTTGTTGCAGGTGGTCTTCCATTGCCAGATGGCTAGGGAACGCGGGTCTTTCAACTTTGAGCAAGTCACGCGGAATCTGGCCGACAAACTGGTCCGCCGTCACCCCCACGTGTTTGGCAAAACGAAGGTCAAGGATGTGGATGAAGTCTGGGCCAACTGGGAGAAGATCAAGAAGGCAGAGAAACACGGCACCAAGCACCAGCGCGATTCGGCATTGGACGGCATTCCCAAGCATTTGCCCGCCCTGCTGCGTGCGGAGAAACTCCTCAAAAAGGCGCACAAGGCGAAGTTGCTGCCGCCACGCTCGAAGCCCAAGCGCACGTCCAAAGCCGCTCTGGCAAGAGAACTTTTCTCGCTGGCTGCCGCGGCGCAGCAACACGACTGGTCAGCAGAGGAGTTGCTGGCCGAGGAAGTGAAGCGGGTGGAGACTGCGTTACGCCGCAAAGAACGGGCGACCTCGACAAAACATTGAATCCCCCTAATTTCAAATCATGACTGATCCGCGATATACGAAGCTGGCAAAATTGTTGATTGGCTATTCGACTAAAATCAAAGAGGGCGAGCGCGTGCTGCTCGACATGATTGATGTGCCCGATGAGTTCACGGTGGAGTTGATTCGGGCCGTGCGGGCGGCGGGCGGAATCCCGCTGGTTGAAGCACGGCATACGCGCATCACCCGGGAAATGTTGCACGGCATGACCCCGCCCCAGGCGGAGACCATACGGGACTTGGAGATGGCGCGCATGAAAAAGGTGCAGTCCTACATCGCCGTCCGTGGTGCCGGGAACATGAATGAAAACTCCGACGTGCCTGCGGAGCGAATGTCGCTTTACACGAAGACATTCCGCCCGGTGCAGAACTATCGGGTGAACAAGACCCGCTGGGTGGTGTTGCGCTGGCCCACCCCCAGCATGGCCCAGGCGGCTGGCATGAGCACCGAGGCATTTGAAACCTTCTACTTCAATGTGTGCACGATGGACTATCGCAAGATGGCCAAGGCCATGCTGCCGCTCCATCGCCGGATGCTGAAGGCCGACCGCGTGCATCTGAAATCGCCCGGCACGGACCTGACGTTCAGCATCAAGGGCATCGGTGCAAAGACATGCGAGGGCAAGCTGAACATCCCCGATGGCGAAGTGTTCTCGGCGCCAGTCAAGGATTCAGTGAACGGGGTGGTTCAGTTCAACACTCCGACGGTCTATGCCGGCACCAAGTTTGAGAACGTGAAATTGAGATTCAAAGAGGGCAAGGTGGTGGAAGCAACGTCGAGCAACACCAAAAAGTTGAATGAGATCCTCGACACGGATGCCGGCGCTCGCTACGTGGGCGAGTTCGCGATTGGGTTCAATCCTTACATCGAGAACCCGATGTGCGACATCCTGTTTGACGAAAAGATAGCGGGTTCACTGCACTTCACCCCTGGCCAAGCCTACGAGATCGCAGACAACGGCAACCGCTCGGCCGTCCATTGGGACATGGTGCTCATCCAGCGCAGGGACTGGGGTGGCGGTGAGATCTGGTTCGATGGCGAGTTGATCCGCAAGGACGGCAAATTCCTGCCCAAGGATTTGCGACCACTCAATCCAGAGAATTTGAAATAGCCATCCCCCCCAAAAACCAAAGCCGCCCAACCTTGGGCGAACTCCTGCTTTTTAAGAGTTTTACTTTCCCTCCTCCTTGAGGATGGAAATGAACTGCTTCATCGCCGGAGAAAGGACCTTGGTCTTCTTGTGGATGGCGGCCAGCGGGCGAAACATCTGGTCATCGTCAATGGGCACCGCTGCGAGCGTTTGCTTCGAGGTTTCCTGTGAGATGGTCCCCATGGGAACTATGGCGACGCCCGCATCTATCTCGACCGCGCGCTTCACCGTTTCGATGTTGTCAAACTCCATCACGTGATGAATCTCGATGCCATGCTCGCGGAGCACTCGGTCAATCGCCTTCCGGGTGGGAATGTCCGGCTCGAATCCGATGAACTTGTGGCCGGTGAGACTCTTCAGCTTGATTATTTTGGACTTGGCCAGCGGATGTTGCGGGTGACAAATCAGCACCATCGGATCCTTCTTGATGGGTATCACCTCGATCTTGGGATCTTTGACGGGATAGGCCACCAAACCCAAGTCCACGACGTTGCCCACCACATCATCATAGACCTGATTGGCGCGGCGATATTCCACGTGAATGTTCACGGTGGGATAAGACTTGAGGAACCTCTTCACATAGGGCGGCAGATCATGGAGACCGATGGAATAGATGGTCGCCACGCGAATGGTGCCGGAGATGATGTCCTTGATCTCCTGCAGTTTGCTGTGCAGCGCGTCGTAGGTGCCAATGATCTGCTTGCTGTAGTCATACAGCACCTGCCCTTCGCGAGTGAGGCGGAACTTCTTCTTGCTGCGCTCGATCAACAAGGACTTGAACTGCCGCTCAAGCGAGCTGATCTGCTGGCTGACAGCGGACTGGGTAACGCCATTGACCTGGGCGGCCTTGGTGAAGCTCTCGGTTTCGGTGAGATCGCAAAAGACTTTGAGACTCTCAATTTGCATAAGCCCGATTCATAATTGAACACGAATAATTAGTCAACGAGATTGCCAAGATCCACCATCATGCCAAACCGGCATCAGTTGACCAGTGCGCTTCTGACGCGGGCCAGAAGCTCGCGACTGGTGAAAGGCTTTTGCAGATAAGCAGCGTCTTTGTCCCGGGAGTTTGGCCACGCATAGCCACTGAGGCAGAGCGTGCGAAGTTGTGGGGAGACTCTACGCAACCGCTCCACCAACTCACGCCCACCCATTTCGGGCATCACGAGATCCGTCACAAGCAAGTCCACCCTGCCCTGCTGTTTGGAAAACACCTCCAACGCCTGCTGCCCGGAATTTGCAGTCAGAACCTTGTAGCCGTATGCGCTTAGAATCATTTCTCCCATGGTCAAGACCGGACCCTCGTCATCCACCAGCAAAACAGTTTCCGCCCCGCCCAGATCAGCACCCTCAAAGCCGGATTCGCGCGTGAGTTGTGCTTCCGCAGGAAGATAAATGCGAACCGATGTGCCGGTGCCCGGCTTGCTGGAAATCGCCACGCCGCCACCATGGTTGGTCACGATACCATAAACCCAAGCCAGCCCAAGACCGCGATGCCCGCGCTTGGTCGTGAAGAACGGTTCAAAAACGCGTGGCAAAGCATCGATGTCAACACCCTTGCCAGAATCAGCCACTTCCAAGCACACATATTTGCCGGGCACCAGTTGCACCGTGCAATCCCGGGAGGGCTCGGACAATTCGACATTGCGCGTCTGAAAGGTGATGCGCCCGCCCTCCGGCAATGACTCGACGCTGTTATCCACCACGCGCATCAACGCCTGCAGCAGTTTTACCTCATCGAACTTCGCCACAAACAAGCGTCTCTCCAAATGCGCCGCCCATTTGATCTGTTCCGCCGGAAGCTTGCGCATAAAGGTGTCACGACAACGCTCAACCAAATCGTTCAGATTACCCGCAGACTGCGATTTTGCGTCCTTCTCCTGTCGGCTGAACGTGGCCAGGTCGCTAGAAATCTCCGCCGCTCTGGCAGCAGACTTCTCCACCTCAATCAGCGAGCTGCGCCAAGGATTGTCAGGTTCAATCTTGCCGAGGATGAGTGAGGTGTGACCCAGAATGCTTGTAAGGGCATTATTGAAATCGAGCGACACGGTTCGCGCCAGTTGAAGCGCACAATCCAGTTTCTGCTTGTGGGCAGCCACCGCCTCTGAATTCGCAGTCTCACCCAATAGTTGCAGCAAGTAGTGCTGCTGCTGGTCCCGCTTGATAATACAGACGGACGCGGTATGACCAACCACACCACCGCCCTTCCATTTGAGCTGGAGCACAACTGTAGGCGAGGGAGATTGTTGCCAATGCGCCAGCCAAGCTGACGGAGATTGAGTTGAGCTGCCCCAGATGGATGCCAGCACCGATCCCGGCGTGCCGACAGCGGGTCCGAACGCCTTCACCGCTGCTTCGTTGGCGCGCAGAATCGCGCCCGCTTCATCCACGAGGAATGCAGGCCATCCGGCGCCATCGAGCACAAACCAATCGGCAGGGTTCATCAAGACTACTGCTGGTCAAATTGTCGGAGACGAGCCAGACGCCCTAAGTTAACAGCAAAAATGGTTCCGGCAACAGGCGTTTGACCGAATAAGTCCTGATCCGTCGAGGAAACTTGCAATCTGCGACCCAAACCTTCGCCTGGGGGGCATATTCTGCGAGCAACTGGCGGCAGGCGCCGCAGGGCATGGGCCCGCCCTCATCCCGCGCTACAACCGCCACCGCAACGAAATGTCGTTCCCCGGCGGTGAGCGCCTTGAATAAGGCCACGCGCTCCGCACAACAGGTCAAACCATAACTGGCACTTTCCACGTTCGCTCCGGTGATGACAAGACCCGATTTGGTAAGCAGCGCCGCCCCAACCTTGAATTGGGAATGCGGAGCAACAGCTGTCTCCATGGCAGCGATCGCTGCGTCCACCAACTGCGTCTTAGGCGATGTCTTTGGCATATAACTTTGCGAATCGGGCAATCAACCCGGCGGCACGCAGTTCATTGTGACGGGCGGTATCAAGCACCTCCTCGTGGGAAAGCTCGCCCGCTCCACGACCCGCCGCGAGGTTGGTGATGCATGACAACCCCGCCACGCGAACACCACACTGACGGGCAACGATGGCCTCGGGAACGGTGCTCATGCCGACCGCGTCCGCGCCCAATTTTGCAAACGCACCTATCTCCGCTGGCGTCTCGTAACTTGGACCGCTGACGGCCAAATAAACGCCCTTCCGCAGCCGCAGCCGATCCACTTTTGCTGCGCGCTGGAGCAGTTGTCGCAACCCAAGATCATAGGTCTGGGTCAGGTCCACAAACCGGGACCACCCCGGCCAGACTGGACCCCGAAGGGGATTGGCGCCCATCAGATTGATGTGATCGGTCAGCATCATGAAATCACCCGGCCGAAAGGTCCGGTTCAGACCGCCCGCCGCATTGGTCAACAACAGGTCCCGAATTCCACATGCGGCGAGGGTGCGAACACCGAAAGTCACTGCATCCATGGAGTGACCCTCGTAGTAATGCGCCCGTCCGTTAAGCACCATCACCGGCAGTCCACCCAGGCGACCAACCACCAATGTCCCCGAATGTCCGGGGACGCTCGCCGCTGGAAACCCCGGAATGTCGCCGTAAGCGATCTGCGCCTCGGCTTCCACGACTTTCAATACGTGGCCAAAGCCGCTGCCGAGAACGAAAGCCAACCGGGGTCGCAACGAGGAGCGCCGCTGAACAGCTTGCACGGCCTGGAGCACTTCGGCTTTTGAGCCCATGGGGTTTCTTGCTTTGGATGTGGCTTGCACTTAGGTTCGCGGCATGGATTTGCCGTCATGGAACTGAGTCGAGACGCACTTCGCCGCTACTCACGGCACGTCATGTTGCCCGAAGTCGGACTGGAGGGACAAAGGAAAATTTGTTCCACCAGCGTGCTGTGCATCGGTGCGGGCGGGCTCGGTTCGCCCATCGCGATGTATCTCGCCGCGGCCGGGATCGGCCGCATTGGCATACTGGACTTCGATGTGGTGGACGAAACCAATCTGCAACGCCAACTGCTTCACGGCACTTCCGACATTGGCCGTCCCAAAACCGAGTCCGCTCGCGACACCCTGCGTGAACTCAATCCGCTCGTTGAAGTCCAACTGCACCGCGAGCGCATCACCAGCGCCAACGCATTGGATTTGATTCGTCCCTACGACATCGTTGTGGACGGCACTGACAATTTTCCCACGCGCTACCTCACCAACGATGCCTGCGTGCTGCTGCGCAAGCCCAACGTCTACGGCTCCATCTTCCGCTTTGAAGGCCAGGCCAGCGTGTTTGCGCCACATTTGGGCGGTCCGTGCTATCGCTGCCTATATCCGGAACCTCCCCCGCCCGGCTCGGTGCCGAGCTGTGCGGAGGGCGGCGTGCTGGGCGTGCTGCCGGGAATGATCGGTTGCATCCAAGCCACGGAAATCTTGAAACTCGCCGCCGGAATCGGCACTCCTTTGCTGGGTCGTTTGTTGGCGTATGACGCGCTGGAGATGAAATTCCGCGAATTGCGCCTGCGCCGCGACCCGAAATGCCCGCTTTGTGGCGAGCAACCAACCATAACCGAACTGACCGATTACGAGCCGTTTTGCGCGACACCACCGCCCGAAGAAATGAAAAACATGCATCCTGACGAAGTCTCCGTAGCCGACATGAAGCGCGCCCTCGATGACGCCAGCCTGGGCATTCAAGTGGTGGATTGCCGTGAGCCCAGCGAATATGCCGCCGCACATGTTCCCGGTGTGATGTTTCTGCCGTTAAGCGAACTGCAGTTACGCCTGGACGAACTCAAGCCCGAGCAAGGTTACTATATCCATTGCCGCTCTGGTGGACGGTCGATGAAACTGGTACAGTTCCTAAAGCAAAACGGCTTCAAGAACGTGAAGAGTGTCGCGGGCGGAATTCACGCCTGGGCGGACGCCTACGACCCGAACATGCCCAAGGTCTGATAGCGATGCCCGCCCACTTTCACCAATAGAAAAAGAGCCGCGTGAGCGGCTCTTTTGCTTTCTGCGGTGAATCGTTCAGGCGCGCTTGGGCCGCAGCAGGATGACCTTCTTGTCCGTGCCTTCGACTTCAACGCTATGGGACTCGATATCCGGATCATCCTTGATCGCTTGATGGACGATGCGACGCTCAAACGAATTGAGCGGCTCCAGTTCCACGATGTCGCCGTGCTTCCGGACTTTTTCAGCAGCCTCCAGTGCCCGCTTCAGCAGCTGTTCGCGCGCCTGGGTGCGATAACCGCCCACATCCACAGTCACGCGCGGCGCATCCTGACTCTGCTGAAACAACAGTCGATTCACGATGTATTGCAAATCAGACAGCGTCTGGCCCTGCCGACCGATCAAGCGGCCGGAGTCGTCGGCCGTGATGTCGAGCAGCAGTCCATCTTCAATCTCCTTCTCGGTCACTGTGGCTTGAAAGCCCATCAGTTCGAGAACCTTTTCCAACGTGGCTTTGGGTTGTGCAGTCATACCAGGGTGAAATTCATTTACGCTTGCCACGTGCCGCCGGGGCGGGCGTGGGCGCAGGGGGCGTTGTCGCGGCTTGCGGCTCGGTCCTGGTCAACTTCGTCTGCAGGATGGTGAGCAGGTTTTGCGTCGTCCAATAGAGCGTCAAAGCGGCGGAGTAATTATACAGAAAAACCATGAACATGAGCGGCATGTAGCGCATGATTTTTTGTTGCGTCGGGTCCATGCCGGGGGACGGCGGCGTGAGTTTTGCCTGCCAGAACATCGTGACGCCCATCAGGAGCGGAAGCAGATTGACCGGGAAGCCTGCCAGCATGAACAAGGTGTCCGGCTGCGAGAGGTCGGGCACCCACAGAAACGGTGCGCCGCGCAACTCGATCGCGCTGCGGATCATCATGAAGAAACCGAAGAACACCGGAATCTGCAGCAACATCGGCAGACATCCGCCCAAGGGACTGACCTTATGCTCACGCATGAATTCCATGAGCTTGCGGTTCATCTTCGCGGGGTCGTCCTTGTATTTTTCCTGCAGCGCCTTCATCTGCGGCTGCAGGGCGGCCATACGCTTCATGGAACGAGTGCTGGCGGCAGTAAGCGGCCAGAACACCATTTTGATCACAATCGTAATGACCACAATGGCGAGACCGTAACCGAGCGAGAGACTGTCATGCAGCCAGTTCATGCTGAGGAGCAACGCGCGCGACACCACGCCGAACCAACCGAAGTTCATCAAGCTGTCCAAATTGTTCCCGCGGGTCTTGGCGATCTCCGCCAGCCGCCAATACTCTTTTGGCCCGGCATAGAAGGTCAGGCAACGCTCAGAGCTTCCGCCTGCTTCCAGCGCGAACCCGGGATACTTGATGGCGGCCTGAAAACCCGCTGGGGCAATCAGTGGCACCGGGACGCCCTCCGGCAACTCTTCGGGACTGGGCTTGGGCAGATCCAGCCGGCGGGCGACAATCGAAGGCGCATTGGTGGGCGGAATGGCCACGACGGCAAAGAACTGGTTGTGCGCCGCCGCCCAAGCAACGTTGTCCGCGCCACCCCGAAATTCATTGCGCGGATTCTGTTGGCCGGTGATGCAGCCCATGAATGATTTATTGTCAAACCATGACTTGGGTGTGTCGTGCGTCTCTTGGCCGTCCGACCACATCACGCCGACGGTGGTGTCCACTTCCTTGTCCAGCGCATTCATCGGCGCAGCGGTGCCGAACACCCATTCCTGCGCGGAAACCGTCACCGCTTCCTGGGAACGATTTTCAATCCGCACACTCGTCTCGAAAAGATAATTGGAGGAGGGACGGAACTCCTTGACCATCACCAAGCCGTTGCTGAGCGCCTTCTGCGCGCGGACGCCCGCTTCCGTGCGGCTTAAGGCAAAGACCCCGTCGCCTTGTAACGCATCATCACCGAGCACGGCCATGATCGGCACGGGCGCTTGGGTGTTCAGGCTCACGACGCGGTTGGTGTCGGCTTTACGGCCCTTGGCCACAATCTCGGGATAGCGAAGCAACTCCACTTCCTTGATGCCTCCGCCGTGCGAGGTGAACACGTAACGTGCGTCACCATGCGTCAATTCAAGCGTCTCCTCTGCCTTGGCTGCGGCCACGAAAGGCTGTACGGCGGCGGCATTCGTCACCGTGGCGATGACTGCGGGGTCCGCGGCCACCGCTGCGGCATCCGGGCTCGTCACCGTGGGAACAGCGTTGGCCGGCCGGGGTGGAGCCGGGCGCATGAGATACTTGGGCGTGATGACGAACACCCAAAGTATGATGAACACGATGGACGTGCTGACGACGATGATGGCTTTGCGATCCATGAAAAATCAGAGGTGGCAACGGCAACTGGCTGGTTGTTCGGCGCGAGAGCGGTCCGGTTCACGCTTGGGCGGGACCGGGTCCCATCCGCACCCACCCCGCGGCTGGCAACGGCAGATGCGCTTCAGCCCAAGCCAAGTTCCAGCCAGCGCCCCGTGGAGACGAACCGCCTCCACCATGTAGGCGGAACAGCTTGGCGAAAAACGGCAGCGACCCAACGGGCCAAACAGGACCGCCTTGGCAGGAGACAACGTCCAACGATAGACGTGAACCAGGAAAACGAGACTGTGTTGGACTGGATTCAAAGCTGAACCTGTTGCACCTGTTGCAATAACCCGGCCCGGCGCAAGGCGGATAAAAAATCCCGTTCGACGACCGAATAGGGTTTCCCCGCAATCGAGGGCCGAGCCACGAGAACCAAGTCCACCGGACCGTTCAAATCGAACTGGTGAAGCCTGAAGGACTCGCGCAGCAACCGTTTTACCCGACTCCGCACCACCGAGCCTCCGACTTTTGCCCCGGCGACCACTCCCAGCCGAGTGGGAGAACCGAGGGGTAGCCGGAGCCAATTGGCCACCAAGCAACCACAGGCCAGCCGCCCCCCTTGTTCGCGGACCCGGGAAAAATCCCGACCGTGCTTGATGCGTTGATCGCGACCAAAGCCCCGGCGCTGGGCGGGCGGGGTCATTACTCAAACCGGCGTCAGGCGCTTGCGCCCCGCACGACGGCGGCGTGCAATCGTGGCCGCGCCCCGCTTGGTCTTGTTACGGCCGCGGAACCCATGCTGCCGCTTGCGGCGAATCTTCGACGGTTGGTATTGGCGTTTCATAATTCTCTAAAAGTCAACCGAACCCGCGAACGGCAGCAGTGTTGTGCCCCGGCAAACCGCGGAAACGGAGCGCGGAGATTAGCAATGATCGTCTTTGTGTCAAGGCAACCAAGCCGCCTGCGCCAGCAGTAATCTTTCACCCGGCCCCGTCCAGCCATCCCTTGATTGCCAATTGCCGCGCCAATGCCCATTCCTCGACAAATCGCCCGGCTGGCCACATGCTCGCCGCAATGGCAGACCACCATCAACCCGAGGACGCCCTTTGGCAGGAGTATGGCTTGGCCTTTCGCGATTGGGACGATCTCACCCTCGCGCGCTGGCTCGCTCAGACGCTGGGTCAGTTAGCGGGCAAGAGTTGGCGTGCGTCGCATCCGTTGGTGGGCGTCTACCGCCTGGCAGCGCAACTGGCCCATGACCGCCAGATCTGGTTCAAGCGGCTGGCATCACCTCCCTCCGCTTACACTGAATCGGAGTGCTGTCGCGCCCCCCAGCTCCCTTTGCTCACCCGGGATGTGCGCGACAGCGGGTTGGTCTGCATGCATTGCCACGCCACATTGATTCCTTTCCCCGAGATCCCCGCGGAACACCGGCTCGCATTGGAACAATGGGCGGGTGAATACCACCCGGTGCATCAGGTAGCGCATTGGCCAGAAGACCGCCAAAAAGCTCTCCCCAGCTATGAGCAGGCCTACGAAAGTGCCGCCCAAAATGCCGAGCGGATGCTGACCCACGCTGGGTCCGTCCTCGCCCCCATGCTGTTAGAGAGCTATCCCGCCGTGATTTGGGAGGACCATGACGAATGCCTGGAAGTGCGCCCTGAGGATATTCGTTTCACGCAAACCCGCGAATAGATGAAAAGGGAAAGGGGCGTCCCGGAATTCCGGGGGGGGTGCGGGGCAACAAGTTTCCTTCAGGCGGTATGACCGGGTGGTAAAATCGGTAAAGCTCCCGAAGAATTCACCCCCAAACCGACAGGGAGCTCAAAGTGTTCCTATCGGCTTAATTTAGAACATTTTACAAAGACACAAACCACCATCAGAGCCCTCCAGTGGCTTTACCATTCCTTGACCATTCCTTGACCGAATTTCGCGCTGGCGCTGGACCGCCGGGCAAGGATGCCCGGCTCACCCGCAGGCAAGATGCCTGCGCCACACGGGAAC
>JAFMIZ010000144.1 GCA_017853715.1 Pedosphaera sp.
ATGTTACTCACTAGAACCTGAATCTAGCGCGTCTGCCAATTCCGCCACGTGCGCAACGTGAATTGCCCCAGCTTAATAAGGCCCCCGCCCGCGCGGGGCAAGCTCAAAGACGTCCCAATCCAAACCAGTTGACTGACGGCACGGGGCGTCCGAGGTTGGGACGTGAAACCTATCTTGCTGACAACGTTCGTTTTGGTGACGGGCTTGTCCCTCGTGCAAGCCGATGCGGGGGCAACCAATGACACTACTTCGGCTGCCGGTGCCAAGACCGAGCTGTTTGCAACTGGTCAGTCGACCGCGACCAACGGAGCTGGAGCGGTCACGTTAGAAAAGTCGGCGCCCACAAGTGTTGAAACCAAAACGCCTGCTGGGGTGATTACGCAGGCGCCGCCGACCAGGGCGAAGCGTCTCTTGTCATTGTTCGATCCGTTTGCACCGTTGCCGCCGGAACCCAAGACCCCATGGCGCGAGCGCACGGGTTGGGCTGGAGCTGCGGACAAGAACGGTTCGATGACGCCCGAGGCAGTGCGGCATCAAGCACAGTTCGGGGTGGTGGTGGCGGGACGGTGAGTTTGTCAACGCGCGGGCAGGCAGGCGAAAAATGTGCTGCCCTTGCCGGCGATGCAGTGAACGCTGATCCGCCCTTCGTGGGCGATCACAATTTCCCGCGCGATAGAGAGGTCGAGCCCAGCGCCGATTTTTTCCTGTCGGGGCACGCGGAAGAAACGGTCGAAGATGCGCTTCTGATATTCCTCGGGCACGCCCGGGCCCTGATCAGTGACAGCAAACTCCACGCAGTCATTCGGCGTGTCTTCGGCGGAGACAAGAATCTCCGCATCACGCGGCGAATGTTTGATGGCGTTCGAGATGAGGTTGGCGAACACGTGTTGAATGCGCTGCTCGTCCACCATCACCGGCGGCAGGTTGTTGGGAATGTCGGTGGTTATTCTGACACCCGCTTCCGCCGCCCGCGGTGCGAAGCGCTCCACCATCGGTAAAATGAGGTCGGCAGGCAGGATCGGCGTGCGCTTGAGTTCGGTCTGGCCGGAGTCGAGGCGGGCGAGATCGAGCAGGTAGTTCAGGATGCGCAGGAGCCGTTCGGCATCGTCTTGCGCGGTTTGCAACAGCTCCTCTTGCTTGGGCAGCAGTTCGCCAACCGTCTTCTCAGTCACGAGATGCAGGGCCATGCGCAATCCCGTGAGCGGGGTTTTAAGTTCGTGACTGACGGTGGCGACGAGGTTGGTCTTGGCCGCATCCATCAGACGGAAGCGGGTGACGTCGTGCAGCACCAGCGCCACGCCAAAAAGCTGGTCCTGCTTGTTGCGCATGGCCAGCGCGCGCGGCAGGTAGAACTTTTCCTCGTCTCCCAAGTGGACCGTCATGCCCTCCGCAAAGGTGTTGGGCAAGAAATCCTCCCCGGACGCCCGCGTCCTCGTGACGATGGCCTGAGGTGGTTCCGGCAGCTCCTCCTCAAACCCCATTTTCCTGGCAAACTCTTCCGCTGCCGGATTGCGCAATCCCACGGCGCCATGATTGGTAACGACGAACAGCGGGTCAGGGAATGACCGCAGCGTACTCTCCATGGTGCGATGCAGGCGCACGATTTCGTCGGTGGTGCTTTCGCGATACTCCTGCAACTGCCGCGCCATGACGTTGAACGATTGGGCGAGCTGGCCGAGTTCGTCCCGGGATGTCACGGGGACTGGCGTGGTCCAGTTTCCTTCCCCCAAGGCTTTGGTGGCGCGGGTCAGTGACTCAATGGGATGCAGAATCCAACTCTCGATGCGAAGGCACACGTAGATCGAGACAAGCAGCAAGAGCAGCAGCTAGGTGGCGAGCAGGGCGGTGAGATCGCTCGTGATGTTTTGGAACCCATCCGGTGTGGCGACAATTGCCTGGTCGTTCTGGTCGCGGATTTTCTGGAGACTCACATTGGCGGTCATTAGTGCCGGAACCATGCGTAATTGACGAGTGTCGCGCCGAGATTTTTCGTCAAGCTCGGTTCGAAAGCCATCCAGCGCCACTTTGAACGACTGCAATTAATCCTGCACCATGCTCGCAAGCGGCTTTCCCGCGGTGCTGGGAGCCGTGTTGGTCAGAATGTTTAGGGTGCCGTTTAGGCGCTCCACGCGCCGGCTATCGTGGGGTTGAGGTTCGTGCCCGCCGTGGTTGCTGCCCATGCCTCCCGCTCCAGCACGGCAATGTCCAGTCGCATGGCTTGGGTGACCAGGATACTGCGGTTGCTGCCCGTGATGGTGGTCTTTACCTGCTCCTCCATGCGGGTCGGCTGCATCATGCCAACGACACCCAACCCCACCAGCAATAATACGAATGCCTAAGGCCGAGGAAGAGTCGTTCGCGGAACACGCTGCAGGGGCCTAGCCTGGTTCCGGCGTCATGCGTTTGCGTTTGCGGTAAAGCGTCGCCGGATTGACGCCGAGAATGCGGGCGGCAGCTTCGATGGTTTCTGCCTTTTCCATCACACGTTGAATGTGTTCCTGTTCAAGCAATTCCAGTGCGACCAGATCACCCACGCGAATGCCCGTCGGCCTGGAGTCCTCGGTGGATCGACTGATTTTTTCCGGCAGGTCGATCAGTTCAATCCGTGAGCCGGAGGAAAGGATGACGGCTCGCTCGACATAGTTGCGAAGCTCGCGGATGTTGCCGGGCCAAGCGTATTGTTGCATGGCTTGTTCGCACTCGGGGCCAAAACCGTCGAGCTTCTTGCCGCACTGCTGGGCGAACGAGCTGAGATAGCCACGGGCGATTTTCAGGATGTCTGCACGACGCTCGCGCAACGGCGGAACGTGGACGGCGATGACGTTTAGGCGATAGAACAGATCCTCGCGGAAATGCCCAGCTTTCACCTCGGCTTCGAGGTCGCGATTGGTGGCGGCAATGATGCGGACGTTGGCCTTGCGTGTGCGGGTCTCGCCAACGCGTTCGTATTCCCGCTCCTGCAGCAAGCGCAGCAGCTTGGGCTGAATCTCCAGCGGCAGTTCGCCAATCTCATCGAGGAACAAGGTGCCACCGGTTGCCGCGGCTACTTTGCCGAGCTTGTCGCTGACGGCACCGGTGTACGCGCCTTTCACGTGGCCGAACAGCTCGCTCTCGAGCAGTTCGCGGGAAAGGCTGGGGCAGCTTGCGGTGATGAAAGGGCCAACGCGTTGCGGGCTGTTCTCGTGAAGCGACTTCGCCAGCATGGATTTGCCCGTGCCACTTTCGCCGAGCAACAGCAACGTGGCGGGCGTGGCAGCCGCCTTGAGGGCTACATCCAGCACGCGGTGCGTGGCGGGTTCATCGCTGTCCAGCACCGGAACGGGAACGGAAAGGGAAAGACGCGACTCCAGATCGGCGACTTGCATCTCGAGGCGGCGTGTTTTGGTGATGCGCTCGAACACTCGGCGGATTTGATCTGGTGTGAACGGCTTGGGGATGAAATCCGCCGCGCCCAGCCGCATCGCCTCAACAGCAGTTTCCACTGACGCGCAAGCCGTGAATACCACCACCACCAGTTGTGAATCCTGCTCGAGCAGTTTCGGCAGCAGTTCGAGTCCGTTTTCGTCGTCAAGGTTTAAATCGAGGAAGGCGACGTCGAAGGAGCCTTTGTTGACTTGTTCAATGGCGGCCTTGCTGTTGGCCACAGCCACGACCTCGTGGCCAAGTGATTCAAACAGCATGCTGGTGGTGCGGCGGATGTTCGGTTCATCGTCGATGATGAGGACTTGCATGGATTTGCCTATTTGGGGTGGCCGCACGACAGCAAGTATACCGGAACTTGGGCGTTCACGCCAGACAACTTACACTCCATGCCCAACCTAACCGCATGCCTTTGCCGGTCTGGTGACCGGGTTGGTTTGCGTTTCCAGTTTGGGGTTACTCAACCGCTCTCATCAGCGGATGAGCAGCCGGTAAAACTGCTGCAGCTGGCCGCGGCTTTGCTGGTCCTCGTAATCTGCTTGTGTGTAAGATAGGGCGTTGCCGGTTTGCCAGATGGAGGTCCACGTCCTCATATCGCTCGAGGCCTGCAACTGATATTGGCGCCCCGGAGAAACGGGGAAGCGCAGTCGAACAAATGCATTGGTGCCCGTTGGCCGGGAGATTTCCAATGGCACGGGCACAAAAAAGGTTACCGGTGCGGAGGGTAAGCTTTCAATGCCCAGCGCGTTGTAGGACGTGACGGTGAAACTATACGTCAGGCCTTCCTTCAAACCGGTGATTCTGGCCTGAGCGGTCTGGCCCACGGTTTGCTTGGTAGGCGACGGCTGTCCCTCTTCAAGCGTGTAAACGTTGTATCCGGCTACGCTGGAATCAGAACTCGCATCCCAGCCCAAGGTCACCTCGCGCAGTGCGAATGCCGAGGTGCTCGCAAGCACCACCGCTATCAACATCGTTGAAGAGCGCAGAAAGTTTTGGCGGGCTCGCCGCCACTGGCAAAATAGTTTTCGTTTTTCGCTCATACTCACTTTTTTAACTGGGCGAGGCTCACATTGCATGACGCGTGCCACGTGGTCGTGCCGAGTAGAGGGATCAAAAACGCCAGCAAAAACACCCTTTTCAAAAGCACGCTTTGGCGTCCGCCCTTGATTGACTTGCGCAATGCGAGTAGCGCGAAAGCGAACACGCAAATTGCGAGGTGAAACGACGGGGGGTGAACGGAACCGTTAAGGAAACGCTGATTTGATCGGTCGCGGATTTTTTGAACGGGGATGCGGGTGCGTTC
>JAFMIZ010000145.1 GCA_017853715.1 Pedosphaera sp.
TGGAACTCGTATGGTTTGACACCCCCGGAGGCATTCCCAAGCAATGTTGTGAAGAATTACTGGCCGCGGTGCGCACCAATCAGCCGCACGCGCTGGTTTCCGGCCGGATTGGTCATGGCTTGGGCGATTACCAGTCGCTCGGGGACATGGAAGTTCCCGACCGGAATGTCCCGGGATTGTGGGAGGCGGTGGACACGATCAACGATTCTTGGGCGTATGCGTGGTATGACGAGAACTGGAAAACGCCCAAAGAGGTGTTGCGCCGGTTGGTGGCGACGGTTGGGCGCGGCGGCACCTATATGCTGAACATCGGCTTGCGCGGCGACGGCTCCATTCCCGAGCGGGCGGCGGAATCGCTGCGTGTGGCGGGCGAATGGATTCACCGCTATCCGCAAGTAGTCTATGGCACCGACGCTTCGCCGTGGCAGCACGCGTTGCCGTGGGGCGATGTGACGATGAAGAGCAACAAGTTGTTTTTGTGCGTGTTTGAATGGCCTAGCGAGGGGAAGCTTTACCTGCCGGGACTGAAAACCGAAATTCAATCCGCCCGGTTGCTGGGTGGTGGTGGCTCGCAAGTGATCGAGCACAGCCCCTGTTCCAGATGGACCTGCCTTAATCTTCCGGCCCGCATGCCCGATTCGCCGGTGGCGGTGGTCGAAGTGACACTGAAAGGCCAGCCTGAGGTTGATTCCGGGTTCGGGATAGATCCGGTGGTGGGCACTGAACTGAAGTCATCTTTTGCCACGGTGACCGGCGCGACCCTGCAGACCAAAAAATGGATGGAGAAATTTGGCGAGTGGAAACACATCGAGGAAGTGACGGCTTGGCAGCCCGGGGCAGAGGCGACTTGGGAAGTGGAGGTGTTGCAGACTGGCGACTATCAGGTGGGATTGAACTACGCCGGGGAGGGCCGGCTCGTGTGGGGCGTATCAGTGGAAGGCTGGCAAAGCATCCGCAACCAGCAGAACTCGTCGCAGAATTACCAGACGTTTCCCATGGGCTGGCTGAATTTTCCCCAGCCGGGGCGTTATCGTGTCAGCGTGAGTTGCCTGGAGGGTAACCTCGCCACCGCCAGCCTCAAGGCCATCCAGTTCGTCCCCGTTGGCGGCAAGTCGCCCGACGCCGCTGTTTCGACGGGCGCGCCCGGAACGGCTAATAAAACCACCAGCATGATCCGGACGGCGAGTCGAACAACGGAGTGATGCCGTTTGGTTGAATGATCGAGCCTCTGGTGTTTTGCTGATTGAACGGAAGCCGGCAGTTGCGCTCGCGCACTGCAATTCCGGGGCGCGCGCGCGTGTTTGTCTGCCAGCCCGGGCTTATTCAAAAAATCTGTCCGCTCGAAAAATGATTATGCAACAATTGTTCCTCGCAGGCTTGACCGGGATTTGTTTATTGGCGGCTTCGGGTTGCCAGATCCGCAGTCACTTTCCAAATGAGAACACCTCCCGCACGACCCTCCTGATCAACAACGGCTGGGCGTTCCACAAGGGCGAGCAACCCGGTGCGGAGGCTGCGGATTTCAACGACTCGGGCTGGGATCGCGTTGGCTTGCCGCACTCGGCGAGCATTCCGTATTGGGTTGATATGGTGGAAGTATACGAGGGCGACGTGTGGTATCGGAAAGAATTTGCGGCTGAGGCCTCGTCGAAGGGCCGCCATGCTTTTGTGGAATTTGAAGGCGCGTTTCAGCACGCGTGGGTTTATCTCAACGGCAAACTGCTCGGCGAACACAAGGGAGGCTACACGGGATTCTCTTACGACATGACTCCGGCGCTCAATTACGATGCGAGGAATGTTCTGGCGGTCCGTGTCCGCAACGGTTGGGACGCGCAGGTTGCCCCGCGCGCCGGCGACAGTATTTTTCCGAACGGAATCCGCAATGTGCGTTTTGTGATCACCAGTCCGCAGCACGTGGAATGGTGCGGGCAATACATCGCGACGCCCCAAGTCAGCGAGGGCAGCGCATCGGTCCGGATTAATACCGAAGTCAAAAATGAGGATGCCGCCGAGGCCGGGTGCGTGGTGCTCGTGGAAGTCTTGGACGCCGCCGGGAAAGTGGTGACGCACGCCAGGAGCCAGGTGGTTCTCGCGCCGGGCAAGGCGACGGTCGTTGCCCAGGATTTGCCCCCGATCGCGTCGCCCCATTTGTGGTCGCCCGAAAATCCTTATCTCTATCAGGTCAGGACCCGGCTTTCCAATGAGCAGGGGGTGTTGGATGAGTATCGCGAGACGCTGGGAATCCGCTGGTTCAAGTTCACCGAAAACGAGGGGTTTTTCCTCAACGGAAAACATGTGTATCTCACGGGCTTCAACGTTCATGAGGACCGCGCCGGCTGGGCTTTTGCAGGCACGGACGCCGCCATGCGCCGGGACATGGAAATCATGAAGCAGGCCGGGGCGAACTGCATCCGCGCCAGCCACAACCCGCATCCCCGCGCCTTTTACCAGGCGTGCGATGAACTCGGCTTGCTGGTGTGGGACGAACTGCATTTCTGGGGGCGCGGCGGCTTCAAGGGCGGCGAGGACGGGTCTTACATGGCGGAGGCTTATCCGACAGTGGAGAGCGACCGCCCGGAGTTTGACAGGAATCTCAAGGATAATTTACGGGACATGATCAAGGAGCATCGCAATCACCCCTGCGTGATCGCCTGGAGTCTCGGCAACGAAACGGTGATGCAAATGAAAGAGCCGCTCCTGTCAGAAACCAGACGGATGTTCATTGAGCTAAACGACCTGGCGCATCAAATGGATCCCACTCGTCCGACGGGAATGGGGAACGTCTTTTTCACCGGCAAGGAATCCATCGCCGACATCGCCGGTTTTAACGGCGGCCAACCCAAGGAGAAAGTGGGGGGCAAGCCGATTTTAACCACCGAGTTTAAACCGCAGCGTCCGCCCCTGGCGGATGCGTGGCGGTCGGGCGCTCTGGCGTGGTCGGGGTTTGCCTACGGCACACATTGCGTGAACAAAAGGACCGGAAAGAGTTTTGGCCTGGACTTCGGGTTGTTCGACTATCACCGACTGCTTAAAAAGGGGAGCGCCAGTTTGATTCCGACCAGCTTCAAGGAACCTGTGGAAGGCACGCCGGCGCAGCTCGCGCTTGCCGCGGACAAGACCACGCTGCGCAACGACGGCACTGATGACACGCAGTTGATCATCCGCGTGCTCGACCGGGACGGCCGGTTGATCGCCAACGACGTGCCGGTCGCGCTGGTCATCGTTTCCGGCGCGGGCCAGCTGCCAACCGGTCGCAGCTGGACCACGAGCACTTCTAACATGGGCCGGCAGGCGATTGAATTCCGGTGTTACCAGCCCGGTAAAACTGTCCTGGAAGTCACCTCGCCCGGTCTCAAACCGGCGCGGGTGGAAATCACCACGCTCGGCACGGCCACCGATAAGGTGACCCTCAAATAGAATCCCCCAATCCGCCAATCTGGAACTAAACCAAATGTTTATGCATTTCAAACAAACAGTCGCGCTGCTGGCGCTTTCACTATTGTCATTCGCGTGCAAAACGAGCTCCCCATCGGAGGCGGCCCCTTTGGCCCATTCCTTCAAGCCCGGCGCGGTGTGGCTGGATAACAGGGGGGTCGCCATCAACGCGCATGGCGGCGGCATCTTGGAATTTGGCGGAACTTATTACTGGTTTGGCGAGCACAAGATCGAGGGCAAGGAGGGCAATTTCGCCCATGTGGGTGTTCATGTTTATTCCTCGAAGGATCTTTACAACTGGAAGGACGAGGGCATCGCTCTCGCCGTGTCGAAGGATCCGCAAAGCGAAATCACCGCCGGTTGCATCCTCGAGCGCCCCAAGGTCATTTACAACGCGAGGACGAAGAAGTTTGTGATGTGGTTCCATCTCGAATTCAAGGGCAACGGCTACAAGACCGCGCGGTCAGGCGTGGCTGTGGCGGATCAGCCCACTGGTCCGTATCAGTTCGTTCACAGCCTTCGGCCCAATGCAGGCCATTTGCCGGCGGGCTTGCAAGAGGACGAAGATCCCAAAACGCAGATTTATCGCCGGGATCTGGCTGTGGGTCAAATGGCGCGTGACATGACGCTGTTTGTGGATGACGACGGAATCGCCTATCACATCTACGCATCGGAGGAGAACAAGACTCTCCAAATAGCGCGGCTTACGGACGACTATCAGAGGCACAGCGGGCAATATGTTCGGACCTTCATCAACAGATCCATGGAAGCGCCGGCGATCTGCAAGCGGGAAGGGAAATACTACCTGATTGCGTCCGGTTGCACCGGCTGGAAGCCCAATGCCGCGCGGTCGGCCGTCGCGGACAACATATTGGGCCCCTGGAAGGAGCTCGGCAATCCCACTGTTGGAATCAATCCGCAGACCGGCTTGGGGCCGGAAAAAACCTTTGGCGGCCAGAGCACCTATATCCTTCCGGTTGCTGGCAGGCCGGATGCGTTCATTGCGATGTTTGACATCTGGCGTCCGGAGAACGCCATAGACGGGCGCTATGTTTGGCTGCCGGTGAGTTTCGCCAACGGTGAGTTCAAAGTGGAATGGCAGGACGAGTGGGATTTGACGCGCTTCAGTAAATAGACGTTGGTCAGTGCGAACAATAATCGAGCAGTATGGGTAAAAAACACTTCATCATACTTTCACCCGTCGCGCTGCCGGTAGTCATCGCCTCGGCCATTTGCTGGTTGCTCGCGGCGTCCGCCCACGCGACGGAGCTGAACATTGCCAAC
>JAFMIZ010000049.1 GCA_017853715.1 Pedosphaera sp.
TCTCCCGTTCCAGCTCCTTCAGCCGCCGCGCCTCGTTCACCTCCATGTGCCCAAATTGCTTCTTCCACCGGTTAAACGTCACCTCCGAGATGTTCGCCTCCCGGCAGATTGCTTGGATGCTCCGCTCGCCACGATCCACTTCCCTTAAAATGCGAATCTTGTCTTCCGTCGTATACCGTTTGCCTTTCATCGTCCGGTCCTTTCTTCTCGGCCCAGACTAACACTTCACGTGGCCTGAAAAAGCTGAGTCAAGTCACAGGGGTTCGACTCCGACTACCGCTGCCGCCGCTCCATCTTCCAATACAACTACAGCCACGACAACGAGGGCGGCTTCATGCTGATTTGCTCGCCTGGCAAGTCCTACAACGAAGGCACCATCATCCGCTACAACCTCAGCCAGAACGACGGCCTCAATTCGGCCCGCGTATTTCACATCAGCGGCGTGAAGGACTCCCTCATTCACAACAACACCATCTACGTCGGCACCAATCAGAGCCTCCCGTTCGTCATCTTCAACGAATGGGCTGGCGGCATCGCCGAGAACACTCGCTTCGTGAAGAACCTCATCTATGTGGATGGGCGCGTCACCTACGACCTCGGCAAGAGTCGTGGGACCGTATTTGAGAACAATCTCTTCTACGGTAACCACGCCAATCCTCCTTCTGACTTACGTGCTGTGACCAACGCTCCGCCACTCAACAACCCCGGCTCGGGCCTTGATGGCTTTACCTCTCTGGCTGGTTATCGGCTCACCAGCCTGCCGCCGTTCATGCGGGGTCAGCCCGTGCCCGGCAATGCGTCACACGACTTCTTCAGTCAACCCATCCCCACCAATCGCCCTCCGGCCATTGGTTGTGCCGAGTGGGTTCAATGAATTCAGCTTGGATTTTGAGTTCGAGAGAATCCGGGCAATTCGCGTCCAATCCCTCCTTTCGTGTTTCCAAATCCCCGAAATCTGTTTTCGTCCCCGTGTGACTGAACTCTTCGAGGTGATTTACGAAGACGCCGAGTTGTTGGCCATTAACAAGCCAGCCGGACTTGTCTGTCATCCCACCAAGGGCGACGTTTACTCCAGCCTCATCAGCCGGGTGCGCCTGCATGTGGGCGAGGGGACGCCGGTGCATCTGGTCAATCGCCTTGATCGCGAAACCAGCGGCGTGGTACTCGCCGTCAAAGGCGACACACGTGTCGGTAAGATCAAACAACTGTTCGCCGAGCGTGAGGTCAGCAAAGAATACCTCGCCATCGTTCACGGGCATGTGTCGGAGAACAGCGGCTCAATCGAAGCCCCGCTGGGCAAAGACGAGCAGGCGGCAACCGCCGTCAAAGACTGTGTCCGCCCCGATGGCTCCGCCGCCCGTACCGGCTTCACCGTTCTGAAACGCTTCGAGCGTTCCATTCAGGCTCCCGTCCTTGGAGGGGGGGGGGGCGGGTTTGATTCCGCGTTCCGAGCTCCGCACTCCGCGTTTACTTTGCTTCGCGTCCATCCCCACACCGGACGCAAACACCAAATCCGCATTCACCTTGCGTACCTCGGTCACCCGATCGTGGGCGACAAAATCTACGGCGGCGACGAACGCCTCTATCTGGATTTCGTGGAACGCAAACTGACCGAAGCCCAACGACGCCAGCTCATCCTGCCCTGCCACGCCCTGCACGCGGCTGAGTTGCGCTTCAACTGGCTGCTCAAGGCATGGGTCTTCCGCGCCGAACCCGAACCGTGGTTTAAAGACTTCATCGAGGGCAAACCCAGCAAGCCGGACTGGGCGGAGAAGTATTTGTAATCCAGCAGACAGTGGTCTCAAATCCCCTCGCCGCCGACGAAGCCGGGAGCGAAAACTTCCTTTTCGGCAACGGGCAGTCCCCGGGCGACGGATTCAAGGGTCGCGCCGTCCATCAGTTTGGTGACGTAGTTGCGCGCGTCGAGGAAGACGCGGCGGAAGCGGCACATGGGCTCTTGCGAACAGCGCTTGTAGCCGGATGTGGAAACACATTCGATGGGCGCGATGATGCCGTCGAAGTGGCGCACGACTTCGCCCATGGTGATCTTTGAGGGCGGCTTGGCGAGCCGGATGCCGCCGCGCACGCCGGGCAAACTGTCCACCCAGCCTTGGCGTTTCAAATCGAGCACGATTTGTTCGAGGAAGCGTTTGGGGACGTCGTTGCGGCGGGCGAGTTCGCGGATGGGGATGGGGCCGCGTCCGTAGTTTTCGACAAGGGTGAACAGGGCGCGCAGGGCATAATCAGTTTTCTTCGAGATGCGCATGTTAGCCTCCAGTTTTGAGTGCCAAGTCAATCCGCGCCCAAAGGTCGTTGGGATCCTCCAGACCGACGCCGAGACGGATCAAGTTGCGGGGGACGCCGCAGCTCTCAGCCCAGTCCAGCTCGTGGTAATGCGCGAGCAGCGTGAAAGGCGACGCCAGTGAGAACAACGTGCCGAAACTGGGGCCTTTAGAAACTTGCAGGGCATCGAACACGCGCGGCGCGGTGGTGGCGTCGCTCTTGGTGAGGAATGAGAGCAACGCGCCGTAGCCACCTTCGGGTCGGCGAATGGTTTCGTAAGCCTCGGCGTTCTCCCACTTGGGATACCATACTTTGGCGACGCTGGGATGAGCGCGCAGTTTTTCGGCGATGAACAGCCCGTTGGCGTTGTGTCGCTTCATGCGATCCACAAAGTCACGGGATCGCGTGGCGTGAATGACGGCGTCTTCGCCCCAGAGCAAGTCTTCATGCTGCGCCCGAGCAGCGGCTTTGAGCTCGGCGTAGTAGGGCGAACGCGGATTGCAAATGAGCGCGCCGCCCATCGCGTCGCAAGAGCCGACGATGTATTTCGTGAGGCTGGTCGTGATGAGATCCGCGTGCGGGCCAAGGTTCAGGTTGAACGGAGTGGCGATCACATCGTCCGCCACGAGCGGCACGCCATACTGGCGGAGCAGGGGCGTGAGCTTGTTCAGGTCGGCGCAACCCAGCAACGGGTTGCCTGGCAGTTCGGCGAACACGGCGGCGAGTGGTTCGGCGGAGAGAATCTTCGCAAGTTGCTGCTCGCAATCTTCGAGTTGCGTAACGAGGTGCGCGCCCACGCCAAACTTTTGCTGAATCTTCAACGTGTCCACGTAGGGGAAACCGAGTTGGACGGTGCGTTGCTCCGGGCAGCGATCGAGTAGGATGCGAAACGCGGCGAATTGCGCGGCCATGCCGGTGGGCGTGAGCAACACGTCATCGGGTGCGCAGTCGTAGAGTCCGGCCAGACGCTGGGTCAATTCCTTGCGGGCTTCAACGGCTTCGTCGGTGTTCTCGCGTCGGCCCTCCAACGCGGCTTGGGCGCGGCGACTGGAAACAATCCAGCCAGCGTGCTGCCAGAAATCTTTGAGTGCCTGTGCACCGCTGGCATCCGTGACGACGCCGAAGACGCCTTTGCCTAGGACAACATTGGTAGAGGTTTTAGCAGCGTGCCGGACGTAGGCGGCGGCGATTTTTGCAACGGTGAGTGACGGGAAGGGCAGGCACGAATAGCCGGGTCCGATTTGCTTGGCGAGTTCCTGCACTTGCGGATGGATCACAAAACGCGGGTAGCCGAGGGCGAGTTTGCTGATGACCTCGGGTTTCTTTTCCTCGTAGCCGACGACGTCCTGCCAGCGTGGCAGCGCGACGGACACGGCGTGCGGCGAGTCGGGCAGGGGCGCGCCCAGATCGGCGCCCTGCCAGGCGGGTTCGGTAAGCAGATCGCGCCTGCTCATCCGAGAATGGCTTTCAAGGTCTCGTCAATGTCGCGGCGCAGGTCGGCGACGTCCTCGATGCCCACCGAGAAGCGGAGCAGGCCGTCGCCGATGCCGACTTTGTGGCGCACTTCGCGTGGCACAGAAGCGTGCGTCATGGTGGGCGGATGGCAGATGAGGCTTTCGACCCCGCCGAGACTCTCCGCTAGCGTGAACAGTTTCAGCCGGCGGCAAAACTCCAGTGCCTGTTCGGAAGAGCAGTCGAGTTCGGCGAGAAAGATGCCGGAGCCGGACTTCATCTGCTTCTTGGCGAGCGCATGCTGCGGGTGACTTGGCAGGAAGGGATAGCGTACCATCTTCACGCCCTTGCGGGTTTCCAGCCACGAGGCGAGGTCGAGGGCATTGGCGGAATGCCGTTCCATGCGCAACGCGAGGGTGCGCTGACCGCGCGCGGTGAGCCACGCGTCGAAAGGCGACGGTTGCAAGCCCAGCGCCTTCTGCGCGAAGATCATTTTGTCCTGCCACGCCGGGTCGTTGGTGGCGACAATGCCACCGAGGCAATCACTGTGGCCGTTGGTGTATTTGGTGGTGGAAGAAAGCGAGAGCGTCGCCCCCAATTCGGTGGGGCGTTGCAGGTAGGGCGAAGCAAAGGTGTTGTCCACCACCGTCGGTGCGCCGACTTCCTTCGCAACAGCACTGATGCCCGCGATGTCCACCACCTTGAGCAGCGGATTCGTCGGGCTCTCCAGCCATACGAGTGCGGGTTTGGTGTCGCGGATGACCTGCCAGTTGGCTTCGTCGGCGAGGTTCACGTAGCGAACCTGCACGCCGAACTTGGAGAACACTTTGTCGAACAGCCGATACGTGCAGCCATAAACATTTTCCTCCGCCACGACGAGGTCGCCGGACTTCAGCGTGGAGACCACGGCGGTGATGGCGGACACGCCGCTGGCAAAACACGTCGCGAACTGCGCGCCCTCGAGCGATGCAGCGCTTTGCTGGAGCAGGCGGAAGTTGGGGTTGCCGGAGCGCGTGTAATCGAAGCCACTGGGGTTGCCGTTCTCGAACGTGGACGTGAGATACACAGGCGGCATGACGGCGCCGGTGTTCTCCGAGAAGCCGCAGCTCTCGTGAACGGCACGGGTGGTGAAGCCGGAGTCCTGATGTGTTTTCATGGTAGCATGGTGCAAGCAGGCGCGTGACGAAAAGCCCCTCACCCGGCCTATCGGTCACCATCCCCCCATTGGATGGGGAGAGGACCGGGTGAGGGGGTTCCATTACGCCTTGGGAATCAAATCATCCACGCTGTCGCTTTCGACGCTGACGTCGGCGAAGAGCCAGGAACTGAGGTAACGTTCCGCAGAAGACGGGACGATGGCGACGATTTGTTTGCCCTGGTTCTCCGGGCGCTTCGCAACTTGTAGCGCCGCCCAGATCATGGCGCCGCTGGAGATGCCGACGGGGATGCCGTCCAGCGTGCTGACTTCCTTCGAGATGGGGCCTGAGTCTTCCTCGTTCACTTGGATCACTTCATCAATGATCTTGGTGTTGAGCACGGATGGAACAAAGCCGGCGCCGATGCCCTGCAACTTGTGCGGGCCCGGAGCGCCGCCGGAGAGCACCGGCGACTTGGCGGGTTCCACGGCAATCGCCTTGAAGCTCGGCTTGCGGGCTTTGATGACTTCAGCAATGCCGGTGATGGTGCCGCCGGTGCCGACGCCGGAAATCAGGAAGTCCACTTTGCCGTCGGTGTCATTCCAGATTTCTTCGGCAGTTGTCTTGCGATGGATTTCTGGATTCGACGGGTTGGCAAATTGTTGCGGAATGACGCTGCCCGGGATTTGCTTTTGCAGTTCCTCAGCTTTGGCGATGGCGCCCTTCATACCCTTCGCGCCTTCGGTCAGCACAAGCCGTGCGCCGAGAATCTTGAGCAGTTTGCGACGTTCGAGCGACATCGTCTCGGGCATGGTTAGGATGAGCTTCAAACCACGCGCCGCGGCGACGAATGCGAGGGCGATGCCGGTGTTGCCGCTGGTGGGTTCGATGAGCACGGAGCCGGGTTTGATTTTCCCTTCGCGCAGGGCGGTGTCGATCATCGAGACGCCGATGCGGTCCTTGACGCTGGAGAGCGGGTTGAAGAATTCGAGCTTGAGCAGCACGTCAGCCAGCGCGCCGTGTTTCTTGGCGGTGTTGTTGAGGCGAACAAGCGGGGTGTTGCCGATGGTTTCGGTGATGTCGTTGTAGATGCGTCCCATAATAGTCTGTTTGTTCTGGTTTATTAACGACTCAAAACGTCGTGGTTTGGTTCAAATAAAAAGCTGAAGACGGCGCTTCAGCCTTATCCCATGGGGAAATAATCCGCTGAGTTGCGGAAGTGTCAAACTTCAATTTGGGGTGGAACTGAGTGGGTGTCGGCCCAGCACCATGGCTTGGGCCGGCACTTGAGAGTGTTTACTCTGAGAACGCCAGATAGGGGATGAAGAAGATGTTTACAATTGGAATGAACATCATGATCACCAGCCACGGACTCTTGCCTCTTGCCTGACAGATTTTGGCCCACATCATGATTCCGACCACCAAGTTCACAATGGGGATGAAGAATAGGACGATCATCCATATCGCCATGCCTGCGAGTTGCAACATCGGCACGAGTTGGGCGATCGGAATCCAAATCAGGATGCCGGGATCCTTGCCGCACTTCTCGCAAATGCGTTTGCAGCAGTAGCACATGAACAGATACAGGGCCAAGCCGATCGCGAGCGTAAATAAGATGACGAGGCCAGATGCGCCTGAGGCAAAGGCATCATTACTGGTGGATTCCATGATGGTTCCTTTCTGGAGTATGGTGATGGTTTAACCGACTCAACGCGTGCAACGTGCGGTCTAAATCGGCAAAAAGGCAAGGATTAACAAGGAAATCGGTTTGTGCGAAGCTGTAGGTGGACTGGCATGTTGCCGCGGCACGGAAGCTTTGAACGCCGCACGGCTGGCTCCATTCGGTTCCAGACTGCTTTTGCCTCGCCCCTATTCGCTCGCTGCGGCAACCTGCCCGCATGTCTGGATTGATAGCCATTGTCGGTAGGCCGAACGTCGGGAAGTCCGCCCTGTTTAATCGTATCGCGGGGCGGCGTATTGCCATCGTGCATGATATGCCCGGCGTTACGCGTGATCGCGTCAGCGCCGAAGTCGAATGGCAGGGGCGGCCTTACACCTTGGTGGACACAGGCGGTATCGGGTTGTTGCGGCGGGAGAAATCGCAGGACGCCATCACCAGCGCCGCCATCCAGCAGGTGGATCTCGCCATCGAATCGGCCAACGTCATCATTCTCGTCGTGAACGTGCAGGAGGGCATTGTGCCGCTGGACCAGGAAGTGGCGATGCGACTGCGCAAGTGCGGCAAACCCGTGCTCGTCGCGGTTAACAAGGTGGACACAAGCCGGGCAGAGCCGGGTGTGGCTGAGTTTGCACGGCTGGGCTTTGACCGGCTGATTCCCGTAAGCGCCATTCACGGTGAGGGCATCGATGCGCTCATGAGTGAAGCGATCGGCCATTTGCCCAAGGTTTCAAGTTCCGAGCTGCAAGTTCCGAGTTCTGAAGTTGAGCCCGACGATGGTCAAGCCGAACCCAAAACCCCAAACCCGAAACGCGAAACTCCGTTGAGGCTGGCCATCGTGGGGCGTCCTAACGTCGGCAAATCTTCCATCATCAATGCGCTCACCCAGTCGGAGCGCGTCATCGTGAGTCCAATTCCTGGCACCACGCGCGACTCGGTGGATGTACCGTTTGAAGTGGAGACGGATGGCGTGCGGCAGAAATACGTTTTGATCGATACGGCCGGCATGCGTAAGTCACGGCGTGTGGATGACACGGTGGAGTTCTTCAGCGTGCAACGCTCGGAAGATTCCATCGAGCGTGCGGATATCGTGGTGATGGTGTTGGATGCGGAGATGGGCGTGACGGAGCAGGACAAAAAGATTGGCGATCGCGTCGTGGCCGCGCGCAAATCGTGCATCATCGTCGTCAACAAATGGGATCTCATGGCCGAGGATGTGCGCAAGGCGCAGGAGGAGGAGATGGAAGCGCGCAAACGCAAGGATCGCGGTCGCAATAAGCAACTCGTCATGCTCTCCGAGTTTGGTGAGTGGGTGCAGGAGAAATTGTTTTTCCTCGATTACGCGCCCGTGATTTTCACGTCGGCGAAATCAGGATTTCAATTGGAGCGTTTGCTGGAAGCGGTGCGTTATGTCGCAGCACAGTTGCAGCAAAAAATCCCCACGTCACTTTTGAATCGCACCTTGCAGGACGCAGTTGAGAAACGTCAGCCCGTCAGCGACATGGGCCACCGGCTCAAATTCTTCTACGCCACGCAGGTCAAGCAGGCACCGCCGACGTTTGTGTTGTTTGTCAATCGCGACGAGTTGTTCTCCGACCAGTACAAGAAATATCTCGGCAATGAAATGCGTACTGCGTTTGGCTACGAGGGGTGTCCGGTGGTGTTGATTCCACGTGCGCGACCGAAGACCATTGAGCCAAAACGGAAATTCAAGCCCGACCCTCGCAAGCAATCTAAAAAGCGCCAACAAGAGCACCTTCGCCGCCGAAAATAGGCGCTTTCAGGCCCTTATTTATTAGCCTGATTCTGGTCGGCTTGAGTTGTTCACAACGCATCCAAAAGCGGGTGGCAAGCAACCCGCAAAGTGCTTGGAGTTGGCGGCCAAAATCCCCGCTTTTCGTCGGTAAATATCGTTCTCGTAACTTTTTTCAAAAAACTCTTGGCGGCACCATTAGTTGTGGATAAGGTCAGCCTCACCCCAATTGGTTGGGGGTTAGCAACCCCAGAAAAGTCTGAAATTGCTCAGGATTTTTGGCTTTTGTGGGGTGTTCGGCTGACAGTCCGGGTTAATAGTCGGGTAACTTGGACCGGGGGCCTAATCAAACTGCAGTTACAAAGAAAATTTGCCATGATTGACGCACGAGATGAAGTATTGCCGTCGGCACCCGTCAAAGGTAGCCGTAGAAATGGAACCAAGAACCCAGTGAGCACCAAGCGCTCCACTCGAAAGACCTCCTCAACCCGCTCCGAAATGCTGCGCATTCAACGCGTGTTCAGCGACGCCAAGGTGAATCCGTTCGACCAGATCGAGTGGGACCGCCGCACGGCTGAAATCACCGATGACTCCGGCAAGGTGATCTTCAAGCAGGAAAACGTGGAAGTGCCGAAGAGCTGGTCGCAGCTCGCCACCAAGGTGGTGGTCTCAAAGTATTTCTATGGCGAGATGAACACCTCCGAGCGCGAAACCTCCGTGCGCCAGCTTATTCACCGCATCACCCGCACGATTGCGGACTGGGGTGTCAAGGATGGCTACTTCAGCAAGGAAGACGCCGAAGTGTTTTACCAGGAGTTGACTTGGCTCTGCATCAACCAATACGGCGCGTTCAACTCCCCGGTTTGGTTCAACGTCGGCCTTTATCACCAATACGGCATTGGCAAGAACTCCACCAAGGGCAACTGGCATTACAATCCCGCCACAGGCGAAGCCCAGCGTGCCGGCACCCAGTACGAATATCCGCAATGCTCCGCGTGCTTCATCCAGTCCGTTGAGGACGACATGGAGAGCATCATGCACCTCGCGTATTCCGAGGCGATGCTGTTCAAGTTTGGTTCCGGCACGGGCACGGACCTGACGCCCATCCGCAGCTCGAAGGAAAAGCTCTCCGGCGGCGGACGTCCCAGTGGCCCGCTGTCGTTCCTCAAGGTCTATGATCAGGTTGCAAACGTCGTGAAGTCCGGCGGCAAGACCCGTCGCGCGGCCAAGATGAACACCCTGCGCGACTGGCACGGTGACATCGAGGAATTCATTGATTGCAAGCAGAAGGAAGAACGCAAGGCATGGGCGCTCATCGAACAGGGCTATGACGGCTCGTTCAATGGCGAAGCCTACGGGAGCGTGATGTATCAGAACGAGAACCTTTCCGTCCGCGTCAGCGATGAGTTCATGCAGGCGGCGCTCGACGGCAAGGAATGGTGGACGCGTTCGATCCAGACCGGCAAGCCGCTCCAGAAGAAGGACGCCAGCGCGTTGCTCGACAAGATTGCCGAAGGCACTTGGGTTTGCGGCGATCCCGGCCTGCAATATGACGGTGCCATCCAGAACTGGCACACTTGCAAAGGCACGGAGCCGATTCACTCCACGAATCCTTGCTCGGAATATGTCTTCCTCAACAACACCGCGTGCAATCTGGCGTCGCTTAACCTTATGAAGTTCAAGCGCGAGGACAGCAAGTTCGACATCGAACGCTTCAAGGCCGCCGTGCGCATCTACATCACCGCGCAGGAAATCCTCGTGGACAACGCCTGCTATCCCACGAAAATGATCGCGGAAAACTCGCACATCTTCCGCACGCTCGGTCTGGGCTTCGCGAACCTCGGCTCGCTCTGCATGAGCTACGGTCTGCCCTACGACAGTGACGAAGGTCGTGCCTTGGCTGGTGCCATCACTGCCATCATGACCGGTGAATCCTATGCGCAGAGCGCGGAAATGGCCCGCACCATGGGCGCGTTCCCTGGCTACAAGAATTCCTATTGCGCCGGCGTCGCCAAGCCGCTCGCCAAGGACAACGTGGAATCCACCCTCGGCGTCATCAAAAAGCACCGTGACGCGGTGGAAGAGATTCATCCGAGCAAAGAGTTCAATTATCTCAAGACCGAGGCCCGTCAGGTTTGGGCCAATGCCCTGCAACTCGGCCAGAACTGCGGCTACCGTAATGCGCAAGTCACCGTGCTCGCGCCTACTGGCACCATCGCGTTCCTCATGGACTGCGACACCACCGGCGTGGAACCCGACATCGCGCTGGTGAAATACAAGCTCCTCGCGGGCGGCGGCATGCTGAAGATCGTCAACCGCGGCGTGGGCGACGCCCTCCGCCGTCTAGGTTATAGCGAGCAAGAAATCACTGCCATCCTCGCCCACATCGAGAAGCACGATACCATTGAGGACGTCAACGAGAACGGCGAAGTCATCAAGTCCGGCCTCAAGCCCGAGCATCTGCCCGTGTTTGACTGCGCCTTCCGCGCGGCCAAGGGCACCCGGAGCATCCATTATCTCGCCCACTTGAAGATGATGGCCGCGGCGCAACCGTTTATCAGCGGTGCCATCAGCAAGACCGTCAACCTGCCGAACGAAGCCACCGTGGCTGACATTCGAAACGCCTACGTGGACGCATGGAAGATGGGGCTCAAGTGTGTGGCCATTTACCGCGACGGCTCCAAGCGCTCTCAGCCGCTCAATACCAAGAAGACGAAGGAAGGTGGCGACAAGACGGCGGCCATCGTGGTCGAGACCGCACCGCTCGAGCACCGCATCAAGGAACTCGAGGCGATGGTGGAACGTTTGCAACAGGATTCCGGCAAGCCCCTTCGCCGCCGTCTGTCGGAGACGCGTTCAGCCATCACTCACAAGTTCGACATCGCCGGTCACGAAGGTTACCTCACCGTCGGTCTGTTCGAGGACGGTTCGCCCGGCGAATTGTTCATCACCATGGCCAAGGAAGGCTCGACCATCGGCGGCTTGATGGACTCCATTGCGACGCTCACCAGCATGTCCTTCCAATACGGCGTGCCGCTGGAGGCGCTGGTCCGCAAGTTCTCGCATCAGCGCTTCGAGCCGAGCGGTTTCACCAAGAACCCCGAGATTCGCAATGCGGCGTCCATCACGGACTACGTGTTCCGCTGGCTGGCGTTCCAGTTCATCCACGGTTATCGCGAGGCTCACACCTCAAATCGTGGCCAGCAGGAACTCGCCATGCCCGGTCTCGAGGCCGAGATGAAGAAGCGCGTGAACCGTCCGATCGCGGAACTACCCATCGCCGAGAGCGACACTGACGTCGTTAACTTGGCCAGCAAGCCCCGCGTGCTCAATCGTGGTGGCAGTGACCTGTTGAAGATGATTGTCGGCCAGCAAGATGCGCCGACCTGTCCGAACTGCGGCCACGTCGCCGTCCGCAACGGTGCTTGTTACAAGTGCCTCAACTGCGGCGAAAGCCTCGGCTGCTCGTGAAGCGAGTTTGAGTCCAACACCATGCCGGAGGAGTAATCCTCCGGCATTTTTATTGGTGCAGTGGCGTTCGTGAGAAGGGGGTGACTTGCTGCAGGCCTGCCGCACGTTGACTAGGGCGGCCACACCCATTCGACCAACTTGGACATTGAACGATTTTCCAACCCGCCTATCTTCGCTCTCATGACCAACGGCAATGGCAACAACCACTTCGTGAAGGAAGACCCATGGCGAATCTTCCGCATCATGGCTGAATTTGTGGAATCGTTTGAAACGATGTCCAAGGTTGGGCCGGCGGTGACGGTGTTTGGTTCCGCGCGGATGAAACCGAGAGATCCTTGCTACAAAGTCGGCGTCGAGATTGGCCGGCAACTGGCGCAGCACAATATTGCCGTCATTACTGGTGGCGGCCCCGGTATCATGGAAGCGGCCAACAAAGGCGCGGCGCACGGCAAGGGAAAATCGGTCGGATTGAACATTGAATTGCCGCAGGAGCAGCATGGCAATCGTTACGCCAACGTTCCGGTGGACTTTCACTACTTCTTCGCCCGCAAGGTGTGTTTCGTGAAATACAGCATGGGCTTTATTTTCATGCCGGGCGGTTTTGGTACACTGGACGAGCTCTCAGAAGTCATCACGCTGATCCAGACCGAACGCATCCCGAAGTTCCCGCTAATCTTGGTGGGCAAACAGTATTGGGCCGGGCTGCTGAAGTGGATGAAGAACCAGATGCTGGACCGCCGTAAGCTCATCAGCCCCGGCGATCTTGGATTAATGGCAATTGTGGAGACCCCCGAAGAAGCCGTGGCCATTATTCTGGATTACGCTCGCCGCGTGGGGCCCCCAGACACTGTGCCCAGCGCGTTTCGTTGAATTGTTCCTCTAACCCGCAAACTTACTCTCTACCTCACCCTTCTGTATGGTGAGAAAGAGTGAGAGTAAGAGTTACCGCATGTATAAAGTCACACAACTTCCCAACGGCCTCCGAATCGCCACGGCAGCGATGCCGCACATGGCCAGCGTGAGTCTGGGCTTGTTCGTCGGCATGGGCTCGCGCTATGAGCCGGCTCTGTTGAATGGCGTCTGCCATTTCATCGAGCACATGCTGTTCAAGGGAACCAAGCGACGCTCAGCCCGGGCCATCTCAGAGGAGGTCGAAGGCATCGGTGGTTACATGAATGCCTTCACCAGTGAGGAGAGCACTTGTTTTCACGCGCGCGTGCATCACCAGCATTTCAACGCCGTGCTGGATGTGTTGATGGATATGTTCCTGAATTCGCGCTTTGCTCCCGCCGATGTTGCGAAGGAGCGCGAGGTCATCAAGGAAGAGATCGCGATGTATCGCGACCAGCCCGCCCAGCACGTGCAGGAAGTGCTCAACGCCACGGTCTGGCCTGATCACGCGCTTGGCCGTTCCATCACCGGAACTGAGCGGGGGCTCAGCCGCCTCAAACGTCTCCAATTGCTGGGCTACTTCGGGCAGAGCTATTGCGCTACCAATACTGTCGTCGCGGTTGCAGGCAACGTGCGACATGCTGCGGTGGTCAGGGCGGTTACGGCCTATGCGCGGGAGTTTGGGCGCGGAGCAGCTCCTTCATTTTCGCCCGTGGTTGCCAGGCAGCGGGAACCACGCCTCAAACTTGTTTCCCGGCAAACGGAGCAGGCTCAACTTGCCCTCGGCATCCGCACCTGCTCGCGTCACGACGAACGCCGCTTCGCGCTCCGCCTGCTCAACGCGATCCTCGGTGAAAATATGAGCTCACGGTTGTTCCAGCGCATCCGGGAAGATTTGGGCCTTGCTTACAATATCTACAGCACGCCCAGCTTCTACGCAGACACTGGCGATCTGGTTGTTTCAGCCGGTTTGGACGCTGCCAACCTCGCGCCCGCGTTGCGGCTCGTTTTGCGCGAGCTAAAGCGGTTGGGCAAAGTCGCGCCCTCGCCCTCAGAACTGCGTCGTGCCCGGGACTTCGTTATCGGTCAATTCGATCTCTCTCTGGAGAGCACGGAGAGCCAGATGAATTTTGTGGGCGACCAACTGCTCAGTTACGGTTGCGTGACGCCTCCGGAGTTGACCAAACGACGGCTTGCCGCGGTGACGGCTCAACAAATCCGTGATGTAGCGCAAAACTATTTTCAGCTCCAGAACTTGAATCTGGCCGTGGTCAGTCCGGTGCGGGATGCGACACCGCTGCGGGCGGAGTTTGCGCGTTACCTTGCCTAGCGATTGCGGTACGCTGCCCAGCGGGCTGTCTCCCACGCCGTGCAGGTCGAGCATCTCAACTAAACCATGCCCGTTTCGCCAGCACTGACCACACGGCCTTGCTGCGTGGTTTGACAGTGAGTGGTGCACTGGCCCAGATTCGTGAGCGCGGCATTGGCGAAAAGATCATTTAATTCTAAGTCGTTGAAGCCGACGAAACGCTTGTGGGCGTCGTGCCCACAGGTCGATTACCCACGGCACCACTCGACCAGCCTCTCACCGAAGTCATGATTTCGCGGGTCGTCACCATTACGAAAACGGCCACGGTGCTGGACGCGTGCGAAATGTTTTTGATGCACAAATCCCTCGCTTTTCTCGTCGTGGATGCGGCACGACGGCTCGTGGGCGTGGTCAACGTCAGCCTCTTCGCGGACGAGGTCTTTGATCTGTCTGAGAAATCGGATTTGAACGATGTTTTTCAAACCATCGGTCTCCGCGTGACCGAGGTGCAGAACGCCGCGCCCGTGCGCGCCTTCCAGTTGCGGTTCCCGTGGCTGATCAGCACCATTCTTGGCGGCGTCTGTTGTGCGTTGTTAACATCAGTCTATGAGACCATGCTGGCCACCAGTTTAGTGCTGGCGTTCTTCCCGACACCGGTGCCCGGGGTTGGTGAAAGTGTCAGTGCCCGGTCGTTGAGTGTGGCTTTGCAATCTCTGCACGGCACGACTCCTGGCCGGAGCTGGTTTGTGCGGGCCATGCCGAAGGAATTTGTGGTGGCGATGATGCAGGGCAGTGCGTCCGGGGCCATTGCGGGGGCGGTGGGCTGGCTTTGGCGGGGGAGTCCTGCCGCTGCGTTGGTAATTGGGGTTAGCATCCCCCTCGCCATGCTGGTGGCCTTTCTGATCGGCTTCACGGTGCCAACCGTCCTTCATCTGCTCAAACTGAACCCGCGTATTGCGGCCGGTCCTATCACGCTCGCGTTGGCGGACATCCGCACACTGGTCTTTTACTTCAGCCTCGCCTCGGTCATCTTGGGCATGGAATGACTGACCCGTTGCAGATCATTGAAACTACGCACACGCCCGAGTCGCTTGTTGAGCGATTACGGGGTGAGCGCGGTGTAGTGCTGCTGCGCAGCCGGATGTTTGAATCCCTGCAGGCACGTTATTCCTTCGTCACCGCCCGACCGTTTCTTACTTTTTGTTCTTGGGGTTCAAAGTGCAAAGTCACTCATTGCTCCCAAGAAGCCGGATGCCAAACGCCCGAGCCCAATCAGTTCGGTAACCCATGGCATATTCTGGACGCCTTGCTCGCGCGCTATGAACTTTTAGACGAAGCCGACCAGCCGTTGCCCTTGGGCGGGTGCTTCGGCTTTTTCGGTTATGATCTCAAGAAGTTTGTCGAACCCAAGCTGCGCGTGCGTTCGTTGAACGACTTGGAACTGCCGGATTGCCATCTTGGTTTCTACGACAGCTTGGTAGCGTTTGATCATCAGTTGGGTAAAACGCTAATCATTGCGACAGGCTTGGGTGCGGATGGCTCGCGAACCACAGAGCGTCAAAAGGCGCAGTTGGACTTTTGGAAGAATCAGTTGCAACCCGGCTCGGGTAGGGAGGGCAGTCCTCTGCCCGCCGGGTCTGCAAATGTAACCACGCGCCGCGCACGGAGTGACGCGCTCTACCTTCGCTCTACGTTTACGCGAAAGGGTTTCATCGCAGCGGTCGAATCGGCTCAACGTTACATCCGTAGTGGCGACATCTACCAAGTCAACCTCACGCAACGTTTGTCCACCGAGTGGAGCGAGGGTGGCTGGAGTTTGTTCGAGCGTCTCGCTGACGTTTCGCCTGCGCCATTCTCCGCCTTCTTGGACTGTGGTGAATTTCAACTTGCTTCCTCTTCACCGGAACTCTTCCTGCGCCTGAGCGGTTCGCATATCCAGACGCGGCCCATCAAGGGAACGCGCCCGCGCTCGCACGACGCCGCGGAGGACTCGCGGCTCTCGTATGAGTTGCAGATCAGCCCCAAGGAGCAGGCCGAGTTGGTGATGATCACCGACTTGTTGCGCAATGATCTAGGGCGCGTTTGTGAATTTGGTTCCGTGCAAGTGCCCGATTTGTTGCGGTTGGAGAAATACGCACAGGTGCAACATCTGGTTTCGACCGTCGAAGGTCGCCTGCGCAAGGACGTGACGCATTTGGCAGCGTTGGCCTCCTGTTTTCCGGGTGGCAGCATCACGGGTGCGCCGAAGTTTCGGGCGATGGAAGTGATCGATGAACTGGAACCAGTTTCGCGAGGGCCGTATTGCGGGGCGCTGGGTTATCTTGGTTTCAATCGCGAGAGTCAGTTGAGCATCGTCATCCGCACGGCGATTTGTCAGGCAGGTGTGGTGCATTTTCCCGTTGGCGCGGGCATTGTGACGGACTCCGATCCCGCCGCGGAGTATGAGGAAACATTGGCCAAGGCGCGCGGCTTCATGGCGGCGCTCCAACACGCTAGTGGTAAGGGCGTACCGCCCGTTCAGGTAGAAACTCACGGGCAAGACGCCCGTGCTACCGCTGCCAGAACAAGCCAGAAGCAAAGCGCATGACCGTCTTCCTCAATGGCCAGTTTGTTCCGGAGGCGGATGCGAAAGTGTCCGTATTTGACCGTTCCTTTCTCTATGGCGACGGCCTTTTTGAGACTGTGCGTATCAGCAACGGCAAACCGTTTCGGCTAATGCCGCATTTGCAGCGATTGGAGCAGGGGGCAGCGTTTCTGGGTATCAAGTTGCCGTATCCCGCCGTGGCATTGCGTGCTTACGTTGCCGAGTTGGTGGCGCTCAATACAATTCAGGAGGCATTGCTTCGAATCACGCTTTCTCGTGGGATCGGTGTGCGTGGGTATTCGCCGAAGGGTGCCGATAATTCAGTGCTCGTGATGAGCCTGCATCCCTTTGGAACGCCGATTTCCGGATCGCCAGCTATGGACTGCGCCGGGTCGGAGGCTTTCGCGCCGAGTTGGCGGGCGCACACGGCCAGTATTCGGTTGCCGGCGGGCGATGCGCTGGCGCAGTTCAAGACGTGCAATAAGCTCATGCAAGTGGTAGCGCGGGCTGAAGCAGAAGCTGCGGGCGCTGACGAAGCTCTCTTATTGAGCACGGATGGTTCTGTGGTGGAGGCCACCTCGGGGAATATTTTTTGGGTTCAGGCGGGCAGGGTTTGCACGCCACCATTGGCCGCCGGCATCTTGCGCGGCATCACGCGAGGAGTAGTCTTGGAGATTTGTCAGCAGTTGCAGGTGCCGGTTCAGGAAGCGCACATCCGTTTGGAAGAATTACTCACTGCCGATGCCGTATTTCTGTCGCTGAGTTCATTTGGTGTGGTGGAGTTGGCTGATATTGATGGGCACAAGCTGGCTGGGGCACCCGTTCTGGCGGCAATTTCGAAGGCCTACCACGCGCTGGTTCGCGAGGAGTGCGCTTAGCGCACGGCTGGATTACCCCCCGCCGGAGATGAATTTCACGACCGCTTCGGTGCGTGAATGAACGTGCAGCTTCTCGTAAACGGTCCGCACGTAGCTGCGCACGGTATCTATGCTGATGTGCATGCGGTCGGCGATTTCCTTGTAGGCGTAACCCTTTGCCAGTTGCTCCAGGAATTCCCGCTCGCCGGCCGTCAGGTTGGCCATCCCATCCCGTTTATCGGCAGGCTCGTTGAAAAACATCACGACGCGCCGGGCGAGCTGCGGGGAGAGCGGTGAGCCGCCCGCGTGAACATCACGGATGGCCTCGATCAAATTCTTCGTGGCGGTGCGCTTCAGCAAATAGCCGCTGGCACCTGCCTTGAGTGAGTTGAACAGCGAGTCGCTGTCCTCATACACCGTGAGCATCAGGAACTGCACCTTGGGCAGTTGTGCTTTCAACTGGCGCACACATTCAAAGCCCTTCATGCCCGGCATGTTGATGTCCATCAGCACGACGTCGGGCAGGTTCTTCGGGATCTGCCTCAGCGCGATTTCGGCGTTCGCATAGTCGCCGATGAATTTAAGTGCGGGTGCGCGCCGGATCAAGGAGGCGAGGCTGCTCCGGATGCCTTCATCATCATCCACGATGGACACCTTGGTTGCGGAGCTGTCGCTGGGTTTGGTGCTCATGGTGTGGGAGAAGATGCCGATTCATCGGCCCGCCATCAAGCATTCGCGTTGGTGGCTATGCCCGGCAGTTGAACGACCAGTGTGACCTGTGTGCCGCTGCGGTTGTTGCTGGTGAAGCTGAGTTGCCCGCTCATCTGTTCGGCTCGTCGGCGCATGTTGCCGAGACCGTTCCGCGTCTGTTCGGCGGTCGCTGCGGGCTCATCGAAACCGCGGCCATTGTCGCTGACAACCAGTTCCAGCGTTTGTCCGTCGGCTTTCGCGTGGACTTGGATCTCCGTGGCACCGGAGTGCTTCAGCGCATTGGTCAGAGCCTCCTTCACGATGAGAAAAATGTTATGACGCATGTTCGGCGGGAGCGGGTGATCAGGCAGGTTGTCCGGCAGATCAAGGCGGCAACGGGCCGTACTGCCTTCAAACAATTCCTGGGCGAAGTGCGCGATGTATTCCACCAAACTTTGCAGCGTGTCGCTGCCCGGGCGCAGTGCCCATACAATTTCCTCCAACGCGCGCACGGTCTCAGTGGAGGTTTGCGAAATGCGGGCGGCGCGCGACTCGATTTGCGCCGGGTCGTTTTTCAGCTCTCTTAACGAATCCGTCATCATGGCGAGGCGCGTGAGCGACGAGCCGAGTTCGTCGTGCAGGTCCTGGGCGATGCGGGCACGTTCGCGTTCAACGGCGTTCTCGCGTTCGGCCAGTTGCAGCCGGAGCTGATACTTCCGCTTTTCGATGATACGCGCCGCGAGCACCACTGCGGCCAGCAAACCCGCGATGCTCAAGGCCGTAAACCACCATGTCTGCCAGAAGCGCACGATGATAAAATCCTGAAATGATGTGGCCACCGCCATGTCGCTGAAAATCCAGCCATTGCCGCCGCCCTGATGGTTTAGGCGGATCTCGTTGAAGGCTGCATTCGCCTTGAATTTCGTGGTGAGTGCTTCGGGTTGATTCTCCTCGGTGGCGCCATTGCCCAGGTTTGGGCTCAACCAGACCGTGACCAGATCATCACCGCCGGGCACGAACTGCACCTTGAAGACCAGTGTGCGTCCCTTGTTGATGCGGGGGAGTTCGTAGGTTTTGAACGCGCCCAACGGCCCCGCTTCAGGCTGGGAAGAGCGCAGATTCAATTCACCTGGCCGCTTGTTGTCGGGGCCGGTCTCGGCGGCATGGTGCACCGAGTAGCCCCAAGCTTCGGGTGCGTTGCCTACGGCGAGCCGTGGTTCGCCCTTCTCGAACAGTTGGAACGCGGCGTCATATTCCTCGCTTGCGACGTCTGAAAGCGGGTCCACGTGGACCTTGAAATAAATGGCATCGTCCGACTGGTTGTCCCGAGCGACTTCCCCAGCGAGCAAGTCGTCGCCTACCGGGGTGTTGTGGATCACGCGCGACGCGACATCCTGCCAGACCACTTCTGCGCTGAGACACAGGGCAGAAAAGAGCACCAATAGAGGTATGCTCATGCGTTGTCGGACTGCCCGGGAAGGAATCATGGCGTGAGTATTCCCCCTGATATCAGCTTTCGCAAGCTGTGAGCCGATGCTGCGTCATGGCGTTCGCTCGTCGAAATCAATTTTCACCGTCGCTCAAGCGTCGAGGAGTCAGGATGAGTCGCCGCTGG
>JAFMIZ010000050.1 GCA_017853715.1 Pedosphaera sp.
GTCACCCATGGTATGACGGGCGGCGGTGAGGGCAGGTGTTGCGGGTTGCAAGTTACAGGCTCCTTGTGGCGAGGCGATCTCCGAGTGGGTAACCTGTAACTTCCAACCTGTAACCTGCAACCCTTTTGGGCCCGTTTGCCCGCTTGCCATGATGACTGCGGAAATTGTTTAATCGGGCCGTGCTATCTCAGCAAACCATCAAAAATCCGGTAGACTTTTCCGGCATCGGCCTGCACAGCGGCAATAAGGTGAGCATGACCTTTCTGCCCGCGCCGCCCAACACGGGCATCCGCTTTCGCCGCGTGGACCTTGACGGCAAACCCGAAATCGAAGCGCGCGCCGAGAATGTGAGCGAGACCAACCGCTCCACGACCATCTCCAAGGGCAACATCAAAATTCATACCGTGGAGCATGTGCTGGCCACCTTCGCGGGCTATGGCATCGATAACGCCATCGTGGAACTCGATTCCAACGAGCCGCCCATCGCTGACGGCAGCTCGCGCGAATACTGCAAGATGATCCAGCAGGCGGGCATCGTGCCGCAGAACGAGAAGCGCGAACCCTACACCATCACCGAACCCATCGAACTCAAGCTCGGCGAGACGGTGATGACCATGTTTCCGGCTGACACGTTCAAGATCACCTGCACCAGTGCCGACAAAGGTGGACGTTTCACCCAATATTACTCCACCGAAGTGACCCCGCAGACGTGGGAGAAGGACTTGGCGCACGCGCGCACGTTCTGCTTCTACGAGGAGATTGAATACCTGTTCAAGAACGGCCTCATCAAAGGCGGCAGCCTGGAGAACGCCGTCGTCATCCGCGACGATGCCGTGCTGACCACGGAACCGCTCCGTTACCCGGAGGAATTTGTCCGCCACAAGATGCTTGATATCGTCGGCGACCTTTATCTCGTGGGCCGACCGGTCAACGGCCACCTGATCGCCGTGCGGCCCAGCCACGCGGCCAATTGCGAATTCGCCAAGCTCATCCAGGCGCAGATCCGCAAGCCCGCGGTTGCGGCGCAAACGTTCTCACCCCCGCCACCTGCTGCGCCAGTGCCAGCGGGCAAGTCCGTGGCCGAGGAGGATGGGTGCGAGATGAACATCGAACAGATCATGAAAGCGCTGCCGCACCGTTACCCGTTCCTCATGGTGGATCGGATTGCGAAGATTGACGGCAACCGCATCATCGGTGTGAAAAGCGTGAGCATGAACGAGCCCTTTTTTCAGGGCCATTTCCCGGGCCATCCCATCATGCCGGGCGTGTTGCAATTGGAAGCCATCGCGCAGGTCGCGGGCATTCTCCTTATCCGCAAGGCCCAAGCTGCCGGCCAGATCGCCTACTTTATGGCCGCGGAGAACGTCAAATGGCGCAAACCCGTCGTCCCAGGCGACACGCTTGTCATCGACATCGAACTCACCAAGGCACGCGGTAAAATCGGCAAGGCCAAGGGCATTTGCAAAGTCCGTGGCGACGTCGTGAGCGAGGCGGACGTGACCTTCATGTTGGCTGACGCTGAACCCGCATGAGCCAGATCCATCCCACCGCCGTCATTCACCCCGGGGCAAAGATTGGCGAAGGTTGCCGCATCGGCCCCTACTGTGTCATCGGCGAACAAGTGACGCTCGGCGCGAATTGTGTGCTCCACTCACACGCCGTCATCGAGGGCTGCACCACGCTCGGCTACGGCAATGAAGTGTTCCCCTTCGCCTGTATCGGCGGCAAGACCCAGGACTTGAAATGGAAGGGCGGCGTCACCCGCACCGAGATTGGCAATGACAACGTCTTCCGCGAGGGCGTCACTGTGCATTGTGCCACCAACGCGGACGAAGCCACCGTCATCGGGAACAACAACCTCTTCCTCATCCATTCTCACGTCGCGCACGACTGCATCATCGGCAACTACGTCATCATGTCCGGTGTGTCCGGGCTGGCGGGCCATGTGCGCGTGGACGACCACGCCATCATCTCCGCCTATGCTGGCGTGCATCAATTCTGCCGTATCGGCCGTAACTCCATCATCGGCGGCTACTCCAAGGTCGTGCAGGACGTGCCGCCCTTCATGCTGGTGGATGGCAACCCGGGCGAAACCAAGACCATCAACAAGGTGGGCTTGGAACGCTTCGGTCTGGCCGACGAAACCATCACCGCCTTGCGCCAAGCCTACAAGATCCTGTTCCGCGAAGGCCTGACGGTGACCAATGCCCTAGCGCGCATCGAAACGGAACTGCCCGCGTTGCCTGAAGTGCAACACCTTGTCGTATTCTGCCGCACCAGCGAACGTGGAATCAGCAAATAGTTCTGGGATCCCCGCACCTGACTGAGTCCGCGTGCATCGGCACAAGTCCGCGGCCATGCAAACCACCCCCCGGCTATTCCGCTGCCATTTCCTTGCCCGGTATTTGCCGAAAGTTGATCGTCAGCATCATCCGTATCATGCTACCAGCTCTTGCAAAGTCCGGCTGGATTTGTGCAGGGTGGCTGTGCAAGCTCCGCGGCTCATTGCCGGCTGAATGAAATCGTTCCCGGTTCGTCGATTACCCAGTTGTATCGTGCATTTAGCAATATCCTTAGAGCGGAGCGCGGTTGCCTGCGCGCTCTTTGCCATTCTCCTGGTCGGTTTCACCCACAATGCCTCGGCACAGCGCAAGCAACCCGAGCGCAGCATCCCCAATCTTTACTCCAATTTCTGTTCCGCCTGTCACGGCATCAATATGGGCGGTGGTCAGACCGAGGGCTTCCTCGACGACACGTGGAACGTCGGGAATGACGACGCGAAGATTGCGGAAGCCATTCGCGTGGGGAATACAAACAAGGGGATGATTGCGTTCGGGGGGGCGCTATCCGAAGCGGAGATTCGCGGGATGGTGGTTTACATTCGCGAGACCATCCAGAAAGCCAAGAACCAGACTGGCAATTTTGCCAAGCCAGTGGATGGCGAGGTGGTGGCCAGCCAGGATCACAAGTTCCGGTTCAAGATGGTGGCCAGCGGCTTGACCATGCCTTGGTCGATGGCGTTTCTGCCGGATGGCCGGATGTTGGTGGCCGAGCGTTCGGGAAGTTTGCGGGTCATCGAGCAGGGCAAGCTGCTGACGAACGCCATCGTCGGCACGCCGCAAGTTCGGGCGCAAGGGCAGGGCGGGTTGATGGAGGTGGTGCCCCACCCGGGTTTCGCCACGAACGGTTGGATTTATCTGAGCTTCAGTGATGGTGGCTCGAATGCAATGGGCGCAGACGTCAGCATGACGGCCATCGTGCGGGGACGAATTCGTGACGGAAAGTGGGTGGACGAGCAAACCATCTTCCGCGCGCCCATCGACACTTACCTCTCGACCTCTCACCACTTCGGCAATCGTATTGTTTTCGATGGCTTGGGCTACCTGTTCTTCAGCATTGGTGACCGCGGGCAGATGGAAAATGCGCAGGACATCACCTTGCCCAACGGTAAAATCCATCGATTGCACGAGGACGGACGGATACCGGTGGACAACCCGTTCGTCAAAACGAACCGGGCCTTCGCAAGCATCTGGAGTTTTGGACAACGCAATCCGCAGGGGTTGGCGATTCATCCGGTGACAGGCGAATTGTGGGAAACGGAGCACGGCCCGCGTGGCGGGGATGAGTTGAACCTCATTCGGCCCGGGTTGAATTTCGGCTGGCCGGTGATTTGTTACGGCATAAATTACAACGGGTTGCCCATCACGGAAGGTCTCACCGCCAAGGAAGGCATGGAGCAGCCGGTCATTCACTGGACGCCATCCATCGCAGTATGCGGGATTGATTTCTACACCGGTAGCCGGTTCCCGAAATGGAAGACCAACCTGTTTGTCACGGGATTGGCGTCGCAAGAGTTACGGCGACTAGTAATCGAGGGGCACGCGGTGAAGCATCAAGAAATTGTGTTCAAGAATGTAGGGCGCATCCGGGACGTTGCCAACGGTCCGGATGGGTATTTATATGTCGTGATGAATGGGCCGGATCAAATCGTCCGGCTGGAGCCGACGGAGTGATGCATTCTGAAAAATCAAATTGGCAGTGGGGATTCACGTTGATCGAACTGCTGGTGGTGATCGCCATCATCGCTATTCTCGCGGCGATGTTGCTGCCGGCCTTGTCGCGGGCGAAACAAGCTGCGCGACGGGCCAGTTGCATCTCCAATCTTAAACAGCAGGGCACCGCGTGGCGGCTTTACCTCGACGACAATGATGTCCGCTTCCCCGACCAACGTGGGTTGAAGTCGGCTTTGCCTGGTGGCTACAAGCCATGGTCAAGCTGGCCAACCAGCGATCCCCGCGCCGGCTGGGCCGTCGTCGTGCTCAGCAACGTGGTGCAGTCGGCGGGCATCTGGAACTGTCCGTCAGCGCAAGCTGGAACGTTGCAAGATGTGCTGCAGGTGCGGCAAGCGAGTGGTCCGGCAACGAATGCCGTAGAAGCGCGTTATTGGATGTGGCGCTTCGACCGGTTTGACGACCCCGTGCCACCAGATAATTTTTGGGGGCGCACGGATACAGAGTGTGTCACTTCTTTGCGCCAGGCGAACAATCCGCAAGCCGGGTCACCGATGGGACCGAGCGACGTGGAATTGACAGTGGATGTTTATTTCCCAAACACGATTCCAACCGTGCCGCCGGAATTGAAAGGGCGCAGCGCCCATGCCGGCGGTCGAAGTCGGTTGATGTTGGATAACCACGTGCAGTTTCTGCGCGACGCTCGCACGCCAAAGAGTTGAGGGTAGGGACGGTGCGCGGCACCATCCGCAACACCGGCAAGATTCGAAGGGTTGCTGCCTTTGGTGGCAGTTTCCCAATTCCGTCGCCTGACGCTTCGCCGGGCGACGGGGACATCGCAGCGCGAAGTGCCTCCCTCAATGAGTAGCTCGATTTGTGTCTGCTCTAGGCTTCACTCCGCCTCGTCCTCCTCGTCGGCGTTCTCCGCCTGACACGCATCGGCCACGAGCGCGAGGTTCTTGAGGAAGGCGGCCTGCTCATTCTTGCTGACCACATTTAGGATCCGGCCTTGTAACTCCATTGCCAGTGGACGAATGCGCTGCAATTTCCTTTTGCCAGCGGACGTGAGATGCAATCGGTTCGCACGACGGTCGAGTTCATGGCTTTCGCGGCGCAGCCAGCCCAGCTTCTCCATCCGCGAGACCAGGGAAGCAATCGTGTTGGGATCACTGCTCATGATGGCCGTCAGTTCGCGCTGGGAGATGTCGCCTTGCTCCGAGAGCGTGCGGAGGGCGGTATATTGTCCGGGGGTGAGGCTGGAGGCGGCGATTCGGCGGCGGAAGCATTGATTTAACCCGAACCACGCCCGGCGCAGCAGGACAGGGAGGCGGCGCTCGGCCAAGGTTGAATCCGCATCGCTGGTAGCAGTCTTGCTCATGGTTAATTTTTCGAATGATACGTATAGGTATTGTTTCTTGCAATCGCCCGGTTCGTGTTGAATAGTGGCCGGCAAATCGGCGTTACCAAAACCGCAAATTGCGTTCAGACATGAGTATTGCCCTGCACCGAGCATTTATCACCTTCGCGGCTGGAATCCTGATTCTGGCCGGTCAATCCGCGCGCGGCGAAATCACCGGCTGGCTGAACTGGCGCGGGCCGGAGCAGAGCGGAGTGTCACGCGAGAGAGGCCTCCCCGACAAACTCACGGTGGAGGGCGCGCTCTGGACCGTAGATTTTCCCGGTGCCAGCACCCCGGTCATTGCCAATGGGAGACTTTACATCGCGGGTTATCTCGGCGAAGGAGCGGACTTGCAGGAGGGAGTGGCATGTTTTGACGCCGAGACGGGCGAGAAACTCTGGCAGCAGATGTTCAACGACTTCATCAGTGACACAATCTACCTGCGCTATGCGTCGTCCAGCCCCACGATTGATCCTGAGACCGGTAATGTTTACCTGCAAGGCACTCAAGGCATCTTGGCGGGCTTTACGCCCGACGGAAAGTTACTCTGGCGCAAGTCGCTGATGGAGGAATTCGGCCGGCTCACTTTTCCGAACGGACGCACGGCCACTCCGTTGATCGAGGGCGATTTGGTCATCACCCGCGGCATCACCGCGAACTGGGGTGCCCAAGGACCGGCCAGCGATCGCTTTTATGCGTTCGACAAACGCACCGGAGAACTCGTGTGGGCGAGCACGCCCGCAGACCGACCCAAGGACAATTCTTTTTCCATGCCATACGTCACGACACGCAACGGCAAGCGTGTGCTCTACGCCTCAACGGGTGATGGAGCCGTGGTTTGCATCAATGCGCGGACGGGCGACCCCATCTGGCGGGTGCCGTTGTTCCGCGCGGGCATCAACGCCACGGTGTTGGTCCACCACAACGACAAGATCATATCCATCTTCGGCGTGCCTTACGAACCCGGCCAGTTGGTGGCGATGAAGATTCCAGATGTGGAGCCAGCGCCGGGCACGCCAGGCCCGGTAATCATCGAACGGGAGAAGGTTGAACTTTGGGCCGCTGAAGTAACCACCTCCACGAGTTCACCAATTCTGGTGGATGACATGGTTTACGTGGTGGCTGAGAAAGGCGACCTATGTGCGGTGGACGCGAACACGGGAGTCATCAAATGGAAGCTGAAGATCGGCATCGAACAACGCAACTCATGCCCGCTGTATGCCGACGGCAAGTTGTATGTGCCGATTCTGGACGACCCGGCGGGGAAGGGGAGCGGCAATGCGGGTGAGGCGGGGACGCAGGGTGGATTTTACGTGGTGAAGCCGGGAGATCAGCCGGAGATCTTGACGCATATCGCGCTGAAAGGTCGCTGCTTCGGAACCCCGGTGGCTTACAACGGCAAAGTTTACCTGCAGACCACCGAGAAACTGTATTGCTGGGGAAAGAGCGGGGACAACCAAGGTCTGCCGAAGATTGTTGCCACCATTCCTGGATCAAAGGCCGGCAAAGCAACTGCGCTGCAGATCATTCCTTCCGAGGTCCTGCTGCGTCCCGGTCAGAAGGCCACGTTCCGTGCGCGCACGATGGATGCGAACGGATTTGTGGTGGATGAACTCAAGGACACCTCGGCACTCAAATGGGCCAGCTACATCCCAGCGGCTGCCAAGGTGAAATCCACGATGAAGGCAAACTTCAACGAGCGCGGCGAGTTGGTTGCGCCTGATGACGCCCCGCTTTCGGCCGGGGCGTTCGAGGCGTCGCTCGGAGATTTGAAGGGTTACATCCGCGGTCGCGTGCTGCCTTATCTGCCATTGAGCCAGGATTTTGACAATATGACTTTGGCGGAGACCAATGCGTTCGATGGCGCAATGTTTGCCTATCCGCCGTTGCCGTGGATCGGGGCGCGATTCAAGTTTGAGGTGCGCGAGCGGGACGGCAACAAGTGCCTCGTGAAGACGGTGGACAACAAGTTCTTCCAGCGCGCCACGGTGTTTCTGGGTTCATCCACGGCACGCAATTACACCATCCAGGCCGACGTTCTGACTGAAGGCAATCGGCGCAAGAAGTCGGAAGTGGGTTTGATTTGCCAGCGCTATGCCATCGTGCTGAAAGGCAACGAGCAAAAGCTGGAGGTCAGTTCCAACTTCGAGCGGCTGCGCGAGTCGGTGGATTTCGCCTTCGAGCCGAACGTCTGGTATCAACTCAAAGCACGCGTCGATGTGGCTGCGGATGGCCCTGGGGTGGTTCGTGCCAAGGCGTGGAAGCGTGGTGAGGTGGAACCGGAAGCTTGGACCATCGAGGTCAAACATCGCACGGCACATCAAGAAGGATCACCCGGTTTATTTGGTTTCTCACCACAGGACATGCCGGTGGCGATTGATAACATCAAAGTCACGGCGAATTGAATCTCTTACCCTAAGCGCATGATATGAAGTTCAACCAGCACACCCTCGTTGCCATCGCGCTGATTGTCGCTTTGCCCGTAGTTGCCGCCGATTGGCCGCAGTGGGGCGGGCGCCCGGTCCGCAACATGTATTCACCGGAGCGCGGCCTGCCCGGCAAGATGCCGGAGGTTCAGTTCAAAGATGGCGGTAATGACATTGACTCGGCGGCCATGAAGAATTTGAAGTGGGTGGCCAAGCTTGGCTCCCAAAGCTATGGCAACGTCACTGTATCCGGCGGCAAAGTGTTCCTCGGCACAAACAACGAGCCTGGACGCGATTCCCGTCACGAAGGCGACCGCAGCATCCTGCTTTGTTTCGAGGAAAAGACCGGGAAGTTTCTTTGGCAACTCGTCGTGCCCAAGCTTGCCTCGGGCAAGGTTAATGACTGGGAGTGCCTCGGCTTGCTCTCCTCCCCGACGGTTGAGGGCGACCGGGTTTACATCGTGACCAGCCGGTGCGAAATCATGTGCCTCGATGTGAACGGCATGGGGAACGGCAATGACGGTCCCTTCAAAGACGAGGCCAAATATGTGGTCAAAGATTTGCCCGGTGCCTCGCCCATTGAGCCTGGCGCTCAGGATGCGGACATCATCTGGGTGTATGACATGATGGATGAACTGGGCGTGTTCCCGCACAACGCATCCAACTGCTCCGTTCTGCTCGTCGGCGACATCGTCTATGCTTGCACCTCGAACGGTCAGGACTGGACGCACTCCAACATACCCGCGCCTAACGCGCCCAGCTTCATTGCGGTGGACAAACATACTGGGAAATTCCTTGCCGAAGACGACGCCAAGATTGGTCCAAATATCCTGCACGGCCAATGGGGGTCACCTACGCTGGCGGAAGTGAACGGCAAGAAGCTCGTCGTGTTTGGCGGCGGAGATGGAATTTGTTACGCCTTTGACGCACAGCCCGTGAACCCAGGAGATGAGGGGATTTTAAAAACGGTCTGGAAGTTCGATTGCAATCCACCCGACTTCAAGAAGGACAAGGAGGGCAATCCCATCAAGTATCCCGCGGCGGAAGGGGTGAGCGAAATCAATGCCACCCCGGTGTTCTACAAGAACCGTATCTACGTGGCAGTAGGACAAGATCCAGAACATGGCGAAGGCATCGGCATCCTCACGTGCATTGACGCCACCAAGACCGGCGACGTGACCCAGACAGCGAAGCTTTGGGAGTATCGCGGCATCCATCGCAGTATTTCGACGGTGAGCATTGACCCCGAGACCGGTTTGCTGTTCGTGGGCGACTTCTCCGGCTTCCTGCACTGCCTCGATGCCGAGACGGGCAAGGTCTACTGGACGCACGACATGAAGGCCCACATGTGGGGCTCCACGTTCGTTGCCGACGGTAAAGTCTATGCTGGCGACGAGGACGGCGACCTCATCGTCCTTGCCGCCGCCAAGGACAAACAGATCATCAGCGAAACGAACATGGGTGCGCCCGTTTACGGCACGCCGGTGGTGGCGAACGGCGTGTTGTATCTTCAGTCGAACACGCACTTGTTCGCTTTCCATGATGCAGCCCGGATTAAGGGCGACCAGCCGCCGAAAGTGGAGATCAAACTCGAAAAGTAGCTTTAGATAAGCAACCATGACCTCACGCACCAAACTTCTGCTGACGCTGCTTGCGATCGTCGTATACCTGCTCCATCAGGACTGCTGGAACTGGACCAAGTTTGAGCCACTCTTCTTCGGCTTTGTCCCGGTCGGTCTTGCCTACCACGCTGTTTACTCGGTGTTGGCATCGGTGTTGATGTGGAGCTTGGTAAAATTCGCCTGGCCCAAACACCTCGATGAGTTGGAGGCACAGGAGGGAAAGCAATCCAAGGAGGAGGCAAAGTGAGTCGTTGTGCAGTTCGCCGAACTGTAAACCCCGCGTCAGCATGATTCCCACCATCGTTGTCTTCGTTTATCTGGCCGTTGTGCTCTACATCGGCATCTTCGCCTTTCGCAAAGGCTCCAGTTCTGGCGAAGATTACTTTGTCGCCAGCCGTTCGCTGGGGAACTGGGTGTTCCTGCTTTCATTGTTCGGCACGAACATGACGGCTTTTGCCATCCTCGGCAGTTCCGGCCTTGCGTATCAACGCGGCATCGGCGTTTACGGGCTCATGGCTTCCGCGTCGGGCTTTGTGATTCCGCTGACCATCTTTTTCATAGGCACGCGGCTCTGGGCGATGGGTAAGAAGTTCGGGCACATCACGCAGGTGCAATACTTCCGTGACCGTTGGGAATGCGGGCACATTGGCACCCTGATCTTCGCGGTTACGGCTGCGATGCTGGTCCCTTACATCATAATTGGCGTGATGGGCGGTGGTCAGACCTTGGAGGCGCTCAGCACCATGATGGGGCCAGACGGTAAACCGCATTTGTTTGAGGTCGTGCGCAATGGTCAAACCCTCATGGAGCCGCGGCATTGGATCAGTTACGAAGTTGGCGGCGGCCTGGTAGCATTGGTGGTGATGAGCTACGTCTTCTTCGGCGGCATGCGCGGCACGGCGTGGGTGAATACGTTTCAAACCATCATGTTCCTGACGTTCGGAACCGTTGCCTTCTTCTTTATTAGCCATAATCTCGGCGGCTTTGACAAGATCATCGAAGCCTTAGTGGCCAATCCGAAGACGCAGCCGCTACTCACGCGCGCGCGCATCCCGATTGAAGAGTTCTTCAGCTACACCTTCATCCCGCTCTCTTCGATTATGTTTCCGCATATCGCCATCATGTGCATGACGGCCAAGAAAGCGTCGGCGTTCAAGAAGACGGTTACCTTCTATCCGCTGTGCATCGCGGCCATCTGGCTGCCGTGCGTGTTTCTCGGCGTGGTGGCGGCGGGCCAGTTTCCTGGACTCAAGCCCGGCGAAGCCGACGACGTGATCCTGCGTATGTTGACGGAGAACACGCATGTGGCGCTGGCGGGCGTGTTGGGTGCGGCCATAATGGCCTGCGTGATGGCGTCGGACAGCCAGATCCTCGCGCTGTGCACCATGTTCACCGAGGACGTGTTCGCTTACTACGGCGGCAAGCAACGCTTCGGTGAAAAGGCTCAAGTCTGGACGGGCCGGGCCTTTGTGGTAGGCGTGACGATTGTGGCATATCTGATAGCGATTAAACTCAAGGACAAAGCAGGCATCTTTGAATTGGCGATCCGCTTTGCGTTCTCCGGCTTTGCGGCGCTGGCGCCGGTCATGTTGGCCGCATTGTTCTGGAAGCGCAGCACCAAGTGGGGCGCGCTGGCGGCGGTGGTGTGGGTGGTGGTGACATTGCTCGGCAGCTTCTGGCTCTTCGAAGCCACTGCAAACATGGCGCCGAAACCTGGCCAGCCTCCGACGCAGATTTTCCCCGCAGTGGGCAATTTGTTCCTGCGCACTCCGGGCAATGTGACCATCTACGGCTACTTACCAGTGATGTTCATGGTGCTGGGCTCGGCGTTCTGGATGTGGTTGGTTTCCATGCTGACACCTGCGCCAAGTGCGAAGGCGGTTGAGAAATATTTTCCGAAGAATTAATCAAGGATGAACGCGGACTGAGAATCTGGAGTTGTGGAATGATGCAATCCAACACTCCATTACTCCCCCCTCAGTAACGTGAAAATCGATTTATGTCAGTCCCTCAAACTGAAATACACGCGGCGCAGCTAAAGCTGGACGCCCATTTGCGCGAAATCATCCGTTGGCATTTTTCGCCCGAAACCGGTTGTCCGTTCTGGCTCGACTGGGCGAGGAAGAACTTCGACCCGCGCAAGGAGATCAGCACTTCCGCCGACATGCTGAAGTTCCCGCACTTTGCGGATGAATCGTTGCGTGATTTGCAGCCCGAGGTATGGGTGCCTGCGCAATTCAAGGGGAGGCCGTTCAACATCTTTGAGACTGGTGGCACCACGGGCATGCCCAAGCAGCGCATTGGCTGGAACGATTACAAGACGGATTACGAAGAGTTCAGCAAGAAGATCTGTGACCAACATTTCCCACTAGGCGGCGCGTGGCTGATGATGGGGCCGACGGGGCCACGCCGATTGCGCCTCGCCATCGAACATCTCGCCAACGTGCGTGGCAGCTCGTGCTACTTCATTGACCTAGACCCACGCTTTGTGAAGAAGCTCATTTCGAATAAGCAGTTCGACATCGCCAAACAATACATGGCGCACGTGGTGGATCAGGCGGCGACGATTCTCAAGCACCGCAAGGTTTCCGGCCTGTTCACTACGCCCAAGCTGCTCGAAGCGCTGGCGGAGAAGGTGGATTTGTATGAGGCAGGCATCCGGGGCGTGTTCTGTGGCGGCACCACCATGGCTCCACAGTACGTCCGTTTCATCGTGGAGGAGGTGCTGGAGGGGCGGATTGGATTCTACCCTACTTACGGCAACACCCTGATGGGCTTGGCGGCTAGTGTGCCGTTGCAACCGGAGGACAAATTCTCCATCACCTACTATGCGCCTCAGCCGCGTGCCGTGTTGCGCGTAGTAGGCCCGAGGGATACGGCGGTCACCGTGCCATACGATTCATGGGGCAGGGTGGAGTTGACAACGTTGACCAAAGAATTCTTCATGCCACGCTTCCTCGAACGCGATGAAGCCATTCGCCGCGCACCGCGGGCGCCCTACGCTTGGGACGGAGTGGCCGAAGTCCGGCCGTTCGGCGCGATGGAGAAGAATATTGTCGAAGGTGTTTATTGAGGCTGGGATCGGCTGGTCACTTGCATACCCCCGTTTGTTTCTATTCCATCGTTGTCGGCAAAGGCTTCACCTTGGGCTATCCGTTTGCGCACGGCACCACCCAAGCAGAGCACGATTGCGGAGTTTACAGATTCCCAACGCCCGGATGCTTACGCAGCGACAACCTGATTGGAGCCTATTGTTAGTCGGATTCCCAATCGCTTCGAGCGTCAGGGAAGGAGCAATTGATTGGGGGACTAGGGGTTTGACTTGGTATGGGCTCAACTCTAAGTTTTCTGCGATGTTTGTCGCGGAATCCAAGCCGGTCCATGCCCCGGCCGCTCAGGCAGAAAATCCGGCTCCGGCCAACCCCTGGAAACAGATCGTTGAGCCGGTGGAGCCATTTCTGGAAGCGGTTTCTCATGGACTTGCCCGCGAAGTGGATGCTTTTGATCCGGCGCTTCGTCCTTATGCCGAATATGCCCTGACTGGGAACGGGAAACACTTGCGCCCAGCCTTGGTGGCGCTTGCTGCCAATGCCTTCGGGAAATCCACCGAAGACCACGTCCGCGTGGCGGTCATCATTGAAATGGTGCACTTGGCGACACTGGTCCATGACGACGTGATGGATGAAGCAGAGATTCGCCGGGGGCGTTTGACTCTGGCGTCGAACTGGGGAAACGACATCGCGGTGCTGTTTGGCGATTGTTTGTTCGCTCACGCCTTGCGGATGGCAGCCAGTTTTCCCACGACGGAGGTTTGCCGGTCGGTCTCTTCGGCGACAAATACCGTTTGCTCGGGTGAAATCCTGCAGAACCGCAACCGCTCCAATTTCGAACTCTCACGTTCAGAATATTTCCGCATCATGGAGATGAAGACGGGCGAGTTGTTTGCCTTGTCGTGTGATTTGGCGGCTTTGTTGTCCGGTGCGACGGTTGACCAGCGTGAAGCCATGCGTCGTTTTGGGATGGCATTCGGGACGGCTTATCAGATTTTTGATGACTGCCTAGACCTGTTCGGCACGGAAGCGCAAGCAGGCAAATCGCTGGGGACGGATTTGGTCAAGGGCAAAATGACGTTGCCGCTGATTGTACTGCGGGAAACGGCCAGCCCGGACGAGCGGACAAAACTGGCAGACCTGCTCAAGGACTGGCAGCCGGGCTCGTTTCCCACGGTTGCGACCATGTTGCTGAAGCACGAATGCTGGCAGCCTGCTCAAGAAACCATCCACCAATATCTCGACACTGCGCGCCGTTGCCTGGCCTCTTTGCCTGCGACCGAGGGCTTGAATTCGCTGGGCCAACTGGCGGTTTATCTGGAGGCGCAAGTTGCCGCTTTAGAGGCTAGTCGCGGTCGTTAACCATGGTTGATCCGGAACATACCGCGCCATTCCCAGTGTTCAAAACTGCTGCCAACCCATCTGTGACCGAACCCGCGTCCACTCCCGAAGCAAACGACGAGCCTTTGCTGATTGATCGCGCGAGGTCAGGAGACCTTGAGGCTTACGACGAGTTGATTCGCCGGCATCAGGAGCGCATTTACGGGACGGTTTACCACATGACCTCGAATCATGAGGATGCGAACGACCTGACGCAGGAGACGTTCATCAAGGCATTTCAGGCATTGAAGTCCTTCAAGGGCGGTTCCAGCTTCTACACTTGGATTTATCGGATCGCCGTCAACAAAACGATCAACTTCCTCAAGCTGCGGAAGAACCGCGCGTCGATGAGCTTGAACGACCTCGATTTCAACGCCGAAAACGATCCTGACTTGGTGGCATTGGTTTCAGACAAAACACCCCGCCGGGATGCAGGGTTGACGGAGTTGCAGGAAAAATTGAACGAGGCCATGGGCAAGCTGTCGGATGTTCATAGGTTGGTAGTGACGCTGCATGATGTTCAGGGCGTGCCGCACGAGGAAATAGCTCAGATCATGGAGTGCAACGTGGGGACGGTCAGGTCGCGGCTGTTTTACGCACGCCAGCAATTGCAAGGCTACCTGTCTGATTATCTGAAGTAACTAGAGAGTATGGACCAGAATGAACAAAACTTCGATCAGTTGCGCCAATTGTTGAAACTCAAGCGGCATGAAGTTCCGCCGCCGGGCTATTTCAATCGGCTGCCTGCCGAGATCATTTCGGAGATCCGGGCAGAGCAACGAGCTGGAAGAGATTCTGTATCACGGCTTGCCACTGAGGCTCCTTGGCTGATGCGTTTGTGGGGGGCACTGGAGGCAAAGCCTTTGTTTGGGGGTGCCTTCGGAGCAGCAGTTTGCGCTCTGATTTTGGGAGCCCTTTACTTGACCGAAAAGCCGGCTGAACGCCCGACCCCTATGCCGCTCAATGCCAGCATGGCATCACCGTTCACGGCTTCTTCACCCACGACCATTGATGCTCAAGGAGTTGGTTCCCCATTATTGCTCGCGGCAACCAACCTGAACAATGTCGTGGGGCCGAGCCTTTTTGACCAAGCTCCTACCCTGCAGACGGCTCCCGTTTCGCACAGTCCTGGGAATTGATTCTGGAAAGGGTCAAGTTTTAAACGAATAAGGCGCGTCACCAGACGCGCCTTATTGCTTAAGCTGAAGGGAAGGCTGCTTCCTCAGTATTCCCGTTCAAATGCCACGGTCAGCTTGTCCCATGTTACGGTCATGCGCTCCCCTTGAATGGCAGCAGTGCCACGCAGTTCATTGGAGCCAACAGTCACGTTTAATTTGTAGAAACCATTACCGCCGTCCCAGTCGCCTGTGCCTGAGAGGGTGGAGGCTGCATTGGGATCAGCTACAGCAGAGGTGGCTGCATCACCCCAGCCTTTGACGACTACCTTGCCGCCAATTCCCATGACGAGTTGCGTTCTAGCGAATTGCTGTTGGAGTGTCCGACGAGTGCGGGCCATCAGGATGGACGTGATAGTGGGGTTCGCTCGCCGAATGGCCGCAACGGTGGCGCGGGGATCAAAGTTCCAACGGCCTAAAATAGGTTCCTCGGCGTATTTCTCTGAGACACCCGTCTCCAAGTAAGTGCGCAAGTCTTTCAAATCAGGGCCCGCTGCGCTCCAGATTTCCCGGAGCATGTCAGGGTTCTTGAGGATGGCTTGAGCCGGCTCGTAGCGCATGAGTTGTTGAATGGAGTTCTTGGCTGCGCGCATCCCAGTAAACTCTTTGTCTGTGGCTAGTGTCTGAAACTCAGGCCGCTCAGCGATCATGAGGAAGGCTGGGTAACGAGCCAAACGGGCTTCAAGCAGGGTGTTTTGAAACACCAATCCGGCGACGTCAGCGCCTTGGTAATAGGTTTCCGGCATGCGGTCCAAGGACCGCGCCGACTTCACGAAGCCAGTGGATTGCAAATCCTTGGCCGCGCGCACAACCAGGCGGGCTGGCAAATTCATGCCCTCTGACGTCTCCAACTGCACCAACCAGTAGCCGAGTACATAAATCACGAAGGAGATTATGACGCTGTATGCAGCACCATTGATGATGCCAAGGCAAAGACCGACTCGGCGGTTGAGGCGTTCCCAAAGCGAGAAGCGAAGGTCGCCAGCCTTATAGCGAAAATGCACTTCAACCTTGTGATGCACGGCCATGGCGATGGACTTGAAAATGGCCGAGATTAGGCAGAAGGCGATTGCCGGCGGAACCAGCCAAAGTGCCACCGGGTTCTTGACGCCAAACATCTTCACCACAAAGGTCAGGGGCCCACCCAGAGGCACCGCTAGGAGGACGCCGAAGAAAATGCCTACCAGAGAAAATGCTACGCGAATAGCGCCCTGCCGATAGCCCAAGCCCACAAGGGACAAAACGAGTACCAGTGTGAGAATCCAAATTGTCATGCGGCAAGATTGGTGGGTTAACTCGGTGAAATCACGCAGAAAATGCGGGCTGGGCAGGGGAGTTTTACCTTTATTAAAAGCAGTTGCGCAGTATCTTTTGCGACCCGACTTTTCGGGTAAGTTGAATAGACCAGTTTCGAATGGACGCCGCACACATCAGAAATTTCAGCATCATTGCCCACATTGATCACGGCAAGACGACCTTGAGCGACCGGTTGTTGCACATAACAGGCACAATCGCCACCCGCGACATGGAGGATCAGTTGCTGGACGCGATGGACTTGGAGCGGGAGCGTGGCATAACGATCAAAGCCCATCCCGTCACAATGCTCTACAAGGCAAAGAACGGTGAAACCTACGAGTTGAACCTGATTGATACCCCAGGACACGTGGATTTTGCCTACGAGGTGTCCCGCAGCTTAAGCGCATGCGAGGGTGCATTGCTAGTGATTGATGCTGCCCAAGGCGTCGAAGCACAAACGGTTGCCAACTACCATCTCGCCTCGAAGCAGAATCTGCTGATCATTCCAGTCATCAACAAAATCGACTTGCCGCACGCCAACGTTACCCTGGCGAAGCAGCAATTGGAGGATGTTCTGGCCGTGCCCAGCGAATGGGCCATTCCCTGCAGCGCCAAAGAAGGCATCGGCATCGTGGATATCCTCGAAGCCATCGTGGAGCGGGTTCCGCCTCCGAAACCCACCGGCGAGCCGAGCTTGCAGGCGCTCGCATTTGATTCCTATTTCGACACCTACAAAGGCGTGGTCACTCACATCCGCGTGTTCAACGGAGAAATCCGACCGGGCATGATGGTTAAACTGCTGCACTCTGGAAAAAGCTATGAGGTGAAAGAGGTCGGCAGTTTCAATCCCAAGCCTTATACCCGGGAAAAACTTGAGACCGGTGAGACGGGTTACATCACCGCTAATATCAAGTCGCCGAGTGACGTGAAGATGGGCGACACCATCACCGACGCGCGCAATCCTTCGGCAGAATTGCCGGGCTTCAAAGAGATTCACCCGATGGTGTTCAGTGGCATCTATCCGATCAACACGGCAGATTACGAGGCGCTGAAATCATCCATGGGCAAGCTTAAGTTGAACGATTCGGCTTTTGCTTATTCCTCGGAGACCTCGGTGGCACTGGGCTTCGGATTCCGCTGCGGCTTCCTCGGACTGTTGCATCTGGAAATCGTCCAGGAACGTCTGCGACGCGAATACAACATGGACATCATCGCCACGTATCCAAGCGTGGTTTACAAGATTCACCTGACCGACGGGACCATGAAAGAGGTGGATAATCCGGCCTTTATGCCGGAAGTAACGTACATTGAGCGGATCGAAGAGCCGATGGTCAAAACTTTCGTCATTTGTCCGAATGAAAACATCGGTGACATGATGGCGTTGATTGCCGAGAAGCGCGGGCAGGTGGATCACACTGAAACACTGGATGCGCGTCGTGTCATGCTGTCTGCGCTCGTTCCATTGAATGAAATCCTGATTGATTTCCATGACCGAATCAAAAGCATCACCCGAGGGTTCGGTTCCATGGACTACGAGCCGTCGGGCTATGCCGACAGCGACATGGTCAAGCTCGACATGCTGGTGAACGGCGAACCGATGGATGCGTTCTCCTGCATTGTGCATCGCTCCAAAGCTGAGGGCCGAGGGCGCGCACTAGCCGAAAAGTTGAAGGAAGTAATTCCGAGGCAGCAGTTTGCTGTAAAGATTCAAGCCGCCATCGGCGGGAAGATTGTGGCTTCAGAAACCGTCAGCGCCTTTCGCAAGGACGTTACTGCTAAGTGTTACGGCGGCGACATCTCGCGCAAGCGCAAGCTGCTAGAAAAGCAGAAGGAAGGTAAGAAGCGCATGAAGTCCATCGGCTCGGTCAACATTCCGCAGGAAGCCTTTATCGAGGTCTTGAAAGCGTAGGGCAGGGCAGGGAGCACTTTGTATGATTATCATCCGCTGGTTCCTCTCGAAGACGATTCGCAACGCGGTTTCGATGCGTCGCCACGTGTGGAAGCTGTTGCAGCACCAGCGCGACATTCTCAAGCCCGATCAAATCCAAGCCATCGAACTTCAGCTGGGTGATTTACAAGCAGCATTGAAGAGCGCTGCCCCGTTGCCGGTGGTCAAAACCCATATCGGACGCGTGGAAGCTGCCGCCAACGAAAACCTGCGGCCATATCCCAATGCGCCTTGGCGTGAGAATGTTGAGGTGCTGCTGGTGGCGTTGGCTGTGGCAATGGGGATTCGCACCTTCTTTCTGCAACCGTTCAAGATCCCCACTGGCTCCATGCAGCCAACCTTGTTCGGCATCACGACCTTTCCAAACTATAGCGCCCGGCCTGGTTTTGGTTTCAACGACATTCGCAGTTTCACAATCCCAACCGGTTGGGAACGTTTCAAGGATTCCGTGCACGGCACGTCATACGTCAACATCAAGGCACCGACCGCTGGCGCTTACGACGGCATGAGTCGTCCGCTTCGATTCGTCATTTTTAACATCAAGCAAACGGTGTGGTTCGCAGGCAAACCTCAGAACATTTGGTTCCCGCCGGACACGGGCGACATGGGTTTTCGCGCAGGAGGGATTTCTGGATACATTCGTGCCATCTTCAGGGCTTTGCCGCCCGATCGGACTCCCGTTGGCCTGCAACAGAATCCCCGGCCGGCCATGGAATTGCGGATGGGTTTGACGCCAGGGCAAATCTTTCAGGCGGGTGCTGACGTCATAAGGATGAAAGTCATAGCTGGCGACCATCTGTTCGTAGATCGGATGACTTACAACTTCCGGAAGCCTGAGCGCGGCGAGATCATCGTGTTTGAGACCAAACGAATTTACGCCCTCCAGCAGGATCTCTTTTACATCAAACGCTTGGTGGCCCTTGGCGGCGAGACCGTTAATGTAGGAAACGATCGGCACCTCCGCATCAACGGTCAACGATTGGACAGTTCGACGCCACACTTTGCTTCCGTTTACTCATTTGACCCTGAGAAGCCGCCAGCAGACAGCCAGTATTCAGGTCATGTAAATGAATACGTCGCCACCCAGATTTCCAAGCAATATCAGATTGCGCCGCTTTTCCCGGACGAAACAATCTCTTTCACCGTCCCGGAAAAGCACCTCATGGTCATGGGTGACAATACGATGAACAGCTATGACTCGCGGGGTTGGGGACCGTTTCCTGAGAACAATGTCATAGGGCGTTCGTGCTTCGTATATTGGCCGCTCTCGAGCAGATTCGGATGGAACAGCTTGCTGTATTGAATTGAACGCCCTGG
>JAFMIZ010000146.1 GCA_017853715.1 Pedosphaera sp.
CTTTGGCTACGATGATAAAACCCAGTGGCCAGGACAGCACGCGCAAAGCCATGCCGAGACAGAACCAGCGTAACGGCTCGACTGCGGCCTTGAAAGCAGGAGTGTAGAAGATTGCGATCACGAGCGGTGCCAATGTCAGTGTGGCAATCAGGCCCGGTCCGGAGAGCAGCAGGCTCACTTGAGCCTGTTCATTCACCAAACGATTGCACTCCTTATTGTCATGAGCCACACCCGTCAGCCGCGGATAAAAATCTGCGCCCATCGCCTGCAACACAACCGTCGCATACATGCCCGCCAGCGCCCAGGCTGACTGATAGAATCCTGCTGCATCCAAGCCATCCATGCGTGAAACCATGGTGCGAATCACGTAACTCGCGCCCATGGTGAGCAGGCCGCTGCCAAGAAAAGCGAGACCCAGCCTGAGCAGGGCCATGGCTTCTCGCCGCATCTCCGGGGAGGAAACTGTCACCAGCGCGATCCGCACCTGCCGTCCGAACCACCATGATAACGCACACGAAATGCCCGCCACCATTACCATGGATGGAACGATGCCGCGGGCACCAAGCCAATAGAGGGTTGGCACTGTTACCACGACCCCCAGCACCGAACTGACGATGCTGATCAGGGCCATGTTGCCGATACGGCGGGTTCCTTGGATGATTGCATCCTGCCCGCCCGCGATGGTGAAGAGCATCACCGCAAGCCCGAGCAGGGCTACTTCCGGGGCGTGTTGCGCTGCGTTCACCCCTTCGCTCTTGAAGGTCACCTCGGCGATTGGTTTGGCAAAAACGGCCAGCGCCGCCGCCGCTGCCAGGCCCAGCCAAATGGTGATTCGCCTCAGGACGGTGACTGTGCGCGCTATGGTCTTCTCTTCCCCTGATCCCACTGCCGCCGCTATTTGGCGGACTCCGCTGGTGGTGATGCCCATCGCGGCGAGACACCTGGCCAAATCTTGAATGGAGGTAAAAAGTCCACTCAGCCCAAACCCCGCCGGGCCAAGCAACGCCGCCATGGCCTTTGTCCTAACAGCTCCGATTGCAAACCCAAAGATGGACGAGCCCCCGATTAGCGCGGACGACTTTAAAATCTGTCCATAGCTGCTTTTGCCTGCCGGAGTCCCGGTTGTCTCAGGGACTGGTCCACTCTTTGCATAATTATTCATTGAGGTGAAGCTTCGCCCGACAGGGGACTTAGGGCTTCATGGAAGATGCGCGTAGGCAGTCCTCGACGGCGGCATGAATGCGGGGAAGTATGGCATCCCAAGTCCATCTTTCCAAGAAAGCCTTCCAAGCACACTCAGCCATGCGCTGACTGCGTGCCGGATCACAGGCCAGCTGCACACAAGCACGAGCAAAGTCTTCCGGTGTGTCGGCAATGATCGCTTCATGTCCGCTTTCAAGTTCGTAGCCGTGTGCGCCCAGCGTGGTGGAAACAACCGGACATTTCGCGCTAAAAGCGTGGGCGATTTTTCCACGGGTGCCCGCGCCGGTTCGTATCGGCACAATCATCGCTGTCCAAGTTCCCATCTCGGCGGCAGGGTCCGGCACAAAACCGAGTCCGTCAATCTCCGGTCCACGCGGTTTCAAGGGGCCATCGCTTTCTCGGCCTACGAGTCGCAGCCTCGCCCCGGGCAGCTCGTGCTTGATCAGCGGCCAACACTCGCGTGCGAACCACTGCGCTGCCTCGTGATTTGGAGCGTAATCGAATATTCCGATAAAGCCGAAGCGTGGCGGCGCAGCAGGTTGACGAAACGGCTCCGCTTTAGGCGCATCAAACCCATTGGGAATCACGTGCAACGGTTTGTTGACCCCCAGAGTTTTTAGATACTGACGGTCGGGTTCACTGCAGACGCCGAGCGCATCAAAACGTTCACCCAGCAGGCGGTCGCGCCGATGCCAGCTTTGGTAGCGGAGCCACGCTTGCAACCAAGCCTTTAGGCTCTGCGCGTTTTGTAATTCAGCGAGGGCGTAGGTGCTCGGCACGTCATCGATGTCCACGAACGAACGCGGCCAGGCCCATTGTGGAAATTGATTGGCGCCCCTTAGCTTGCAGAACCAGATGAGATCGAACTGGCGGGCTAAGTCTTGAAGCTGTGCGAGACCTGCGGCGTTCACTCCGGTGCCGTGCGGATAATTCAGGCGTCCATCGTACAGCCAGCGGAGTTTTTGGTACGGGGTTAGATTGGGAAAAGGGTGGATTTCGAAACGTTGCTCGAGGCGGAACTCTGGATTGGTGAGCGCAGCCCATTCCTGCGCCCAGCCTTCAGAATCAAGCACAACGGCGCAGACTTCACCCATGGTTTGCAGGGCGCGTGCGGTCTGCACGGCTCGAGCCTCGGAAGCGCCAGTCATCCGGTTCAACGAGTGGGGCGAGACAAACAGGATGCGCGGTGGCTTGCCGCTTTTTGGGGGGCTATTCTGATGCATGTGCATCTTAACAAGAGCGCTGCTTTGCTCTGGTTGTGGAGATCGATCTGAAGTCAGGGGAGGGAAGACATCGCGTCCGCCGAACCGCCTTCGATCCGATGCCAGAAGCCATCCAGCGTGCGGCGTGTCCTAGCTTTCAAGCGATTGTAACGCTCCCGGGAACGCTTGGCCGTGGGCCAGCCAAATAACTTCTGAATCCAGGCATACTTCCAGGAGAGGGATGGAGCGGGCAAAGTGCCGCCCAGAGCTTTCGCGAGTTCGTGCGCCCGTTGGACAAGGTCGGGGCGTTCCGGATAAAAATTGATCTGCCAGTTTTTCAGATAGGTGACGCATGCCCGGCGGACGCGGGGCGAATCGCCAAGGGACCGCAGGTAGCCGATGTTCAGTTCCATCGATTGCAATTGGGCTTCCATCTTACGTGGGTTGTGTCCGATGTAGCTAAGCCGGCTGGCGGGACTGATGCGGTAATAAACCCGGGAGCCGGCCACAAATTTCACACCTTTGCAGGCCATCAACACTCGGGCGAAATACTCCCCATCGTCATCGCTTAGCAGCTTCGTGTTCCATGGGCCTGCAGCCTCGGTCAAGGCCCGGCTCAACAGCCAGGTGCCGGTCTGCATGAAGAGGTTGTGCTCCATCTTCCGCGTCATCCACTCCACCGCGGACAGATCATTCCACAGCAGCGAAGGGGTAAACTGTGCCTTGTGGGGACGATGCATGAAGTAGGCCCACTCCGAGGAGATCAACCATCTGGGATCGGCGAATTGAAGGGCACGTTCCATCTGGAGCCTGATTTTGTCACGCCCCAGCAGATCGTCGGCGTCCAGCCACTGGATGTAGTCTCCCTGCGCCAGCGCGAAGGCGTGGTTACGGGTGGCGGCAGCGCCTTGGTTGGACTGCGTAACCACCTTCACACTGTCGCACTCGAAGCTTCGGGCGATGCCTAGTGTCTGGTCACGCGAGCCGTCATCGACGATGATGATCTCCTTGCGCTCCCAAGTCTGGGCCAAGGCCGATTTCACCGTGTCAGCCAAGAACTCTTGGGCGTTGAACGCAGGAACCAGAATGGAAACCAGTGGTTTCATTGCGCGTCGCAGAGGCCAAACCGTGTTCAAGGGTATCTGTGGTGATGATGATCACCGCAGCCAAAACTGTCAAAGTGGTCGAGATAACTCAGTTAGAGAAACAGCTTTACTCCCGTGGGAGTGGCGGGGGGCAACGAACTTGTTCCTCCTTGTTGATAAGCTCCAATATCCCATGATCCTGCCCCGGGGCGAATTGCGCTGTTGATGCTGCCTCCGAAGGCCGCTCCTAGGGCGGCACCCGCGTTCAGCGCTGGGGAAGTTGCCCGCAAAGTCAGTCCGTCCGTATTGGGCGCCAGGTTGACGCCGTATGCCCCAGTGAAACCTGTCGGGAGGCCAGTTGGATTCTTGAGTAGGGGATCAGTGACAACAGCGTTCGGTTCGTAGCCGGTCTTGAGCGATGTGCTGCTGTAGCTCGTGCCCCCGCTTTGCACCAATGTCCCGCCGCTGACGCGATAGAACAGATTGTTGGCATGGGTGGTGATTTTCAGGGAGGGATCGTTCAATGGGATATCATCCAACTCGTATATCAGGTTATTCCTGAACTCGATGGTGCCGGTTGAGGTGGGGCTTCCCAGATCGACGAAGGCATTGTAGAAAGTGTTGTTGTAGATGCGGGCAGCGTGAGTGCCGGAATTGCCGGAGAAACTGAGGCCGCCTGAAGCCTCATTGGGCAGGATCAAGTTGCCGTATATGTCCACTGCCTTGGTGCCTGTGCCATAAAAGCGGATGACGCCATTGTTATCGGCAGTTTGCAGAATATTGTAGCGGGCGATTCCCCCGGTTGGTCCGGCACCGGCGCCATTCTCCGGGCCGTTGACGAACAGCGCAGAAGAGTTGACGTCGTGCGCATAGCAGAACTCAATGGTCGAATTCTTCACGTCGCCCTTCATCATTACGCCATGTCCCTCGGAGTAACTGGGGTCTGTGCCAGTGCCATATACTTCGCAGCCTCGCACCACCACGTTGGAGATCATTCCGCGATCACCGGGGTAAAGGCAGATACCATCGCGAGGCACGTTGTAAACTTTGGTGTTCAAGATCTCCACATTGGCAACCCAGCCGGAAGCATCACTTGAGTTGTCGGATACGATGATGCCGTATTTATAATCGCCCTCGCTCCCGTTGCCTGC
>JAFMIZ010000051.1 GCA_017853715.1 Pedosphaera sp.
CCGCGGCCGAAGGTTCAAAGTCGAACTGGGCAGCATCCGCAACCTCGCTGCAGCAAGCGTTGAAGCTGGACGACCGCAACGCCAGCGCGCATTTCAACTTGGGCCGCGCATTGGAACGATCAGGCAACGCGGCGGCTGCCGCCTCGCACTATCAAGCGGCCTGCGACTTCGACGCCCTGCCATTTCGCGCGGACTCCCGTTTGAACGGCGTAATCTCCAATGCTGCCGCAGGGGCCGGTATCAAGTTGTTGAATGCGCCAGAGGCAATCAGCGACCAAACTGGCGAGCACCTCTGCGGCAATGAAACTTTTTACGAACACGTCCACTTCAACTTTGATGGCGCCTTCCATCTTGGGAAGGCGTGGGCGCAATCCATGGAGAAACTGCTGCCCGCCGGAACCCTGCCCCAGCCCGCTGGCGAATGGGCGCCGCAATCGCGATGCGATGAATTGATCGGGCTTTCCGCTTGGAACCGCAAAGCCATCCTCGAATCCATGGTGCGGCGGCTCCGGGAACCTCCGCTCAGTGATCAAGCGGGGAATTCGGATCGCATCAAAGCACTGGAGAATGAACAACAACGCTTGCTGGCAACCATGTCCCCGGCAAACGTGCAGCGCACCCGGGGTCAGTTCACGAATGCCATCAATGCTCACGCTGGTGACCACTTCCTGCGCCAAGGGTTTGCCACTTTTCTGCAACTCACGGGGGATTTGCCGGGAGCCCTCCATGAATGGCAAATGGTTGCGCAATTGCTACCGCACGATTTTCTGCCGTGGTTCCAAAGCGGAGTCTTGTTGGCGCGACAGGGGAAAAACGAGGAAGCCCGGGCAAATTTCACGAAAGCGCTGAGACTCCGACCAGCACTTTTCGAGGGCTGGTTAGAACTGGCGCGCACTTACAATGCGAGCGCCCAATGGCAACCTGCCTTGGAGTCGCTTCAAAAAGCCCGACAATTCCGTCCCCAAGATGCCGGATTATGCGCAAATGAGGCAAAACTTCGCACACAATTGGGACAGACCAACGTGGCCATCGTACTTTACCGTCAGGCGCTTGACCAGCACCCGTCTTTTGCCGAGGCGCACGCGGCCCTGGGCGAAATCTTCCTGCAAACAGACAAAGTGGCGGCTGCTGCGGATTCCTTTGCCAAAGCCGTCAAAGCGCGCCCGGACTACCTTGTCGCCCGATTGAACCTCGCCCTCCTGCTGGCTCGAATGGGGCAACGCGCGGATGCGATGCAGCAATTGCAGGCGGTCTTGCAACTTGACCCAACGAACGCCATCGCGAGCGACTTGCTGAGGCAGCTTTCGTCAGCAGCCGACATGCCTGTCCGCTAGTCTGGCGTTTCCGAACTTTAGCCCGTCTTGACCGCAATTCCGCCGGCAATCCCCGATCTTTTGGTGTCGCCTCATCGTCACTTGACGCTGCGGCCTCCGGTTCGGATATTGCTTTAGCAAATCCCAAACAGCCGTTGTCATCCCAGCCAATGTCGCAACTCGAAACATCCAGCCGTCAGGCAAGGGCCGCCGCGAGGAATCTTGGCGGTCGTCCGAACGGCAAGAGTAACAGACACGACCCGCATGCTGCACATGGTCCGAGTCTGTTGTCGGCTGACAGTCCGGAGGCAAGCCGGTCGCTGCTTCATGAGCTGTTGAACCTCGCCCACGACCAGGGTTACCTAAGCATTGCAGACGTCACCGATACCGCAGCAGAGGCAAATCTGTCCCAAAAGCAGACAGACGAACTGCTAACCAAATTGCGTGGGCTGGAAATTGAATTCGCCAAAGACTCCGAACCGGAATCGCAGCGGCAAGAAGAGGAGGAACCCGAAGACAATCAGCGCGTTGAGAGCCTTGATGACCCAGTGCGGATGTATTTGAGGCAGATGGGACAGGTCCCCTTGCTCACGCGCGAGCAGGAGGTTGAAATCTGCAAACGCATCGAAACGGGCACGCTGGAGGTGGAGCGGATCGTTTGCAGCTTTGGGTTCGCCGCGAAAGAGCATGTCGCTCTGGCGGAAAAACTTCTCTGCGAACCGCCCCGCGAACGGTTCGACCGCGTTGTGTTGGAGCGAAAAGTCCCGGAACGCGGGAAACACCTAAAAGTCCTGCATCGGCTGGTCAAAGAAACCCTCGAGTTGGATCACAAAGCGGGCGAGCTTTACCGCCGCTGGCATGCCGCCACGTCTCCCTCGACCCGCACACACTTGGAGGAAGAGCGCGCGAAGGTGGAAAAGCGCTTGATCAGAACCTATCCGAAGTTTGCCTTCAAACCGCGGCTCATCGAGGAGATGGCCCAAATCGCTGACAACATTCAGGAGAAGATGGTCACTGAGCGAAACGGCAGCACTCATCCCATCGGCCACGTGTTGGATGAAATCTCACAGCGCAATCTGGAAACGCTCGAAGGCCTGGCGCGGATGAAGTGCAACACCTTTCTCGCCCTGCACCAGCAACTCGCGGAATCCTCCCGCAAGGTGTTCCAAGCCCGCAGCGAAATGGCCGAAGCCAATCTGCGCCTCGTCATTTCCATCGCCAAAAAATACGTCAATCGCGGACTGTCTTTTCTCGACCTGATCCAGGAGGGTAACATCGGGTTGATGCGTGCGGTGGAGAAGTTTGAATACCAGCGCGGCTATAAGTTCTCCACTTACGCCACGTGGTGGATTCGCCAGTCCATCACCCGCTCCATCGCAGACCAAGCCCGGACCATCCGCATTCCAGTCCACATGATCGAGGTCATCAATAAACTGCTGCGGGCGCAAAAACAATTGCACCAAGAGTTGCACCGCGAACCCACAGCGGATGAACTGGCGGAGGAAATGCAGATTCCCGTTTCGCGGGTTCGCGCCTTGCTCAAGATGTCGCAGCAAACAGTTTCACTGGACGCCCCCGTCGGCGATAGCGAGGAAGCCAGAGTGGGAGATTTCATCGAGGACAAGTCCACCGAGAGCCCTTCCGATGTGACCAGCCATGCCATTTTGCGCGAGAAGCTGCTCGGCGTCCTCGGCAGCCTGAGCGAACGCGAGCGGCGGGTGCTGGAACTCCGCTTCGGCTTCGGCGATGGCTGCGCGCGAACGCTGGAGGAAGTTGGGCGACAATTCAGCGTTACGCGGGAACGCATCCGCCAGATTGAAGCCAAGGCACTCAGAAAAATGCGCCACCCCACCCGGCTTCGCCATTTGCACGGCTTCCTCGAACTTGAAAAGCCGATGCAATCCACGTGAGGCTTCAGCGCCTGCGTTGGAATTTCCCCGTGAACAGGTGATTCATCACCAGCGTGGTCACATACGCCGATACCTGCAAATTCTGCCGCGGATCATACGCCGTGATGTGCAGATTCAATTGCTCACAGCGATCGATCAGCCGCAACATGAGTTGATTCACACGGTAACGGTTCTCGTTGGTCCACTGGCAGACGGCATTGGTGAGCTGACTGCGATGCCGCTTCAAATATTGGGACGCCGCCAAGTTGGTCGCTGATTCCTTGCTGCCGTCAAACAATCGACGGAGGTCGTTATCATAGAAATCCGGGAAGGAATGCTCGTAGGCCTTACGCTTGCGGGCGTAATAGGTCTTCAGCTTCACGCCGAGGCAATCGTGGTCAGCAACTCGATATTCCGGCATATGTACTGGCATTTTTCCCACCAAAGAACCCATCAACTCATCCACGTATTCGAGCTTTTGCAAGGCCTTCCACCCGGCATAACGCTTTCGCCAATCCAGTCCCGGCGTGAGCCACACCGCAAACGTTTCCGCGAAATCCTCGTCCGGATGACTCTGCGCGTACCAGTCGTCCAAGTGCACCACGTAGCTCCGGCTATAAGGACGGGGACGATAAAAGGACGGTGTCTCCTCGGATGATGACCGGCCAAATGTCCTTTGCCATTTGCGCTTTCGGAACAACTGGTAGGCGTAAGCATAAGCGTGCCCCGCCTCATGCCGGATCAACCGCATGAACGCTTCAGGCTTCTCGCCTTCGACTTCGAGAATGATCTTCCGCTCCAGGTCGCGCAGGCGCTCATGCAGGAGAAAGAAGGGGACAAAGATGACCGGCACCGCCACGGGCACAAACCATTCATCGCCCACATGGCAGGGTGGATGAAAGAACAGTCCTTTCTGTGTCAGTTCTTCATAAAGCTGAGCAATGAGCGGCTGCAGCGGCGACTGCGCCAGATCTAAACCCAACCGGGAAATGCGTTGCTCCATCAACGCATCGTCGCTCAGAGCAGCCCAGTCAGGAGTTTGCATGATTTAAAGAGAACGTGATTTTGAGACTTTCAAAGTCTCCACCTCAGAACTGATCTTCCTTCTGCTTGAACAACACGTTGAACGTGGTCAGCGATCCGTAGCTGCGCGTGACGTATTGCTGCATCTCGACCTTCTCGCCGTCGGTCAACTTGTCGTGCGCATTGATTTTTTGCTCCAGCACCCGGAGGTTGTTTCGCACCATGACAATCTTGTGGAAGAACGTTTCCAGCGGAACTTCCTTCGTCTGCAACGTGGGGTCCGCGGGATGCAAAACCGCTTTTCCGCCATGCCAGCGGGCACCGAGTTGCTCCACCACCGCATCCGGCTTCTCGAAGCCCAGCTTGTCCACGACTTCATCCACCGTGCGCTGAATCAGCAGTCCCATCGAAATGCTCAACGGGCTGATCACCGCCGTGGGTTGCGCGGGTTCCACGCCGGACGAGTGCGGGTCAACGATGTGAACGCCCGAGTCAAAGCGCACGTCTGCCGTGTGTTCGTTGAGTGATTTGACCGCGCCCACGCCATACTGCACGTGGCGCACCTGCATCCCAATCCGCATGTCTTCGATTTTCATAGCTGAGCGGCAGTTTGTCTCCCACGCCCCGTCCCGCCAAACAAAAAGGCGGACCATTGCTGGTCCGCCTTGTGAATCTGTTCGGCTCGCTTAGTTGCGGGGGCCACGGTCACCACCACGGTCCCGCCGGGGCCCGCGATCACCCCCACGGCCTCGGTCGCCGCCGCGGTCACCACCGCGTTCACGGTATTCCGGCCGGGCCGGGGCGTCGCCTTCAGGAGCGCCAGCGGGCACGGTCTCGCCCTGTTCGCCGCCTTCCGCGGGGGCACCGCCTTCACCGCCACCCATGGCGGCATCGCGCTCGGCCATCGCGGCCTTGCGGGAGAGGCGAATCTTGCCCTTCTCGTCGATCTCCAGGACTTTCACCCAGATCTCGTCGCCCATCTTGACGATGTCTTCCACCTGCTTGACGCGGAAGTTCGCGAGTTCGCTGATGTGGCAAAGGCCGTCTTTTCCTGGCATGAATTCAACGAAGGCGCCGAATTCTTTGATCGTAACCACCTTGCCGCGATAGATCTTGCCAATTTCGGGCTTGGCGCTGATCGCAAGGATCGCGTCTCGGGCAATGGCCATGCCTTCGCCGGAGACGGAGTAGATGTTGACCGTGCCGTCGTCCTCGATGTTGATCTCACAACCGGATTCCTCGACGAGACGCTTGATGTTCTTGCCGCCAGGCCCGATGAGCGCGCCGATTTTCTCCGGATCAATCTGGAGCGTCTCGATGCGCGGAGCATACTTGCTCATCTCGGCGCGAGGCGTGGCGATGGTCTTCGCCATCTCAGCGAGGATGTGCAGGCGCGCCACCCGGGTGCGCTCGATGGCCTCAGCCATGATTTCGAGCGGCAAGCCCTTGAGCTTGAGGTCGAGTTGGAAGCCGGTGATGCCCCTCTCGGTGCCGGCAATCTTGCAATCCATGTCACCGAAATGGTCTTCAGAGCCGAGGATGTCCGTCAGCAATTGATACCGGGCGATCTTGCCGTCGCTGCCGTATTCGCTGCACAGACCGCAGCTGATGCCTGCGACTGGACGGATGAGCGGAACGCCCGCATCCATCAACGCCAGCGTGCCGCCGCAGACGCTCGCCATCGAGGTGGAGCCGTTCGACTCCATGATCTCGCTCGTGATACGTACTGCGTAAGGATACTCCTTCAACGGAATCATCGGCTCAATGCTGCGTTCAGCGAGTGCGCCGTGACCGATCTCGCGACGACCGGGACCGCTAATACGACCGGTTTCGCCGACGGAGAAGTTGGGGAAGTTATAATGGAGGATGAACTTCTTCTGGGTTTCGCCGCCAGTGTAGGAGTCGAACTCCTGAGCGTCCTCGTTTGTGCCGAGGGTGGCGAGGGTAAGCGCCTGCGTTTCACCGCGGGTGAAGATGGCGGACCCGTGCGCGCGGGGCAGAACACTGACCTCCGAGGAAATCGGACGAACGTCAGCGAAACCGCGTCCGTCGAGCCGCTTGCCTGCGTCGAGCATCAGACTGCGGACGGCCTCCTTCTGGATGTAATACTGCACGTCCTTGATGCCAACCGGGGTCACTTTTTCGGCACCGAACTTCTCGACGAGCTTTGCGCCTACATCTTCGAAGATTGCGTTGACAGCCGCCTCGCGAGCCAGCTTGCCCTGGGTGAGCAACGCGGGAACGATGCGGTCACCGGCGAGCGCCTTGGCTTCGTTCAAGATTTCCTCCGGAACGACGTTGAGCTTGATCTGGCGCTTGGGCTTGCCGGCCTTGGTGGCCAGCTCCTTCTGCGCGGCGATCTGAGGCTGGATGACGTTCTGTGCCCAAGCCAGTGCGGCGTTGAAGTCGGCTTCGGAGATTTCCTTGGCCGCGCCTTCAAACATCACGAGTTCCTTCTCGCTGCCCACGTATACGAGGTCGAGATCGCTCTCAGCCTGTTCGGCGTGCGTGGGGTTGGCGACAAACTGGCCGTTGATACGACCGACGCGCACGGCGCCGAGCGGACCAGCCCAAGGAATGTCGGAGACCATCAACGCGGCCGAAGCGCCGATGATGCTGAGGATGTCGGGATCGTTCTCGCCGTCCGCGCTGAGCAGAACGGTTTGAACCTGGACTTCATTATACCAGCCCTTGGGAAAGAGCGGACGGATGGGCCGGTCGGTGAGACGGCACGTGAGGATTTCCTTTTCGGTGGGACGCCCTTCGCGCTTGAAATAACCACCGGGGAACTTGCCCGCAGCGGCGGCTTTCTCGCGGTAATCCACCGTGAGCGGGAAGAAATCGAGACCTTCCTTGGCCTTGACGGCACCGACGGCGGCGACGATCACGATCGTCTCGCCCATTTGAACTGTGACTGATCCGTCCGCCTGTTTGGCGATTTTGCCGGATTCAATAACAACCTGCTTGTCGCCCAACGGAGCGACTACTTTTTCTACTGCCATTTTTTCCTTTCGCCCGCCGCCTCCCCGAGGAACTTCAATGAACTCCGAAACTTGGTGTGAACTGTTTCGGGGCTGATTGAAATTTCCCAGGGACGGCGGGTCTTTGCTTTGGTTCGCGACCTGATTGACAACAACGAGGACAGGGCCGGTCGCGTTGACGGCCCTGCAAATTCAAACCAGTAATCGTTCCTGCATTCGCAGGGGACGCCTCCTCAATGACGCAGCTTCAACTTCTTGGTCACCGCCTTGTAGCGGGCCACATCCTTGGTCTGAAGGTAGTTGAGCAAACTGCGGCGCTGGCCGACCAGCATCAGGAGGCCACGGCGTGAGCTGTGATCCTTCTTGTTAGTCTGCAAGTGCTCGGTGAGATGGTTGATGCGCTCAGTGAGCAGCGCGATTTGCACGTCCGGAGAACCGGTGTCTTTGTCGTGCGTCTTAAATTCTGCGATTGTCTTCGCCTTAGCTTCCATATTTGCGATCAAAATTGCTATGTAACTCTATTTTTAAGAGCGCTGAGCATACGGAGCATAATCCAGGGTGTAAAGCGATTAAAATGGCCCTCCGGGCCGTTTCAAGCCCCGGTTGGCATCGGTTTCGTCCGCCCGGCAGGGGTTCCAAGCCCCTGTGAGTGTGGGTCATTTAGATTGGGCGCCTGGCTCCGAACCGTCAAAACCGGGCAAGTCGCGTGGCGCACGATCAATTCCGCCGTGCTACCCATTAGAACATGTTTGAGGCCAGTATAACCGTGCGTGGTGATGACAATCAAATCCACCCCAGCCTCTTCGGCGGCTCGGACAATCTCCCACGCTGCCCTGCCGGTGCGAACCTCCCAACGCACCTTCCCTGTGTCCAAGCCCAACTCGGACGTGAGGCGGGTGAGCCGCTCTTTGGCCGCCTTGATCAACGCTGCCCCCACTTCTTCATACGCGGGCGGCACGATTCCGAAGTTGTCGGGAATGACCGTCGGCTCGACGACGTGGACCAACAGGACTTCTGCTCCGAATTGTCTGGCTACTGCTTGCACGTAAGCCAACGCCTTGCCGGAGTGATTGGAAAAATCCACCGGCGCGAGAATCTTCCGCAAGTTAATGGCAGGATGCACCGGGCGTGTCACGCCCGCCTGCTCTCGGGATAATGTCACATTCATGGTTCGTTTCCTTTCTACGAACAACTTCGGACGATTCTGAAATCTATCAAGGGACGGATTTGGCGGGCTGCAAGGCTTCCCCCCGGAACCAACCTGCGAAAATCCGGGCACTGGCCCCAAAGCACGGCAAAACGAAACCCGAAATAACTGGAGGATGGCCAGCACCCGCGCGTCTTCGGCGTGAACTGGTTCCGCAAAAATGGCGACGGACATTTTCTCTGGCCTGGCTTCGGAGAAAACGTGCGCATGCTGAAGTGGATTGTGGATGGCTGCCATGGGCGCGCGAGTGCTTAGGAAAGCACATTGGGCTGGGTGCCCCACCAGCACGATATGGACCTGGAAGACATCAAGTGGGGTCAATGTTGCGAACTGGGACAAACTCATGAATCTGAACGTTGAAGAATGGCGGCGCGAAGTGATTTCGCAGGATGAACTCTTCATCAAACTCTATGGCCAATTACCCAAGGAAATCATCCTGCAACGCGAGCTGCTGGTCTCTCGGCTCTAGCCAAGCTCCCTTTTGAGCCGTTGCCAATAAAAAACCCGCGTGGCTTTGGCCACGCGGGTTTGAATATTTTCGGAGGCCTGTTAGGCCTTCTTGTCGTCGGCTTTCTTTTCGCCGCCGGCGGGGCAAGAGCCCTCGGACTTGGCCTTATCACCTTTAGCACCGGACGGGCACTTGGAGCCGCAGCCTTCTCCGGCTTGAACTGCGAACGTGAAGGCGACGAGCGCCATGATTGCAACGAGTTTCTTCATATTTATTTTGTTATGTTGTTTGATGCGAACACTCAGAAGACAGCTCCAAGCATTACGCGTTCAAACTTGACGACACTTTTCAACGGCCCATTCAAAGGAAATGATGCCACCGCAGCGAATGAGACAAGGTGTCGCGACAATCTTCAGTGCTTATGTTCGTCCTTTTTGTGGCACTTGCACTTGCACTCGCCTTTGCAATCCTTGCACTTCTCACAGGTCTTGGGCTTGGAATCTCCCTCGCACTTGCCACAGTGGGCGTTGGCTGCACAGGCAAAGGCCACCAAGGCCAGCATCGCAATGAACTTCTTCATATGTCTATTACCGTTGTTTGGTTTTTACTGTGAGCCGTTGTGTGTTTGGTGATTGCAAGCAACGACGCCTGCCAACGGCTGGAACGACGGTAATTTCCACCGGATGCCTAAAATTGCAAATTAAAAAGCCTGCGCGGCATGCACGCCGCGCAGGCCCAACAACCACAAACAACCTGCTCAACAACCATCCCAACAACACTACTTCGACCTGACGACGCGCCGCGGGTTCAAAACCAGCCAAGAAAAGTTTTAGGCCCGGCTCAGGCAACCAACGACCCGTCTCAACCCATTTGACGCCAGCACTCTTTGCGGCAACACTCGCCCAGATGGCAACTTTGGTCTGGTTTCGTCAGGATCTGCGCATTGCGGACAATCCTGCTTTGGCCGCCGCGCTGGAGCGCGGCAAGCCCGTGATTCCCGTGTTCATTTGGGCTCCCGACGAGGAGGGCGAGTGGCCCCCGGGTAGCGCCAGCGAATGGTGGTTACACCAATCGTTGGCCGCGCTTTCCGCAGACCTGCGCAGTCTTGGTTCTCGGCTGGTGATCCGTTCGGGCTCCACTCGCGAAGCGTTGCGCAAACTGATCAAAGAGACAGGTGCAAAAGCCGTCCTCTGGAATCGCCGCTACGAGCCCGGAATCACCAAACGCGACAAAGCACTAAAAGCCGAATTACGCGACTCAGGCATCGAGGCGGAGAGCTTCAACGCCGCCCTGCTCCACGAGCCTTGGACGATTCAAAATAAATCCGGCAATCCCTTTCAGGTCTTCACGCCATTTTGGAAACACTGCCTCACGTTGCCGGACCCGCCAGAACCAATCAACCCGCCCAAGAAAATCCCCTCCCCCACCGACTGGCCGACATCACTCGATCTGGCTGAATTGGAGCTTGAACCCAAAATCAAATGGGCTGAAGGAATGCGGGCCGCGTGGAAACCGGGAGCAGCTGGATCAAAGGAACAGCTCCAGCGGTTCATCGCGTCAGCGTTCCAAAATTATTCCAGTGACCGCAATCGCCCCGACGTCTTGGGCACTTCCCGTCTCTCACCGCACCTGCATTTCGGCGAGATTTCACCGCGTCAAATCTGGCATGCGTTGCGGAAGGCCGCTCCCAGCCCAGCGTGGCGTAACTCGCAGTTCCTTGCCGAGGTTGGCTGGCGCGAATTCGCTCATCACCTGCTCTACCATTTTCCGCACACGCCCACCGAGCCATTGCGCGCCGAGTTCAAAAACTTTCCGTGGAGAGATAACAACGAATGGCTCAAAGCCTGGCAACGCGGTCGCACGGGCGTTCCGCTGGTGGATGCCGGCATGCGCGAACTCTGGACCACCGGCTGGATGCACAACCGCATACGCATGGTGGTCGCGTCGTTCCTCGTGAAGAATCTGCTAATCCCGTGGCAGGAAGGCGCGCGCTGGTTCTGGGATACACTCGTTGATGCCGATCTCGCGCAGAACACCCTCGGTTGGCAATGGACCGCCGGCTGCGGCGCCGATGCTGCCCCCTACTTCCGAATCTTCAACCCGATCAGCCAAGGGGAGAAGTTCGACCCCAACGGCGACTACGTCCGCAAGTGGGTTCCCGAACTGGCCAGGCTGCCTGCCCAATGGATCCATAACCCTTGGGAAGCACCGCCAGAGATCCTGGCGAAAGCCGGAGTGAAGCTCGACGAAACGTATCCCCAACCCATCGTGAGCCTGGGCATTTCCCGAGAGGTGGCATTAGAAGCCTACGCCCGGATGCGCGGGAAATAATTTGCTGGCATCTTTTCCGACACTCGTTATCCCTGCGAAACAATCTCAATTTACAAGCACCATGAAACGACTCCTTTCACTGACCCTCAGCGCCACACTTCTCTTTGGCATCACTGCCCACGCCCAGTTCGGCGGTCGCGGTCCCAGTGGCCCTGACTTCTCGGGGGCGATGTCGAAGTTGTTCGGCGAGAACAAATCCTTCTCCTCAGACGTGGAGGTCGATGCTAAAGGCGGCCCCACGGGAGAAATGTCCATGCCCGGCAAGATTTCGTACCTCGACGGCAAATCCCGCTTCGAACTCAACATGGCCGACCTGAAGAGCGCCAGCCTCCCGCCTGAAGCGATCGACCAGATGAAACAGATGGGCATGGACAATCTCACCACCATTTCCCTTCCCGAAGAGAAGGTGGTTTACATGATTTATCCCTCGCTCAAAGCCTACGCCGAAATGCCGGTCAGCAAAGCCGACGCTGCCAAGTCTGGCGCGGACGACGAAGTTTCACTCACCGAAGTCGGCCGCGAACAGGTGGACGGACATCAATGCGTGAAGAACAAAGCCACCGTGAAAAACAAGGAGGGTAAGACGAGCGAGTTCACCGTGTGGAACGCGACTGAATTGAAGAATTTTCCCGTGAAGATCGAGACCACTCAGGATGGCATGGACATCACCATGCTCTTCAAGCGCGTGAAATTCGATAAACCAGCAGCCAGTCAGTTCGCCGCCCCGGAAGGCATGACCAAATACACTTCGGTCATGTCGCTGATGCAGCAAGAGATGATGAAGCGCATGAATCCGGGCAAATAATGGCCCTTGCCACTTCCCCACGCCGCTCGGTCAACCGGGCGGCGTTTTTATTTGGTGCATTACGGAATTCCGGGGGGGGGTGTTTCGGGGGATGAAGTTGCCGGCGGACGGGACGATGGGGTGGTAAACGGGGTAAAGCTGCCGAACGATTCCCGCCGAACCAATAGGAGTCTCAATAAAACTCCTAACTGTTTAATATAGAAGAACTTAACAATTACAAATCCACCGCCAGGGGCACCCAGTGGCTTTACCTTTACTTTACCTTTGCTTTACCGAATTTCGATTTTTAGGTCGGGTCACCTTTGATACTTTGAGCCCCTGAACGGTAGCCGCCAACTCGAGCCAGTTCTGACTTTTCCCTGCTCTCAGAGGGAGCGGACGCACGTCCGCTACTCCAGGTGACCTGCTGACGTGACCCTTCGATACCAAATGATACCAAATGATACTTTTTGATACGAGTTTTTTGCGACACACACGGTATCACACGCTGCACTTTACCTTTCCTTTACCCGGTTTTGCGATGGCGACGCCCCCCCCGGGCAAGAATGCCCGGCTCACCCGCAGGCAAGATGCCTGCGCTGCTCGGGAACCAGACTTTACCATTGTTTTATAAGTTGTCTTTTTCGGCTCCACCCAATGTCGGCATTTGTCGGGTTTGGTCGGGGGGATGCCTCGGGTGCACGCAACCGGCATCCCGGTATTTCGAACCACGCTTCACTACCTAGCCAGCACCGCGACCGGAGACTTGTGCTCCGATGCTCGACCGGCTCAACCCACCTCACCGGCAAAACCGCTTCCTTTGCCGAAACTTCCCGTTGAGAAACTGAGTGCGGCTTCAGGGTAGTTTCAAGCGCTAACGATGACAAGTCCCGGGCCTTCCGGAATTCCGGGAAGAACCTTAACTTTGCACGGACTTAATTGAACGATCATGCCAACGAGACAACAAGGCCGGCGCGATCATTGCCCCGCAGAACGCGAGGAACATGTCCCACTGTGTATCCCACGGATCGCCCTGCGTGCCGAGAAAATCGGTGGCCGCGTCTCCCGTGAGCAACGCCGTCCACCACTCGATGAACTCGTAGAACGCGCTGAACGCCAGGCACACGCTTACGACCAACAACGGAATCCATCGCGAACGCGGCAGTTGGGCCACGCGCAACAACAATTCGCGCACGAAGATCGCCGGAATGAACCCCTGCGCAAAGTGCCCGAGGCGGTCGTAATGATTCCGGGCCAGCCCAAGCCAGTCTTTCACCCAATCGCCCAGCGGCACCTGGGCATAGGTGTAATGCCCGCCCACCATGAGAATGACTGCATGCAGCGTGAACAAGGCGAGGCAAAGCCGACTCAGTTGAAAACTCTTCCGCGTCCACAGCCAGGCGATGATGCCAATCCAGACCGGCGCATTCTCCATCGCCCACGTCATGCGGTCCGCCTTGGGGGCGAGGCCGAGGAGAATTTCCAGCAGCACCACAAGTGCGATGCAGCCAGCTGCGAAACGGTCTACACTAGAATTAAATGGATTGTTCATTGGATTCGCCGCCCCTGCGTCACGGCAAACAAGCGCCGCCCGAACTCGTGAGCCAGCGCAATCATCTCTGCCGCCTCCGGCGGCGGAAGCTGACGCTTAGCGTTGAACTCCCACAAGCCCAGCCAGTGCTGAAAGTGCTCGGGCTGCAGTCCCAACCGCAGGTGCGCACCGGCAAAGCCACCGCGATAGCGCGACTCCCCACCCGTCTGCAGGGCCCAGAACTCAGTGATCTTGTCGAGATGCGCCGGCCAATCCTGAATGTGGGAATTGAAGATCGGCCCCAACACCGCGTGCTGGCGCACATCAAGGTAGAAAGGCTTGAGGAGCTTCAGGATACCCTCGTGACCGCCAAGACGTTCGTAAAGGGAAGCGCTCATCTTCAGGCCGGCGGCAAATCGCCCTCACGCAACTTGCGTTGGAAGAGTTCCAGCGCCAGACCGTAGCATTGCATCGCCAGTTCCGGATCGTAACGATGCCCCTCATCGCGGATGAACGCATGCTGACCATTGAACTCATGCCAGGTGAAATTCAGTCCGGCATGCGTCATCGCATCATGGATCAATGCGCGGCCTTCGCGAGGCACGTGCGGATCTTGTTTGCCCCAGATCAGCAGCAGTTCACCTTTGATCTCATTCAGCCGCTCGAGCGAATCATCGTTCGTGCCCTTGCCGAGACTGCGCTTGTGGATGTCCGTGGCGTACAGGCAAACGCCGGCGCGCACTTCGGAATTCATCGCGGCGCGGAACGCCAGGTGCCCGCCGAGACACATCCCCATCACGCCCAGCCTGCCGGTGCAGGCTGGATGCGACTTTAGGAACGCCAGTGCCGCCCGCGCATCGTCGTCATAGCTGGCAAGCGTCTTGGTGGTCTTGAGTTGGTTTCCCTGCTCTGCGCCCGCCGTGTCGTAGGCCAACACCGTTCCGGCGGGCAGAAACTCGTGATAAACCTCCGGCACGGCCACCACAAAGCCATGTCCGGCCAGCAGCGCGGCCGTGCGGCGGATGGGCGCAGTGATCTGAAAGATCTCGGAGAACAGGACGAGCCCGGGATACTTGCCCGGCACCGCCGGCCGCAACACCTCTGTGCGCATCCACCCCGTTGACGTCGGCAGCTCACCGAATTCGGTTTGGATGATCATGTTTGCTTCTCAATGATCTCTGGCACTCACGGAAGGTCCGGATTCATGCGCCAGATGGCAAAGTTCAACGCCGACGCAAAGGTGACCCACGCCAGATACGGCACCAGCAAGAGGCCTGCCCAGCGAACGGTTTTGAAAAACTGCAGCATCGTCACCGTGATCGCCAACCAGAGCAGCAGTATTTCCGCGAAGGCCCAACCGGGTTGACGCAGGCCGAAGAACAGCGGCGTCCAAGCCGCGTTAAGAGCCAACTGCACAAGCCACCAGCGATTCGGTGCAGCCCAACGCACCTGGCGCCACACGCCCCACGCGGCGACGGCCATGCTGAGGTAAAGAAAGGTCCACGCCGGACCAAACAACCAGGGTGGAGGCGTCCATACTGGCTTTGCCAACGAGCGGTACCAATCGCCGGGGGCGGCCCACGAACCGGCCAGCGGCGCGAGAAACGTCAGAAGAATAAAACCGAGCAGGACAAGCGCAGCTTTCATGAGCCAGCTCAGCCCAGCAAACTCTTCGCCTTGGCGAGCGCTTCGTCGAGCTTGGTGGCGTCCTTGCCGCCGCCGCGGGCGTTGTCGGGCTTGCCGCCACCTTTGCCGCCGACGATGGGGGCGATCTGCTGGATGATTTTGCCGGCCTGCACCTTAGCAGTGTAGTCCGAGGAAACCGCAGCAACCAAGGCCACGGCGTCATTTGCCGCACCGCCCAGCACGAGGACACCTTGGAATCGGCTTTTAAGCGAATCCGCGATGGCCTGGAGAAAATCTCCGTTGGCATCGCCGAGGTTGTGCGCGATGAAAGGAATGTCGTTCACGGTCTGCACGCGCTCCAGCAATTCGCTGGCCGCGTTGGACGCGTTGCGAAGCATCGCCAGCTTCACTTCCTTCTCCAATTCCTTCTGGTGCGCGAGCATCGCCTCGATCTTCTTCTCCAGCTCGTGAATCGGGCTGGTGACTTTGCCGGCGACCGTCTTGATCAACTCACGGTCCGCGCGCATGACGTCATAGGCAGTGAGACCGGCGACGGCTTCAATACGCCGGACGCCCGCGGCGATCGCGCTTTCGGCGACGATGCGGAACAAGCCGATCTCGCCGGTTGCGCGGGTGTGGGTGCCGCCACAAAGTTCCATGGAATAACCATCCAACGCGGTGGGCTTGCCGCCGATCTGCACCACGCGGACCCACTCGCCGTATTTGTCACCGAAGAACTGCATCACGTCCTTGCGATCCTTGACGTGGCTGTGCTTCACCTCCACCCACGAGACCGGGGCGTTTTCCAGGATGCGCTCGTTGACGAGCTTTTCGACGTCGGCGATCTGCCCGGGGGTGAGGGCAGCGCCATTGAAATCGAAGGTCAACTTGTCCGGACCGACGAAGGAACCCTTCTGCGACGCCTCCCTGCTGACGACTTCGTGCAATGCCCAGTGCAGCAAATGCGTGACCGTATGATGGCGTTGGATGGCAGCGCGACGGGACTTCTCAACGGCGAGCGTAACACTGGCGCCGACTGCCGGAGCGTCGCCGCCTTCGACGAAGTGGAGGAAGGTGTTGCCGGACTTCTGCGTGCTGACGACGCGCCAGAGCTGACCGCTGCCGGTCAACTCGCCGGTATCGCCGACCTGGCCTCCCATCTCGGCGTAGCAGGCGCTGGCGTCGAGGATGACGGCGATTTTGTCCTTGAGCGAAACGACTTCCACGACCTTGGCCTGAACCGACAAGTCATCGTAGCCGACGAACTTGGTGGGCGTGGTGGTCTCGATCTGCGAGAGCGAAATGACTTCCTTCTTCTGCGCGGCGCGGGCGCGCGCACGCTGCTCTTCCATCAACTTCTCGAAGCCTTGCTTATCCACGGTCAAGCCGCGCTCGCGCGCCATCAACTCGGTGAGGTCGAGCGGGAAACCAAAGGTATCGTAGAGTTTGAAAGCAAATCCACCATCCACGTGCCCCTGGGCTCCATGAAGCTGAGCGGCTTGAGCAACCTTGGCGGCTTCCTGACCTCGCTGCGCGTATTCCTCAAACAACGCAATACCATTATCCAGCGTCTTGTTAAACGCCTCTTCCTCGATGCGGATGACATCTTGAACGTGTTTCTTCTTGGCGCGGATCTCAGGGAAGACGTCGCCCATCGTTTCGGCCAGGACGTCCACGAGTTTGTAGAAGAACGGTTCGTGAAAGCCGAGCGTGCGGCCATAACGCACGGCGCGGCGCAGGATGCGGCGGAGGACGTAGTTGCGGTCGTTATTGCCAGGCTGGATGCCGTCGGCGATCGCAAAGGAGAGCGTGCGGATGTGGTCGGCTATGACGCGGAAGGCCACGTCGATCTTCTCCTGCCCGGTGTCGCCGGTGCTGCCGGGTTTCGGCAGCGTGGAACCGTATTTCTTACCGCTCAGTTTTTCGATGGCGTCGAAGATCGGGCGGAAGATGTCGGTCTCGTAGTTTGAAATCTTGGCGTTGGCGAAGTCGGTCAGGTTCTTCGTGCCCTGGATGATGCTGGTGACGCGCTCGAAGCCCATGCCGGTGTCCACGTGCTTGGCGGGCAGCGGGGAGAACGTGCCGTCCGGGTTCGCGTTGAACTGGATGAAGACGTTGTTCCAGATTTCTATGCACTCGGCGCTGCCCTGGTTGACGAGCTTGCCGTGCGTGTTGCCGTCGGGCGTGAGGTCCACGTGCAATTCAGAACACGGGCCGCATGGGCCAGTTTCGCCCATCATCCAGAAGTTGTCCTTTTTGTTGCCGTTGACGATGTGGATGGCGGGATCAAGGCCGACGCTGCGGAATTTCTCGGCCCAAAAGTTCCAGGCGTCCTGATCGAATTCGCTAGGGTCGCCCTTGGATTTGTCCGGGTTGTAAACCGTGGCGTAGAGGCGCGAGGGCGGGAACTTCCACACGTCAATGACCAGCTCCCACGCCCAGCTAATGGCCTCCTGCTTGAAGTAATCGCCGAAGGACCAGTTGCCGAGCATCTCGAAGAAGGTGTGATGATAGGTGTCGAGGCCGACGTCGTCGAGGTCGTTGTGTTTGCCGCCGGCGCGGATGCATTTCTGGGTGTCGGCGGCGCGACCGGGTGTGTAGGGGCACTTGGTCTGGCCGAGGAAGATCGGCACGAACTGGTTCATGCCGGCGTTCGTGAACAACAGGTTCGGCGAATCGGGCATGAGGCTTGAAGACGGCACGATGGTGTGCTGCTTCGACTTGAAGAAGTCGAGGAACGACTGGCGGATCTGAGTTGAGGTCATCATGGCAAAAACTTTTGCTGTAGCATCGCTCCACGAGCGACGGCGGTCACAGACCGTCGCTACAGACTGAAAACAGGCGCGGAGGTTAGGCGAAAGGCCGCCAATTAGGCGAGTTGGAAGTTAAGGCCAGTAGCTAAGGGGACCGTCACGCTGCGCCGAAGCGGACCGCCTGGACGGGGTCTGCCTGGGTGCTGCGCGAGACTTTGACCGGGGGACCGCCTGAAGGCGGGACTCCAAGCAGCCTAGCTCAAGCTATCCCCATCGCGAAGTGCCTACTTCCCGAGATACTTGGAGGGATTGCGCAGGCGGTCGAGGCGCTCGGCTTCGCTGACCTCCGAACCGTCCGAGGTCAACGGCCGCTCATCGCGGTCGTGTTTGGCGGCAGAGGACGGCCAGAGGTGTCTGGACCAGTGGCAGAGCAACTGCCAGATCAGTTTCAGGGTATGCATGGGGGGAGGGACATGGGGCAGACGCAGCACTCCGTTGGAATTCAACTGCAGGGTTCCGACCCAGCACTTTTGTACACAAGAAAACCGGATAGCGAATTCACGCAGCGACCGCTTGAATGGCGGAGGCGGGGCGCGGAGTTTTTGTGGACTTCGTGCGGCTGCGCTTGCGCTTAACAGGTTGTGACCATTCTTCCGCCTCGGGCATATCCCAGCCGATTTTCTCCTCAATGATCTCACGCAGGGCGATGTCGGCCATGCCGAGATTGGCGGTGTCCGCCACCATGGGGCGGGTGACACCACCGCCGCCCAGGCTGAGCTGGCGGACGCGGCGGGACACCACATTGATCAGCGTGTTGATATTGCCGACCTTTTCCAGTGCGGCGTGGATGAGTTCAGAGTTCATGTCATTTTCTTTCCGACCGGTGAAGCGTGGCCCCCTTTCGGGGCATTAGCGAGAACCGACTCCATTTCTTTTTGAGCGCAATCACGCGACAGGATTGACCGCACCCACCCGCGCCAGAGCGGAATGCAGCTGCATAGGGACTAAGAATTTGGGGAAACAACTGTAGTGAACCAACGTTTTGAGGCAAAAAAGACTCAACCAAGGTCTTTTGTGCCGCCACCGCGACTATGGACATGGACATTTCGAGCAATCCCGCGGACTCTGTTGCGTGAGCAATTCACCCGCAAGCCCAAGAGTCGGCAAAGAACTCATCTTGGCAACCCGACCGTATGCCGTGGACTCCACTGCGAAAAGTTGGTGGTCCATGCTATCCACCGCCGCGCTGCTCATGGCTGCGCTCAGCGGCACATTATGGGGTTTCCATCTCGCGGGCAAAACCGTCTGCAGCATCGTCGCAGGCCTGCTGATCTTGCGCTTGTTCGTGATCTACCACGACCAGCAACATCACGCCATCCTGCCCAAGTCCCGTCTGGCCGAGTGGATGATGCGCGTCTACGGGATCCTTTCGCTCAGTCCCAGCAGCATTTGGCGCAGTTCCCACAACTATCATCACAAGCACAACTCCAAGCTCCGCAGCGCCCACATCGGATCGTTCCCCGTGATGACGCGCGCCGAGTATTTGAAGTCCTCGCGCGCCACCCGGTTTGAATATCTCTTCATGCGGCATCCACTGAC
>JAFMIZ010000006.1 GCA_017853715.1 Pedosphaera sp.
TCGGGGGTGTTCTTGCCCATGTAGAAGGTCAGGATGTTCGAGACATCGTGCTTGGGGGCGTATTCCACCTTGCTCAACTTCATTCCCTTGCCGATGAATTGCGCGAACTCCTTGGGGCTGATTTCACCCAGACCTTTGAAGCGCGTGATCTCGCAGCTCCTGCCCAGCTTGGCGCTCGCCGTGTCGCGCTCCGCTTCGCTGTAGCAGTAAATCGTCTCCTGCTTATTGCGCACGCGGAACAGCGGCGTTTCCAGCACGTAGAGATGGCCGTTGTGGACCAGTTGCTCGAAGAACTTGAAGAAATAGGTGATGAGCAGATTGCGGATGTGCAGGCCGTCCACGTCGGCGTCGGTGGCCAGAATCACCTTCTCGTAGCGCAGCTTCTCGATGTTGTCCTCGATGTCGAGGGCGCACATGAGGTTATACATCTCGTCGTTCTTGTAGACGATGTCACGTTTGAGGTCCCAAACGTTGAGCGGCTTGCCCTTGAGCGTGAACACCGCCTGTGAATTAACATCGCGGCAGCTCGTGATGGAGCCGGCGGCGGATTGACCTTCGCAGATGAAGATCATGGATTCCTTCTCACGACCCTTGGCGGTGTTGTAGTGGTTCTTGCAATCCTTGAGCTGCGGGATGCGGAGCGTGACAGCCCTGGCGCGTTCGCGTGCGAGCTTCTTCACGTCCTGCAATTCCTTCCGCAGCGCCTTGGTATCCTCGACCTTCGCCAGAATCTGGTCAGCCACCTGTTTGTTACGGCTGAAGAACAGGAGCAGTTCCTCGCGCACTTTGTTGACCAGTTCGGTGCGGATTTCCGTGTTGCCCAGCTTGTTTTTGGTCTGGGATTCAAATAGCGGATCCTTCAGACGGATCGCCACCGCGCCCACCATGCATTCACGGACATCGTCGCCGTCGTAGCTTTTCTTAGCGTGCTCGTTGACCGCCTTCAGCAGGCCCTCGCGGAAGGCGCTCAGGTGGGTGCCGCCGTCGCTGGTGTACTGACCGTTGACAAAGGAATAAAACGACTCGCCGTAACGGCTATTCGTATGCGTGAAGCAGAACTCCAACGTCTTGCCCGTGTAGTGCAGCGGGGGATAGATGGGGTCCGACCCGTCACTCTCCAAGTCTTCCATCACCAGATCCATCAGGCCGTGGCGCGAGACGAACTCCTTGCCGTTGAAGATCAGGCGCAGGCCGCTGTTCAGATAACTGTAATGTCGCAGGCGGCGTTCGATGAACTCCGGCTTGAACGCGCTGTCCTTGAAGATGGTCGGGTCCGGCTCGAAAGAGATGAACGTGCCGTTGGGCTCCTTGGTCTTGCCTTCGTCCTTCTTCTTCAGCTTGCCCTTGCTGAACTGGGCCTCGACGTATTCGCCATCACGATGACTGCGGACGATGAATTCCCTGGAGAGCGCGTTGACGGCCTTGGTGCCGACGCCGTTGAGGCCGACGCTGAACTGGAACACGTCGTCATTGTATTTCGCGCCGGTGTTGATCTGGCTGACGCACTCGACGACCTTGCCCAGCGGGATGCCGCGGCCAAAATCGCGGACGCAGACGCAATTGTCCTCCACGCTGATCTCGACGTGCTTGCCGTGGCCCATGATAAATTCATCGATGGCGTTATCGATGACCTCCTTGAGCAGGATATAGCAACCGTCGTCGTAATGCGCGCCGGTGCCGATGCGCCCGATATACATGCCGGTGCGCAGGCGGATGTGCTCGATGCTGGAGAGGGTCTTGACCTTGCTCTCGTCGTAATTGTGTTTCGTCTTTTCGTCAGCCATTTGCGTGCGGGGAAAATGGGAGAAATGCGGCGCAATGCAAACTGGAAAAGTGAATCGCCATCGAGAGACCGCTTCGCCATGCTCGCCGGGTGAACTCCACCTTCCTCATCGCCTTCCTCATCGCGGATATAATCATCGTGTCCCTCATCCTGACACGGGTGTTTGGGCAGGTCTCCGAAGCGCGGGCGCGCGAGTTGGTGCAGCGCGGGGCGCTGCTGCTCGATGTGCGCACGCCGGAGGAATTCCGGTCCGGCCACCTGCGCGGCGCGGTCAATGTGCCGTATCAGGAAGTCGGGCAACGGATTGTATCGCTGGCACCGGACAAGTCATCGCCGGTGCTGGTGTATTGCCTGAGCGGCGGACGCAGCGGCATCGCCAAGAGCAACCTCCGCCGACTGGGCTACGCGGAGGCGCACAATTTGGGTTCACTCAAGCGCGCACGGAAGATTGTGGAGGGGTAACCAAAGCGGTCCCGTGCGCAGGGGGGCGAGGGGGCAAAGTATTCGCGGATCAGGTTTCCGGCGTCTCGCCGGAAGCTGTCAAGACAGCGCCCTCTCCCACCCCATCCCGTTTGGCAGGGACACAGGCTCGAACGCAATCCGGCGGGACGCCGAATTGAACCGGCCAGAGGCCGGCGCCACCCTAAGCGAACTTCTCGCGCAGGCTGGCCAGATGCGCGGCACTATTCGTGGGTGCGCCGGTGGCCAGCTTCATCAACGGCTGCGGATGATGGCGCATGCCGTGACGATGCACTTTCTCGCGCAACCAAGCCAGCAGTGTCGAATACTTTCCTTCGGCCAGTTCGGCATTCAGTGTCGGGTTATCTGATGCCGCCCTCCGCATGAGTTGAGCCGCGTTCAAATTGCCAAGCGTGTAAGTAGGGAAATAGCCGAGCAACCCGATGCTCCAATGGATGTCCTGCAAGCAGCCATCGGCATCCTTGGTGACTTTCAGGCCGAACATCCTCTCGAATTGCTCGTTCCAATAGGCGGGCACGTCGGCGACGTGGAGCTGGCGTTCAAGCAATTTCATCTCGACCTCGAAGCGCAGGATGATGTGCAGGTCATAGGTGACCTGGTCGGCCTCGACGCGGATGAAGGAGGGGGCAACGTGATTGACGGCCGCGTGAATCTGCCCGGGCGCGAGCCGGAGCAAACTGGGAAAATGGCGGCACGCGCGCGGATGCCAGTGGCGCCAGAAATCGAGGCTGCGGCCCACGTGATTCTCCCAAAGGCGCGATTGGGATTCGTGAATACCCAGCGAGATGGCGTTGCCGAGTGGGGTGCCGTAATGCTCCGGCGGCAATCCCTGATCGTAGAGGCCGTGACCCGCCTCGTGCATGACACCGTAGAGCGACACGGTGAAGTCCTCCTCGCTGTAACGCGTCGTCAGGCGGCAATCGTTCGGCCCCAGCCCGGTGCAGAAGGGATGCGTGGTGGTGTCAATGCGGCCAGATTCAAAGTTGAAACCGATCGCCTCCGCAACCTCCCGATTGAAGGCCTGTTGCGCGGCGATGGGGTAATGTCCATTCAACAGCGAGCGAGGCGCCGCCTTGGAACGTTCCACCGCCGGCCCGAGGATGGAGGCGATCTCAGGTCGCAACGCGGCGAACAACACACGCAAGTCCTCCGCGCGGGCGCCGGGTTCGTATTCATCGAGGTGGGCGTTGTAGGGCGAACCGGTGTGGCCCCAGAGGTCGGCGAACTGCAGTTGCAGGTCGAGCAGCTTTTGCCAATGCGGTTTGAACAGCTTGAACTTGGACTCCTGTCGAGCCTCGCCCCACGCCTCCCGGGCGTGTGAGCGGAGACGTTGAAACTTCTCGACCAGGCGCGCGGGAATCCTGGTCTTGCGATCGTAACTGCGCCGCCACTCGCGCACGTTGGCGGCCTCGTCGGAGTCGGGCGCAAAGCCGTGCTGCTCACATTCCGAAATCAAGTCGCCCACCAGACCGGCGGTGAACAGCCGATGGGCGCGGCCGCTGAGGTAAGCCATCTGTTCCGCGCGATGTGCCAATGCCTTCGGCGGGAGATACGTTTCCTCATCCCAAGAGAGGATGCTGCCGGTGCTGTCGAGAAGGGCGATCTCGCGGGCGCGCTTCAGCAATTTGCGATAGGCAGGAAACGTCGCACTCATGCGGGGAATGTGCGGGCCGGCGGCGGAGGTGTCGAACTCATTTGAGAACAGGGTTTCGGGACCCGTTCCGGGTCAAAGTCACTTCACACCTTCGTCACCACTTTTTAACTTTCGTCGCGGGGCGGTTTACGTCAGGCTTGGGCCATGGCAGAAGTTGCAGAATTCGTCAACCACGGGGCAGCGACCATCACGCCCTCGGTGGTCGAGCAAGTGGTGCGGCATTTGCCGCATTGGAAGCTGGAGTTTTCCCAGATCAACGCGCCCCAATTCCCCCATTTGGTGGACCAGCTGGAGTTTCTGGCCAACGCGGTGGAAGACGCGGCGGATGGCACCTATAAGAACCTGCCTTTCTACGCCATGGCGCACGCGACCTTTGCGCTGATCTACGCGCACAAGAAATTCGGCATCATCCCCGACAGCCTGATGGATTTCGGGAAGGCGGATGACTCGGTGGTGGTGAGGGCCGCTCTGATCCAGAACCAAAAAGCGTTCGAACTTTACGCGGCGGTTCAGGGCGAGGATTGGTCCAAGGTGACCAGCAGGCCCTGACGGATACTGGGTGGCCCTGCAAGGGCGAGGCCAACCTACTCTTCAGCAGGCTGGCCAGAATCTTCAGGTCCAGGCGGAAGCGCGGGGGCGTTGGTGGCTCCGGGGCCTGCCGACATCACTTCCGGCAGGGCATACGGCACCAGCGGGTCAGGCAACATTTCGTAATCGGTCCCAGGCTTATCACCAAACATCCCCCCCACGGATTGCAATGGGGCGACCACCAGGCGCGGGACCAGGTAGACCGGCTCGGGCTTCGGATCCGCCAGCGTGCCGGTGACCTTGTACTTGAACAGCTTGCTGACCGGCCAGAGGGCAGTGCTCAGCAACCGGCCGACGCCCCAAGTGTCCCGTAACAATTCCGCCTCCACGCGCGCGTTGACCCTCGTCTCAAAGTCCACCGACCCCTCGTAAAGCAACCGCATGCCGGAGGCGCGGATGTCCAAGTCGCCGGTCTGAATGACGCTGTTGGTGATGATGAACGTCCCTCCTGCCGCGCTGGCGCGGCTGTTGCCGATGCCCGGCACCACCGTATTCATCACCGTGGACATCACCCCGAACACGGGCGTGTTCCAAATCAAACCATCCCGCAATTGTGCCTGCCCGCGCCCCTGCCAGGAGTTGAGGTCGTTGGCGTTGGCATCGGTGACCAAGAGCTGTCCGCTGAGGGAACCTTCAAGCTGATTGGTCGGGGAATGCAAATCGGACATCAACGCGTGCAGGTCCGCGTTGGTGACGTTCATCAAGAAGCAAAACGGCGTCGAGCCGCGGTGACGGACATCGAACCAGGCAAAGCCGTTGGCCGCACCGCCGTAGAAGGACATTGCCATATTGGTCAGCGTGACGGTCTCGTGAGCCCAACTCACCTTGCCGGTGATTTCGGGCACGCGAAACCTCATCCAGTGAAACGGGCCGCCCTTCAACACTTCAAAGTGCAAATCCGCGCCCTGCTCGCCTTTCAAGGGAATCACTCCGTAAACGCGCGCCTCGGGCGGCTTCAAAAATTGATACGGGGCGACGGCCTCAGCGGTCTTCGGCCCGATGATGCGCGCGATCGCCATGGGGTCCGTCGTGGAATAGCCATTGGTCAGATAGGCGCGGTGGGCGCGAAAATCAAATGCCAGCGCCTCCGCCGTCGCAATGCCGTCCTCACGTTCCACCCGCGGGTTGAGGACACGCAGCAAATGATTGGAGTAAACCAGTGTGGCGTTGAGCGCGCTGACGGATTGCTCGCGATAGGTGAAGTTTGTCCACGCCAAATCAGCGCGAACCGAAATGCGGTCCAGCTCATACCAGTTGCCCCGCAGCTGGGCGTCAAGCCACGGCGCGTTGCTGGCCTGCAAATGGTCCAAGCCGTGATGGCCTTCGCCTTTGAACTTGATGGGCAGCACACGCGGATCAAGCCGGCCACGCAGGTTGACGGAAAAATTGTGGCTGATCTCGTCGGAGCGCAGGTTGGCGCGCACGGTTCCTTCGGGGCGACGCACAATCAGGTCCGGCAACCGCCAGACGCGGTTGGTGTAATTGAGAGGAGTCCCAAGCGACGTCATGCTGACACCGCGAAAGCTTAGATTCGTCACGGCGACGTTGCCCGCCAGCTTGATGCCGGGCTGGACTTCGTTGCGCCAGTCGGGTGCGCGGTTGGTCCACGCGGGCAAAACGAGCTCTCCCTGGACATCCACAGAGGGTGGACTCGCCCAATGAAAGTCCCGCAGCCACTTACGGCTCTTTTCCGTCAGCAACGGCTCAAAGCGATGGAAGTCCAACGCGGCGGCGAGATCGAATTGCAGGCGGCGCGACAACACGTCCAAGGCCGCCGTAGCAGCGGCTTGACCGCCAGCCAGGTGACCGCTCACATCATGCACTTGCAGCCAGGGCGCCTCCCAATCGGCACGGATCCGGAGATCTTCTGCCTGCAAGCCGCGCGCACTCACGTTTGTGGCGGCAGCAGACACGGTGAGGGCGCAGGGCGAAAGATGATTCCAGATGCCCAGCGCAGGATCATTCATGGCCAGCGGTTCGATGGGGGGGCGTTGCATCACATCCAAATGCAGCCGGTCCGCACTGAGCCAGCGATTTGAGACGGCCCCAGCCTTGATGCTGGCCTCTGCCAGACGCGGGAGCCACCCATTCGTTCCGTGCGTCCACTTCAGTTCCACCGATACCTCCTGCGCGGCAGTCCACGGTCCGGTCACACTGGTCGCCGCCAGTGAGCCGCCACATTGGATTTCGTTGGTGGTGGTCCGCGTGCCGCCGAAGCGCAGCTGCAGTCCATCAACACACGCCCAACGGGTTTCAACGTGCGCGGCGTCGAGGTCAACCTCGGCAGACAGACCCTGCACGAACACCGCCTCATCCAAACGCGCGGTGAGTTTGGCTTGCTGAAAACTTCCCCACGGCGTCTCCGCATCCGGAGCCACCACCGTGAATACGCCTACAAAACTCGTGGGGTCAGCCGCGTCGCCGCTGAACGTGAGTCGGAACCCGGGATGCTCATGAAAACGCACCCGACACAGTTGAGCATGCACCCGTTGCAAGCGGGCCGTTGCGGCATCCGGCGGACCTTTCGGGCCTTTGAACAAGTCACGCAAGCGGCTGGCATTGGTGACCTGACCTGTCACGGAAAACTTTGCGTCCCGATAACCCGCATCCAACCGGTCGAGCATCCACTGGTCACCCGGCAAAAAACGAACCGTCGCCATCAAATTGGTGATGGCCATCGTGGAGGACGGCAGGTGATTGGTGTCGAAACGCCAGACCAGAGCGCCGTCATGCAGGGTGACGGACCGCACGTCGGCAGTGAACCGGAGCAGCGAGGCGTAACTTATCTCCAGGTCCGCCGACTTGGCGGAGATGACCGGAGCGGCGGCATTGGCGGACCCGACGATACGCACATTGTCCGCCACAATTCCCCGGTGTCCGCGCAAGCGGAGGCGCGTGAATTCCAAATCCACGCCGCGCTTCTGCAGGCTCGCAAGCAAAGGCCGCTTCATGAAGTCGGGCAGCCCGATCTGGTTCAAGTAAGCGCACGCGAAAACGGTGAGGAAGAGGACAACCCAAACCGCGAGCCGGCAGCGACGGGACCAGAGCCGCAGCTGCTGCCATTTTGAGGGATGCGTCTTGCGGGAAGGTTCAGCGCTCACGGGCGGGAAGGCTCAGATACGTTTCGAGGTATTGCCACGTGACCCAGGGGAACTCCATCACCCACGTCTCCCCGTCGCGGGTGGCCAGTGCGTAAGGATACTGCGACGGCGCAACCCCTCCGAACTCGATGACCTGTTGTGTCCCATCGGTGAGCGTGACGGTCAATCTATCCGGCGACTCCTTAAAGCCATAACGGGCACGGTCCACCGCGCCGCGATCCACCCAGCGCGACACCGACAGATCGCCCAAGCGATGAATGGCCTCATCCACTCCGAACGTGTTGATGACGCCAAACGAACCCTCGGCCAGCGCCCACGAGTTGGTGCCTTTGCGCACAATTTCGCGCGTCCGCTGGTTGGCCTCAATGCGCACCGAGGCGACCTGAGACTCGTTGAACGCCCATACACGACGATCGCTCAGTTCGATGACGGCCGCAGGCAGGAAGTCGTAATCGACCCTGCGCACCGAGGCGACCGAGGTTTCGTCTGCGCGTTTGGCGAAGACTGCGCCGTTGGTGTCGGCACCGAAGAGGACCGTGATGCTGGCCGCGTTCGAGCCACCCAAAGTCACGGTGCATTCGCTTAATGCTGGGGCCAGCCCAAACGTCGGCAAGTCCGGCCCCGTAACCACATCCTTCACAAACTCGGTCACCTGCATCTGCGCAAGCCCGAGGATGAGTTCGTTCACGTAATTGCTGTCGGCCACAAAATCACCCGGGCGCACCCGCCACGTGCCGACCGCTTCACGGGTCAGTGTGAATTCCTCCCTGGCGCGCACGCTGATTGCGTCCGGCAAGGAGCAGAAGGAAAACAGCCGGGAGTCACGGAACTTGGCGGCCGATTCGCGCCACGGTGCGACCGCCTCCGCCGCAACCGCGAAGATGTCATCCGACCTGCCCCGGCGGGCATAGACGTAATTGGTGGCGTTGGTCACACTGTTGCCGAACTGCAGGACTGCCTGGACGTTGCTGCCCGCCGAGAAGGTCAGTTCCAGCGCAGGCGATTCGAGGCCCGAGATGTCACCGCCGACCGTGCCTTCCGGAAAAAACTGGGCGACCTCCGCCTGGGCCAAGTGCGCGAGCGATTTCTCCACGAGCTGGCGGTCCGCACGAGCCTGCAACCGCGCAAGCCGCCACTGGCGATTGGTGGGGTTGACGACCAGTTCAATGGGGCGCCCGGCTTGGTTGACGAGCAGCCGGTCGAAGCCGAGGGACTTCCAATCGAGCAAGGCCGTGTCGCGCCAGTCGCCCGAGTTGCGCGGGATGTAGTTCAGAAGATTGGTGGAGGCCAGGTGGATGCCCGGCGTGCCCACCAGCTGGACGAACACTTGATCGCCGGGGGCGGTGCGCGACCCGATCAACACCTGCCGCCGCTGGTTGCCAGCGAAAAGCATGAGCGAAATCGAGGGGGCATCGAAACCGAACTCGGCGTCGGCATTGGGGTGATCCAGCATCTCGCGCGGCGACAGATAGCCGTCGGGCTTGAGTTGAGCAAGGTAACGCAGCAGCGATTCGATGACCTGCGGGCGAACTTTTGATTCGAGCGGTTTGGACATCAGCCAGCCGCCGTCCGTGCGGTCGGCAATCATCTCCGCCGCACCCGTCACCCGCACTTGAACACGACTGACCTTGCCCGGATCGAGGCCGGGCACCACAACCAGCGGCTGGCGCACCCCACCGGCCCCGTATTTTTCCCAAGCCACAATGAATGCGGCCATCGTCAGCGCGATGGCCAGCAGAATCCATGTGCTCCTGGAATTCATGTTTCAGAAACGAACAACCGTGCGCAAGCGCCCCTCAGTTGCGCCGCCGCAACCAGACCAAAGTGCCGAGCAACAAAACCGCCCCCGGCAAGCCGAGCAGCAAAATCCACTGGGCAGACTTGAGCTGGGATTCGGTCATCACCAGCCGCGTCTCGGTGATCGGTTTCGGCCCCAATCCCTTGATGAGTTCCAGCCGGTCAACCAACCAGTTCACGGCGTAAGCGGCCAAATCGCGGTTTGCAGCCTGATCCAGCAGGTCGTTTTCAAAAACCAATGAGTCGCCCAGAACAACGATGCGCGTGGTGCCACGCGCGCTGGACACGCCAGCCACCGCACCTTTTTCAACAGCTACGCCGATGGGATATTCTGCGGGCGGAGCGCTCAAGCCCTCTAAAACAGAATCTTTGCTTGTGAAAGCCAGCGGGACGACCTTGGGCGCGTCGGCAGCAGTGGAAGCTTGTTGCACCTCCGCAATCATGCGAGGCGAATAAACATAAATGGCAGATTGCTGTAGCGGATTGACGACCGGGTGGGCCGAGAATCTCCGGATGATCAAATCCTTGTCACGACTCGGCGAGTTGCCAGGATCCAACACCACGTTGGGGCTGACGTCCACGCCCCACTTTGCCAGCAACGACTCAAGGCCGGTGGGATTGTTGGTGGAAGCAAAGTTGAACATCACCAACAAGCGTCCACCCGTGTCAAGATAGCCGCCAATCGCATCCAACTCGATCTGCGGAATGCGCGTGCTTGGGCCGGCAATCACCAACAAATTGCAATTGTCGGGCACGCCATTCGTCACCAGCGAGACCGGCTGGGCTTGCAGATAGTTCTTCATCAGCAACCCAATGAACTTGGAATAACCGAAGGGGTCATCGTCCTTGCCCACGGCATGTTCGCGGTGGCCCGTGAGGTAATACACGTTCATGGGGACCGGATTCTTCACCGCGAGCAACATGGCGGTGAAAAGCATCTCACCGTTGAAGGCGATACGGCGCTTTTCATATTCACGCCCACTTTCGCTCGGGACCGCCTCCAGCTTCGTCTCCACCAGCGCATCGCCGTTCACCATCTTCACCCGGCCCTCACAATCGAAAATCACCAAATCCTTGGCACCCGGAGTGTCCATGCCGTTCTTTTCATACTTGGCCTTGATGCGTTGCGCTCCCGCTGTATCCCGGGTGTAGTCCACCTTCTCCACCTCGATGCGCGGACTGGCTTCGTGGTACTCCTTGGCCAGGGCCTCGATGGTGGTGAACATCGGGTCGGATTTGTCGTAATAGAGCGTGATGCGGACTTCGTTGGTCAGCGACTTGAGCAGCCCCAAGGTTTGCGCGGAAAGCTCGACGCGCGTGTGGCTGCCCACGGTCACGCGCCGGAAGAAGTAATTGTGCCCGATGAAATTCGCCATCATCACGATGGCCAGCAACGCAGCCATCCCGATGACGACAGATGAACCGGCGCGCCATTTGCGTCCGGGGGTAAAACTGGGGCGATCTTCAGGGTGCTCGGCCATGTTATTTCCAGCGGCGGCTCTCCACGACCCGCAACGTGAGGACGAGGAAGAACACGGTGAAACTCACAAAGAATATCGCCGGCCGGGTGTCGATGACCCCCCGTGCGAAGTCGTGCATGTGATCGAACAAGGCCACCCAAGCCAGCAGCTTGGCTGCCCGCGTCGCCGTGTCGGGCAACAGACTGGGCAGAAAGCCCAGCAGGAACAAACTCGTGCAAAGCGCCAGGCTCACCATCGCCGCCACCGTCTGCGACTTGGTCAACGCCGAGGCAAAGATGCCGAACGACAAAAACAAAGCGCCCACCAGCAGGATCCCCAGATAGGTGCTGCCGATGATCGACGGGTCAAGGGACTGCCGTTCGTTGCTGAAGTGTTGAATCACGGTCACCACGGCAATCATCGGCAGCCACATGACGAGGTAGAAAAACAACGCGGAGAAAAACTTGGCCAGCACCACGGTGCCCTCGCGCACGGGCGAGGTCATCAATGTCTCATACGTTCCGGTGGCCCGCTCCAACGCGAAACTGCGCATGGTGATCACCGGCACCGCCAGCAACAGCACGATCCAGAAAATCGGCGTCACATAATACATCTCCGTGACGGGCATCGGCGAAGCGGACTGGCGCAATTGCATGAGCAACAGGACGAATCCAAAGCTGTTCAGGAACGTCGCAGCGGCGATGATGACATAGCCGGAGAGCGAGAGAAAATACGACGCCATTTCGCGCCGCATGAGGGTGAGCAACACGCGCATCAGACCTCGTCCTCCTCGCCGGGTTGCGTGACCTGAATGTAGATGTCCTCCAACGAATGACGGCTGCGGGTCAACTCGCGCAGCGTCCAGCTGTTCAGCCGCGCCAATTCGTAAACCATAAGCCGCAGGTCCAGCCCATCCTTCGCCGTCAGCGCACAACGCTGGAACGAACCGTCGAGCGCCGAGATGTTGAAGCTTTCCAACTCGGGAATCTGGGAGAAACATTCGTGCAACTGCTGCGCGGGCGCGTCCACTTCCGCCACGATCTGGCCGTTGACGTTCATGCGCCGCTGCAAATTGTCCGTGGAGTCCGCCGCGAGGATGCGCCCCTCATACATGATCAAGACGCGGCTGCAGGTCATCTCCACCTCGGGCAAAATGTGCGTGGAAATGAGCACGGTGTGCTTCTCCGCCAGCCCCTTGATCAAGGCCCGGACGGCGCGAATCTGGTGCGGGTCCAGACCGATGGTCGGCTCATCGAGGATGATCAGTTCGGGATCATGCAACAGCGCGTCCGCCAAGCCGACACGTTGCTTGTAACCCTTGGAAAGCTGGCCGATGAGCCGCTTGGAGACGTCGGTGATACCGCACTGATCCATCACCGTGTCGACGCGCTCGCGCGAGCGGCGAACGCCGAGGCCCTTCACCCGCGCCCGGAACTTGAGGTATTCGCGCACGCGCATGTCCATGTGCAACGGATTATTCTCGGGCATGAACCCAATGCGCCGCCGCACCTCCAACGAATCATGGAAGACATCCCACCCCGCCACCTTCGCCGTGCCTGAGGTGGCGGGGAGGAAGCTGGAAAGAATGCGCATGGTCGTGCTTTTGCCGGCACCATTGGGCCCAAGCAGGCCGACGATCTCACCGCGCTCGACCGTGAAGGAAATATTGTCCACGGCGGTATGCCCGGCATACCGCTTGGTCAAATCACTGACTTCAATCATCGGTTCTCGACTCATGCAAGCGGTGCGGAGAGTAGTCAATCCGTGGTGTTACGGGCGATGAAAAACTTTGCCGTGGGGTAGCCGCTCAAGGCTTGAGCAGGTTGACATCCACCTTGGCCTGTACTTGTTGCACGTAGGGCCCACCCAGCGACTTCAACGCGATGATGGTCAGCTTGGCAGTGAGGTCATGCGGGGCCTTGTTGACGAGAGCAAAACCAAAATCGCGCAAGTCGTTGACGGCGGTGACATCGAATCCCGTGACCACCATACCGGCTTTCAACTCAGCTTGCGCCGCCGGGCTGCCGCGCTCTATGGACCGGATGAGCAACCCCTGCCCGTCACGAAGACCGATGCGCAGGGCATCCGTAGAGGTCAGTTCCTGAAGCACCAACCCGGTGCGCTGTTTGATCATATCATCAAAGGACTCAAGCTTCACCGTCACCGTCCGTGGCGCGGGACCGGCGATCACGAGCTGCAACTCGTCCAGGTCCGGACGATTCACCATTTCGAGAAAGCTGAACACACTACGCGTCGGCTGACCGTTGACCTGAGCGATCTCCATGCCGACCTTGAGCCCGGCTTTCTCCGCCGGACTTCCCGGCTGCACGGCGCGAAGCACCAACCCGGGCGCCCCCCCACGAAACCAAGCCCCGAACCACTTGTTCGCGGCGACTTCCGGCGAAACAAACTGTGACAGCGCCGTCGCCACCTCACGAACAGGGATGGCAAACCCAATCCCCTGCCCTTCCTTGTAAACAGCCACGTTGATCCCGATGAGTTCGCCGCGCAGGTTGACCAAAGGCCCACCACTGTTGCCCGGGTTGATCGCGGCGTCGGTTTGCAACCAGTCCGCGATGTTCAATGGCTCGTTGCCAGTCGGGGGACGGCGGTTCTTGGAACTCAGGATGCCGCGCGCCACTGAACCGCCCAAGCCGAAGGGGTTGCCCAGCGCCAAAACGGTTTCACCCAAGAGCAAATCATTGTCCGCCGCGAACCGGACGACCTTGAACTTCTCACCGGGCTTCGCCTTGATCTTGAGCAACGCCACGTCGCTCTTTGAAGTGGCGACAATTTTTTCGGCGTCATATACCCGCCCATCGGCGAGCTTGATTTGAACGCGACTGCCGCTGCGAACAACATGCCAGTTGGTAAGGATGTAGCCGTCCTCATCGATGATGACCCCCGAACCCAAATTGTCCAACTGCTCCTCCGTGCGCGGCTTGCTGATGGGCGGCAACCCGAAATACTGGCGCCGCAGTTCGTCATAGAAATCGTGATACTCCAGGATGCGGGAGGTGGCGATATTCACCACGCCGGGCATGACTTCCTCCACCGCCGCCACCGTGGCGTCCCGCCGGATATCGTTTGGCGGCACCGTCGGTGCCAGTTCCTGCGTGCCCGGCTGGTCAGCTGAAGCGGGCTTGGACGTATTCACGGGCAATTCCGCCTGGGTAAATCCCAGCCAGCCGGCCAAGCCGCCGCCGGCCAACAGGGCCGCCCAAAAACGACGATGTCCGATTTGTTTCATAGCTATAACAACAGTCAAAGCGCCGGGTGGTTGCGTTCAATCTTTCACCCAGGTCTCTCGCTGGCTTGACTTTGCGGGGACGCCATCGCAAAAGCAATTCGAGTGTCTTTCTCCCTCAACAACTTCTACGCCCGTTGGCGGCGACACAGCGGGGCCGTACCCACCTTGCGCGAAGGCGCGGACCCACCGCCCGAGCAACTGCTGCAATCCATCTGGCAGCAACAACGCCTGCGCCGCGACCAGCTCACCACGTTCGACGGACAACCGGTACGAATCCTTCACCCCGGGTTCCTCAGCCGCGAGGGCGGACCGGACTTTCGGGCGGCGGTCATCCAGTTCGGCAACCATCCGCCCGTCAGCGGCGACGTGGAATTGGACATCGTCGCGGGCGGCTGGAAGGCGCACGGTCACGACCGCAATCCCAAGTTCAAGTCCGTGGTCCTCCACGCCGTCTGGCAGGCACCCACGCGACCCGCGGCGGGACCGCCCCTGGTGGCACTACACGGCAAACTCGATGCGCCGCTCGCTGAACTCGCTGAATGGCTCGGCGGCGAAGGGGTGCCCGGCCTGCCCGAAGAATTTCGTGGCCGCTGCGCCGCGCCATTATGCGAACTGGGTGACGACGCGTTGCAACAGTTGTTACAACAAGCTGCGCTCGTGCGTTTGCGTGGCAAGGCAAGCCAGTTCGCCGCCCGCGCACGCGAAGCGGGTTGGGAACAATCGCTCTGGGAAGGTTTGTTCCGGGCGCTCGGCTACAAACACAACCCCTGGCCCATGCAACGACTCGCGGAATTGCGTCCGCGCTGGCAGAGCAAATCCGCCGATGCCGTCAGCCTGCAATCGCGTTTGCTGGGCATCGCCAATTTGTTGCCGACGGAACTCACGCGCGCCCGGATCGAGGCCGATGCCCACCTGCGCCAACTTTGGGACGGCTGGTGGCGTGAGCGCGACGCCTACGAGGACTGCGTTCTGCCACGCTCACTTTGGCGACTGCATGGAATCCGCCCGGTCAACCATCCTCAACGCCGTCTTGCGCTTGCCGCACATTGGCTGGCGGATGGCAAACTCGTGACGAGCCTTGAACGCTGGGCGACCGCCCCCTGCGACGACCGGCGCAAGAGAACATCGCGGCGCCAAGTCAGCGAACTCGCCGCCGTGCTGCAACCCGCACCAGATGAATTCTGGTCGCGCCACCTGACGTTGCGCTCCCGGCGCTCGGCCAAACCGCAGTTGCTGCTCGGAGACGCCCGCGTCACCGATCTGGCGATGAACGCCGTTCTGCCCTGGCTATGGGCCCGGGCCGCTGAAGGCAACGAAGCCTCACTGACCGACAACCTGCAAACGGCTTATCTGATGTGGCCCGCAGGCGAGGACAACTCCGTGCTCAAACTGGCACGGCAACGTTTGCTGGGCGCAGCGAGCGAGAAAGACTTCAACACTGCATCCGCCCAGCAGGGGCTTCTTCAGATCGTCCGCGACTTCTGTGATCGCTCAAACGCCATCTGCGATCACTGTCGCTTTCCGGAATTGGTGAAGGCGTGGGGCATGGAGCCGCATTCGGCTTCGCCCCAGCGATAGAAGCATGGGAGCGCGGACAGCTACAGGCTTCAATGGGTTGGACACCTCCCCTTCATAAGTTTATTGTAGCCAACAAATTCGTTGCCATGAACGCCTTTCAAATCATCTTCACCCCAGCCAGCGCGGCTGAACTCGCGCGAATGCCCAAGGACCTGCAACTGGAGATTCTCGGCGATTTCCGCGGCGTGCCGCATCAGGTGCTGTCCACCGAACTGGAAGACTTCGGCAAGCTGGAGCGCGAGGGACGCGTCCTGCACCGGCTGCGCATTGGGGACTACCGAATTTACTTCGAGAAGCACGATCTGGGCGTGCTGGTGCATCGCATATTGAGCAAAAACACGCTCAAGGATTTCTACTACCGCCACGGCCTGAAAGTGCCGGAGGATGAAGCGCTGCAAAGCAGTCCCCGCTTCTGGGAACTCATCGAAAGCGCACGCACGCAAAAGGCGTAGCCCCTGGTCCGTAAGAACCGACGTGAGTGACGCAAGCGCCTCTGGAAGTAGAGGCTGCGGTGACGGTGAGGAAGAATACCAAGCAAATATACCAAGCTAATCCGCACTCTCGCCGAGCTCCACGTTCCAGTAGGCAATATCCACGAAGTGTTTCCAACTTTCATGCTGCTGGAAATGCAGGTTGACCTGCACGAACGGCCGCCACTTCGGCTTCTTCGGCTTGCGGATGAGATGCATGCCCGCCTCGTTGGGGGTGTGGTTGCTCTTGCGAGTATTGCAGCGGATGCAGGAGCACACGATGTTTTCCCACGTCGTCGGGCCGCCGCGATCACGCGGGATGACATGGTCCAGATTAAGGTCCTTACGGTCGAAAATTTTCCCGCAGTATTGGCAGGTGTTCTTGTCGCGCTCGAAGATGTTATGGCGGGTGAACTTCACCTCCTTCTTCGGCATGTGATCGAACACCGCGAGCAAAATGACGCGTGGCACACGAATGCGAAATGAAATGGTGTGGATGCTTTCCGGGTGCGGTTCGGCCTGGGAGAAATCATGCCACTCGCCGAAGTCGAACGTCTGGAAGCTGCCATCGGGCCGGTTGAACACCACTTCCGCGTGGCCTTGAAAGAGAAGGGTAAGCGCGCGGCGGACGGAGCAGACATTGACTGCCTGCCAGAGCCGGTTCAGCACCAGCACCTGCGAGTTGAGAAACGCAGCGCTCATAGCGTTAAAGGTGCGCGGACGCTAGCAAGGGCGCAACCTGCTGTCAACGGGGCCAGCAGGTCGTTACTTGTTCGTCACGCCACCCATCGTCCCCGTTCTCCTCCTCGTCCTCCAAATCGAGTCTGTAATTCGGGAACGAGGGCGACGACGAGGATGATTCCCAGCGCCAAATCCACCGCATCATCATGTGAGTTCATTCGGGTGGCATCGCGCGGCAATTCCATGCTAAAAAGTCTCTTGTGCAACTGACGCTGAAGCTCCGGTTCAAAACGAACTACGGCCAAAACCTTCTGGTCACCGGCAATCATCCCTTGCTCGGCAACGGCAACATCGAGCGCGCCGTGCCGTTGCAATATTTGAACGGGGAGTTCTGGCAGGTCACGCTGGCCGTGCCGCACGGAACGGCGTTCCCCAAGGACGGCGTGACTTACAACTATCTGCTGCGCGAGGCTGACGGCACGGTGACGATGGATGGGGGCAGCGACCGAATCCTGTCAGCCGACCTGCTGAGCGCAAGCGACATGGTGATTGTAGATACCTGGAATCCGCCCGGTGCCCCGGAGAATGCCTTTTACACCGAGCCATTTCAGAAGGTTCTGTTGCGGGCACATCAATCCACGTTCCGCGCCGCAACGCCCAGGCACCCGACGCATGTGTTTCGCGTCAAAGCGCCCCTGCTCGCCAAAGGCCAGACACTGTGCCTGCTGGGCAGCAGCACGGCGCTGGGCAACTGGGACACGCACAATCCCATCCTGCTCAACCGCTCGGCCGAAGATGTTTGCCTGTGGAATGCGGTGAATCTCAGCAACCAACCATTTCCACTCGAATACAAATACGGCGTTTATGACGTGGAACGGCGCTTCCTCGTGGCGTATGAGGAGGGGGAGAATCGTCGCTTGAATGAAGGCGTCCACACTGGTCGGCAAGTCATCCTCAACGACGGCTTTGCGCGGCTGCCCGCCAAGGGCTGGCGTGGCGCGGGCGTGGCCATCCCCGTCTTCAGCTTGCGCAGCGAGAAAAGCTTCGGCGTGGGCGAGTTTTCGGATCTGAAACCACTGGCGGATTGGTGCCAGAAGGTTGGACTGAAGGTGATTCAGATCCTGCCGGTAAACGACACCACCTCCACCCACACCTGGATGGATTCGTATCCGTATTCCGCCATCTCCGCGTTCGCGTTGAATCCGATCTATCTCAACCTGGCCGCTGTGGCTGCAGGCGCAACCAAAACGAAACTCAAAAAACTTGAGCCGGAGCGGAAGCGATTGAACGCATTGCCCGCACTGGACTACGCCGCGGTGATGAAAGCCAAGCTGGCGTTCTTGAAGGAAGCTTACGCCAGCCAAGGAAAGAAGACATTGCAGAGCAAGGCGTATGCAGAGTTCTACGCAGACAACCAGCACTGGCTCACCCCGTTCGCCGTGTTCAGCTTCCTGCGGGATAAATTTGGCTCGGCCAATTCACGCGAATGGCCCGCAGGATATGAGTGCAACCCGGAGCTGATTGGGAAGCTGACCCGCGAGGATGCGCCCGAGTTCGCGGAGGTTTCATACCACTGCTTCGTGCAATTCCACCTGCACCAGCAGTTGCAGGACGCTGCTGCCTACGCGCATGAACGCGGCATCATCTTGAAGGGCGACATCGCCATCGGCGTCTCCCGCAACGGCGCGGACACTTGGCAACGACCCGGCCTTTACGACCTGAGCGTGCAAGCGGGCGCTCCGCCCGATCCGTTCTCGGATAAAGGCCAGAACTGGGGATTCCCCACCTACAACTGGCCGCGCATGATGGAAGATGGTTTCACGTGGTGGAAACAACGCTTCGGCCAGATGGGTCATTACTTCGACGCGTTCCGCGTAGATCATATCCTCGGCTTCTTCCGCATCTGGAGCATCCCCACGCACGCGGTCGAGGGCATTCTCGGCCACTTCGTCCCCGCCATTCCCGTGCGGCTGGAGGAATTCGCCGAACGGGGCATCGCATTCGATCGCGCCCGATTACTGGAGCCATTCATCACGGATGCCGTGCTGGCAGAAATCTTCGGTCATGGCGCGGAGTCGGTGAAGCAAACATACCTGCAACCCACCCCGAGTGGCCACCATGCACTGCGCCCTGAGTTTGCCACACAGAGAAAAGTGGAAGCTCACTTCGCCATACTCGACGAGTCCGAAGCCAACCGGAAGTTGAAACAAGGGTTGTTCGATCTCATCAGCAACGTGCTTTTTGTCAAAGCCGAAGACACCAACGGAACCCATCTGCACTGCCGGTTCTTCATGGAAAAGACGGCTTCGTTCCGCGCGCTGGATTCCCAGACGCAAGGCAAGCTGCGTGAACTCTACGTGGATTATTTCTTCCGCCGCCAAGATGGATTCTGGATGAAGCAAGCGATGCAAAAACTCCCGGCGATGAAACGGGTGACCAACATGCTCATCTGCGGCGAGGACTTGGGTTTGGTCCCCGCCTGCGTGCCGGATGTGATGAAGGGATTGGGACTCCTCAGCCTTGAAATCCAACGCATGCCCAAGGGCCCCGGCCAGTCCTTCGCTCGACCGTCAGACGCGCCTTACCTCAGTGTGGTCACGCCCTCGACCCACGACATGAGCACGATTCGTGGCTGGTGGACCGAGGACGCGGCGCTGACGCAGCGCTTCTACAACGAGGAACTCGGCCTGACTGGCCCCGCTCCATCGGATTGCTCCGGCGCGCTGAACGAAGCCGTGGTGCGACAGCATCTCGCATCGCCCGCGATGTGGAGCATCTTCCAGCTGCAGGATCTGCTCGGCTTGGACGAGTCATTGCGGAGCCCCGATCCGCACCGTGAACGCATCAACGTGCCGGCGAATCCGAAACACTATTGGCGCTACCGGATGCACTTGACGATGGAATCCCTCCAATCTTCAAATGTCTTCAACGACAAGCTGCTGACGCTGATCCGTCAACACGGCAGATAGGCGCCCAAAACGAATCCCTTTTGCTTTCAAGAGACACTCGTCCATGAACCCCACTTCCATGAATGCCGACCCCAAGATTCACGCCCCGGTTGCCCTGCTCGCATTGACGTACATTTGCCAACTGCACGCCGCGCCGCCCAGTCCCACCAGCCATGATCGCAATACACCGCCGCCCCCGTTCGTCGATCCTGGATATCCGGGCACGCAAGAGAAAGCGGGTAAAGCGCCGTCTGATGCCGTCGTGCTGTTTGATGGCACCGGCCTCGCCCAGTGGGGTGACATGGATGGAAAACCCACCAAGTGGATTGTTCGCGATGGTGTGATGGAATGCGCCAAGGGCAGCGGTTACATCCGCACACTGCAGAACTTTGGCGACTGCCAGTTGCACGTGGAATGGGCGGCGCCCACGCCAGCAGAAGGCAAAGGACAAGGTCGCGGCAACAGTGGTGTGTTCCTCGGCGGCACGCGCTACGAAGTGCAGGTGCTCGATTCCTACAACAACAAGACTTACGCCGACGGCTCGGCGGCATCCATCTACGGACAATACGCCCCGTTGGTAAATGCCACGCGCCCGCCCGGCCAATGGCAGACCTATGACATTCTCTACACTGCCCCGCGTTTCGAGTTGGATGGCCAGTTACAGTCCCCCGCGCGCATGACCGTGTTTCACAACGGTGTGGTCGTGCAAAACAATGTCGAACTCACCGGGCCAAGCGGCTGGATTGACCGGGCCCCTTACTTGCCGCATCCCGTGAAGCAACCCATCGCATTCCAGGACCATGGCAATCCGGTGCGCTTCCGCAATGTTTGGGTGCGCGAACTCGGCAACCCAGGCCGCAAGGAATATACCCTGGCCAAGGACTTGCTCGACAGTTACTGCGGCAAATACGAAGGCGGCCCCGAAATCCGCCGCGATGGCAACAACCTCACCGCCGAGGTTGCCGGCGCAAAACTGACCTTCTTCGCCGAATCGCCGACCACGTTCTTTGCCAAGACCACGGACGTGCAGTTGGAATTCAAGACAGGTGCCGACGGCCAAGCTGCTGAAATGGTTTGGACTGTGGGCAATGAGGGCGAAAAGCGCGCGAGGCGGAAATAACCACCCCAGCATCCACGCAAGCTGCAGAGCACCGATTAGTCCCCGGCCCACGGCGTGAGCCGTGGGGTGCTTTCCTCGGACCTGCGGTGTCAAAGCCCGTCAAAAATGGTTCGCCTGCCCGCGCGCGTTTAGCCACCTTATCACGGCATGAATTCAATGACGGGCCATGGGCGCGGTGAGTGCTCCCAAGACGGCTTCAAAATCACAGTCGAACTGAGCTCGGTAAACCGCAAGCAGGCCGAGGTGTCGGTCAACCTGCCACGCCAACTCGAACTCCTTGAGGGCCAGGTGCGCGATGCCGTCAACAAAGCTGTCGCCCGTGGACGGATCAACGCACGAGTGTCCATCCACGCCGCCGGTCGCAATGCCGCGAGCATGCATTTGAACAGCGACCTCGCCCGCGCCTACGCCAAGGAACTATCCGCCCTCGCCAAACAGCTAAAACTCAAGTGTGAAGTCACCCTTGATCAACTTGTCCGTGCCCCCGGCGTGTTCCAAACCGATGAGGAACTTGTCGGCGAAGAAGATTTCTGGCCGGCCGTGGAGTCCGCCCTGAACAAGGCGCTCGCCGCGCTCCTAAAAATGCGCGCGCGCGAAGGCGCTCACCTCGCCAAAGATCTCGCCAACCGCATCGCACTGATGCGCACCTCAGTTGATAGCGTGCGGGAACAGGCGCCGAAAGTTGCAGAGCGTTATCGGACCGCCCTGGTCGAGCGCATCAAGTCCGCCGGCTTAGAAGGCATCGCGCCTGATGACGAACGCCTGCTCAAGGAAGTCGCAATCTTTGCCGACCGCTCCGATATTTCGGAGGAACTGACCCGCCTCGCCAGTCATTTCCATCAGTTTGAAGAATTGGCGAGGGCCAAGGAGCCTATCGGCCGCACGCTGGATTTCCTGGCGCAGGAAATCAACCGCGAGATCAACACCATCGGCTCGAAGGCAAACGATGTGGAAATCTCCCGCGCCGTCGTGACGCTCAAGGCGGAGCTGGAAAAGTTCCGCGAACAATCCATGAACGTGGAGTAGGCATGGCGAGAAAACGCATCCCCCTGTTACTGCTAATCTCGGCCCCCTCGGGCGCGGGCAAGACCACGCTCGTGCATCAGTTGCTGGCCGCGCGGCCGGACATGAAGCGCGCCGTGACCTGCACCACGCGCGCGCCACGGACCGGCGAGAAAGATGGCGTGGACTATTATTTTCTGACCGAGGACCGATTCGCCAAGCTGCTACGCGCCGGCAAATTCATCGAACACGCGAAGGTGTATGGCTTCAGCTACGGGCTGCTGCGTGCTGAGGTCATCAAGAAGCTGCGCGCGGGCACCGACGTGCTGGTGAACGTGGATGTCCAGGGAGCCGCGACGATCCGTACCAGGGCGGCGAAAGACCCGGAACTCAAGCGCGCCCTGGCCACGTTGTTCCTCACGCCGCCCTCGATGGAAGTACTGCAGAAGCGTCTGCGGCACCGCGGGACAGATTCGGACAAGGTCATCGCGCGGCGGTTGCGGGCGGCGAAACGCGAGATCAGGCAGTGGGGACAGTTTGATTATCTGGTCATCAGCGATACGATAGAAGCGGACCTGCGAAGCGCGCTGGCCATCGTGGAAGCGGAAAAGCAGCGTAGCAGCCGCTGTCCGGCCCCGGCACAATAAGGAACCATGAGCACAGCGAAACGAATCGTTCTCGGCGTCACCGGCAGCATCGCGGCGCACAAGGCGGCAGACCTGGCAAGCCAGCTGACCAAGGGCGGATTCTCCGTGCATGTCGTGATGACTTGCGACGCGCAGCGCTTCATCACTTCCCTGCCCTTCAAAACTCTCTCGCGCAACCCGGTCATCACCGACCTCTACGACGAGGCAGACGGCTGGAAGCCGCAGCACATCGAACTTGCCGACTCGGCGGACTTGCTGCTGATCGCGCCGGCCACGGCCAATTGCATCGCCAAGTTAGCTTTGGGCATCGCCGATGATGCGCTGAGTTGCATCGCGCTGGCGCTGAACCCAACGGCGCGAGTGCTGATCGCCCCTGCCATGAACGGCAAGATGTGGCTGCACCCGGCCACACAGTTGAACGCGAACACGCTCCGTGGTCGCGGCGTTGAATTCATTGGGCCGGAGGAAGGATTGTTATCCTGCGGTTACGAGGGCGTGGGCCGGTTGTGGTCGGTGGACCAGATCGCGCGACGCGTGGGCGAGTTGGTCACGAGGTAACCGGCCCAGTGCCGGCTTCTGGTCATGACTGCGAACCTGACGACCCGGCTGAAACAACTGCTCCGCTCGTTGGAATTGCCCGCGCCTGAAGTCGCTCTACGGCTCGAACGGCTTCAGTCGATCGAGCGCAATCTGGTCCTGCCGCTCAAAGCCTTTGCCATCGGCATCATCCTTTACTCGCTGCATCTTACGCCGTGGTTCGGCATGCCGCTCGGGTCGTTGGAAATCACCGTCACCACGATCAACACGCTGTTCGCCGCGTATGTGGCAATCAACATCGTCGGCGCAATCATCCTGCTTTCGTCGAATCGTCTCCCTTTCACGCTGGTGCAGTGGGCCGTCTTTGCCATCAGTCTGGTGGATGCGATATTCATCGGGGCACTGACCTTGGTCAGTGGCGGCTATTATAGCCCGCTGTTCTGGCTGTTTGCAGTGATGATCGTGCGGAATTCGGCCAGCACGCCGCCACTTTGGTCGCAATTGACGCTAAACCTCTGCGTGACCGCGTGCTTCGCCGCTGCGAGCCTGGTGGCAGCAGGATTGGATGCGCAGGTTCAAGAGGAACTTTACGGCCGTCCACCGCCGCAAAAGCGCCACACAACCAACGTGGTTGATCATGCGATTGATCCCGCAGGCAGCGGATCGGTTGTTGCAAGAACGACCACTCATCAAGACACGGTCGAGGAGGATCCGGCCGAAGCCATTTTTATCCGCTGGCTGACGCTGGCTCTGGCGGCCGTGTGGTTGTATGTCGTGCAAGTGTTGCTGGAGAAGCAGCGCCTGGCCCAGGAAGAAGCGCGCGAGTTCAGCTTGCGGGAGAATCAGCTCCGCTCCGCCGGCCGACTGGCCGCTGAATTCGCCCACCAAATCAAGAATCCACTCGCGATCGTCAACAACGCCGTCTTTTCACTTGGGCGATCACTTAAGTCGGGCAAGGGTGATCCGCAGGCGCACCTTCGAATCATTGGCGAGGAGGTGGAGCGTGCCGACCAGATCATCACCCAGGTCATGGGGTATGCCGAACTAACCGAGGGCCGGGTGGAGAAGTTGGACTTGGTGGAGGAGGTAGATCGCGCCACTGAGGCCGTTTTTCCCAAGGGGCTCAAGCCCGCGGTTCAAGTCACAGTAGACCTGAAGGGGCCGTTTCCGCCAATTTTGATGCAACGCCGCCACTTGTCCGAGGTGTTTGTGAACCTGTTCCAGAATGCCCGCGAGGCGATGAACAATGCTGGCAGTCTGCACGTCAAGGGAGTGGTGCGTTCTGACCTGGCCGTGCAACTCATCGTGGCCGATACCGGGCCGGGCATTCCGCCGGACAAATTGCCCCGGATTTTCGAAGCCTATTTCACCACCAAGCAACGCGGGACCGGACTGGGGCTGGCCATCGTGCGCAACAACATGGAGCTTTACGGGGGCACGGTCAGCGCCGAGTCGGAGCTTGGAAAGGGCACGCGCTTCACCCTAGTATTTCCGGCGAAAGCCGTGCCGCAACTGCGCCCATGAATTCGATTCTGCCACCCATCCTCGTCGTGGATGACGAGCGCAACATGCGCCAGACGCTTATGGATCTGTTGACGGCAGACGATTACAAGGTGCGAACGGCGGAGTCGGCGGAGCAGGCGCTGCAACATCTCGCTCAGGGCGAGCACCTGATGGTCATCACCGACGCCCGGCTGGGCGGGATGAATGGCTACGAATTGCTGGGCCGCATCAACAATCTCTGGCCCAACCTGCCAACACTGATGATCACGGCTTATGCCACGCCGAAGTTGGCGGTGGAGGCCATCAAAGCAGGTGCGATGGATTACCTGCCCAAACCATTTGGTCCGGAGGAGTTACTGCATGCCGTGGCCCGCTGCGCGGAGCGGCACCGGCTTCTGAAAGAAAACGCCTCACTGCGGGCGCGCGCCTCTGAGATCCACACCATCGACCACATCATCGGCGAATGTCCAAAAGTTCGTGAGCTGCGGCAGCTGATACAGACGGTCGCAAAAACCGATGCTCGCGTACTGGTGTTGGGTGAAAGCGGCACGGGCAAGGAGCTTGTCGCGGGCGCCCTTCACAGCCTGAGCGCACGCCACAAGAAGCCCTACATCCGCATCAATTGTGCAGCCATCCCGGAAACGTTGTTGGAGAGTGAATTGTTCGGCCACGAAAAGGGCGCGTTCACTGGCGCACTGAAGCAAAAACATGGCCGCGTGGAGGAAGCCGATGGCGGCACCATCTTCCTGGACGAAATCGCCGACATGAGCCGCCCCCTGCAGGCGAAGCTGCTACGGTTCCTCGAAGACGGCAGCTTTACCCGCGTGGGCGGCACGCAGGAGCTGCGCGTCAATGTCCGTTTGATCGCTGCCACGAACCGCGACATCGTGGACGCCATCCGTAGAGAGGAGTTCCGCGAAGACCTATTTCACCGATTGAACGTGGTGCAATTCCGCCTGCCGCCACTCCGCGAGCGCGGCAACGACATCGCGCTGCTGGCGGAACATTTCCGGCAACACTTTGCGACGACGATGAACCGGCGGGTGAAAAGCATTTCCAGGCCGACGCTTAACAAGCTACTCACGCATGCATGGCCGGGCAACGTGCGCGAGCTGCGGAATGTGATTGAGCGGGCGTTGATTCTCGAGACGAACAACGAGGTCCAGCCGCCCAGCCTGCCTGACTTCCAATTGGAGTCACGCCTGCAGCATAGCGAGACGCCCAAGCCGGCGGGCGATTCGCTGGACGAAATTCTCGCCAACTTTGAGCGTGAATTGATCTCCAACACGCTCGAGCGTAACCAGCACAATGTGACGCGCGCGGCGGAGCAGTTGAAACTGAGCCGCCATGCCCTGCGGTATCGGATGCAACGGTTGAATCTTGCTGATGATTCCACCGACGAAGCCACAGCGCCCGCCGCACCCGCCTCCAGCTAACGAAACATGAACACCGCTCCGCTCCAGATTGGTTCCTGCGTCAGCTTCGCGATGACCGAGGAGGTCCAGGTCCGGCTGGTTTATGCGGGCACGTTAGTCGCCGTGGTGTTCGGATGCGCCTTGATTGCATGGCTGGTGGCACGCCGTAAAAGGAAGCGCAAAAAGAAACAGCCGCATCGCTGGGAGGGGAAATTCCAGCCTGAAGCACATCATTCGCACAAACACCGTCACAAGACGCGCACGGAGCGAACGCAGAATCCCACCCTCGCCGAAACCGGCGGTCTGCCACCGTGCAAAACCACCAGCGCACCTTCGTCCCAGCCAGACACAGGTGAACTCAGCAGCAAGGACGACTCTGCTTGAGCATTGAGCACAGCCAGTCCATCACGGAGCGTAGCGCATCGAATCTGGCGCTGGCATTCATCATGTTGCCGCGCGCGAAGCGCGAGGCCATGTCTGCACTCTACGCGTTCTGCCGTGAGGTGGACGATGTGGCCGATGAGGAAACACGCTCCATCGAGCAGCGTCGAATCTCCCTGGCCGCCTGGCGCGGGGACATCCGGCGCGCTTGCGAGGGCGACAACCCTGAATTCACCACCAACCGCGAGATCCAACCCATCATCCAACGCCACCAACTTTCGTTCGAGCTGTTCGATGAATTGATTCGCGGCTGTGAGATGGATCTCGATACCACTCGGTACGAGAGTTATGAGGCGCTGGAGCTGTATTGTTACCGGGTGGCTTCCGTAGTGGGACTGTTGAGCATTGAAATCTTCGGTTACCGCGAACCAGCCACCCGCGCCTACGCCATCGCCCTCGGCAAAGCGCTTCAATTTACGAACATCCTCCGCGACGTGGGTAACGATGCCGCGCGGGGGCGGATTTACCTGCCGCAAGCGGAGCTTGCGCGCTTCTCGGTGTCGCCGGAGGACATCCTTCAAGGGCGTTACTCGGAGAGCTTCGCCGCCATGGCGAAGGCATTTGCGCAGCGGGCGAAAGATTTCTACGAATCGGCACGCAATACCCTACCTGCCGCGGATCGTTCCAACATGGTGGCCGCGGAATTGATGGGTTCGGTGTATTGGGAGCTGCTGCTGAAGCTGGAACGCGAGGAATTCCGCGTGCTCCGACGCGAACCAATCCGCCTGAGCAAACCCCACAAGCTTGCGCTCATCGCCCGTAGCTGGCTGAGATTTGTGATGCGGTCGAGGGCACCTGCTTACGGTGTCGCCTGAAGTGAGTCACGCACCAACTCGTCAAGCAAGCTTCCCAACCGCTTCGCACAAGCGTCCAGTTCACGCTGAAAGCGAACGAGCTTGGGAATTGTTGCCGGTGAACCAAGCAAGACCAATGACAGGCGCGAGTAGCTGATATTGCCATCCGTTTTGGCCAGCGCGTTGAAATCAATCGGCAGATCAGTCACGGCATCATCGGAGATGACCCGAAGGGTAGCCGCCGGAATCCCCTGCTCATGGCAGCGCAGACGAATGATGCCGGACTCCATCTCCACCACGTCAGCACCCGTCTGCAGGCGCAACTGTCGCTTGTCGTCAGCGGTAACGGCGATGCGGTCAGAGCAATGAAACTTCGCCGGGCGAGCACCCAATCGTTGCAACGGAATCGTCAACCACTCTGCATCGGTCGCGTCGAATACAATATCGCCCCGGTGCAGTTCGGGGTTGAGACCGCCTGCGAACCCACAGGTCAACACGAGCGCTGGCCTTTGGCGGGCGAGCGCGGATTGAAGAGATTGCTCCGCGTTGCGCGAACCGATCCCCGTGATGAGCACCGGATTTGAAGTCGCTGGTTGAAAATACCCCGCCTCTTGGCGCACGGCAAAGCAGGTCAGGATTAGGGGGGCATACCCCGGTCCCGCGTTCTGCGCTCCGCGTTCGACGTTCATTTGATGCCAGCCAGCCGTTCTTTCCAAATGCGGTGCAGTTCGACAGTGGCGCGCACATCACGCAGGCAATATTCGGCAATCTCCCGGAACCGTCCTTCAGCCATCAACTGGCTGACATCCATGCCAGTCACTCCGTGGCTCTTCGGCGACTCGATGCCAAAGGCTTTGCAGTAGAAATCCAGATTAAATCGCTTGGCCGCCCCTTCCCGCCCGCTAACGCCGTAGAACGTAAGTTGTTCTGCCAAATCACAGTGCGGCTCGGTAGCGAAGCGGTATCCGAGCCAATCCTTGCGGGTGATGGGCACGTCGAGCAGCGCAGAGCGCAGATAGAGGAATGGCACATCGAAACCCCGGCCATTGAATGTGACGATGGATTGGTAATGCTTGGAAGCATCCCAAAATGCGCTCAATAATTCGGACTCGTCGGCGCAGGGAACAAATTCGACCGGTCCGCCCTCAACCGCATCCTCCTCATAGTCGTCCGCCAGGAAGACCACCTGCCCGCGTTGGCTTTCCGCATTCAGCATCGCGACACAAACCACTTGGGCAGTGAGGGGCCAGAGATTGAATTGCCGCGTGATTTCCACGCGCCGGTTCTCGCGCTCCACTTCGTCGGGAATTTTTTGCAGCTCGCGGTAGAGATATTCTTGCTGCGTCTCGTCAAACGTCTCCACGGGCAGCGCTGACGTTTCGATATCGAACACGAGTGTAGCCATGTGATGTGATGATGCTCGGTCTATAAAAGACAACCAGGATGGGAAACTGATCGGAGGATCGAGTCTGCCATCCTGGTGCCGTTACTTACCCTGTTACTTCTTCTTTGCTCCCTTTTTCTTCGCAACTTTCTTCGCAGCTTTCTTCTTTGCGGGCATGGTCTACTTCACCTCCGATCCTATATGTTTGGGGTTGACGTCCATGAGTTACCGCAACTCACGTGATGTGGCTAGCTGATTTTTCAGAAAAGTTCAAAGTCTTTTTCGTGTTCATCTCACTGACTCTGCGACCGAACAGTCACACACGACGACGAGAGCAGCGCCTCATCAACACTTCAAACCAATCAAATTGACCGCGTGACTTCATCGAATGATGATTCACCCATGAACATTCAACGGCTCATCATACTCGTCTTCGTGGTCTTCGCAGCAGTGCACACGCTAGCCAACGGCAAGGCTGAACACACCGTGTTGGTCGTGTGGGATGGCATGAGGCCTGATTTCGTTTCGCCGGAACTCACCCCCACGCTCTGGCAACTGCGCACCAACGGAGTGTGGTTTGCCAATCATCATTCCGCGTATCCCACCTCCACCAAGGTCAACGGCGCCACACTCGCGACGGGTCTGTATCCACAACATCACAACATACTCGGCAATTCCGAATACCGACCGCAGATTGATCCCTTTTCCTCGTTTGGAACCGACAATCTCAAACAGGTGCGCCTGGGTGATGCGTTGATGGGCAACAAGTATTTGGGCGGCCCCACCTTGGCCGAGTTGGTTGCCGCTCAACGACAGAGCACCGCCGTGGCGGGAACCAAGGAAGTTGCGTTGTTCCAGGACCGCCTGCCACGCGCTGACACCGGCTCGACCAATCCCGTGTTGTTCCGCGATGACACCTTGCCCCATTCGCTCTGGGATGAGTTGGTCAAAAGGCTCGGCAAACCTCCCGAATCCAAATCTCCGAATGAACAACGCGACCTCTGGACGACCCGGGCGTTGACCCGGGTGATATGGGAGAAACAAATACCCCGCTATTCACTGCTGTGGTTGAGCGAACCCGACCTGACCCAGCACAAACACGGTCCCGGTTCGCGGGAGGCGCTGGATGCCATTCGTGGTTCTGACCGCAATCTTGCCCATGTGCTGGACGCGCTGGCGAAGCACGGCAAACGCGACAAGACCGACCTGATTGTCATCTCAGACCATGGATTCTCCAGCATCACGGCCAATGCTGACGTTAAGAAGATTCTTCAGCGGGCCGGATTGAAGGTCGAACAGAAGTTTGAACACCCACCCCGGCAAGGAGACATCCTGATGGTGGGCCTCGGCGGCTCCGCCCTGCTCTACGTCATCGGCCATGGCACCAATGTGATCCAGCGCGCCGTCACCGCGCTCCAACAAGAGCCGACCACCGGCGTCATCTGCACACGGCTGGCGTTGCCCGGCACCTTTCCGCTGTCGGAAGTGCGCCTGGATGCACCGCATGCGCCTGACATCATCATTTCGTTCAACTGGAATCGCAGTCCGGTTGGTCAAACCGCTGGGTCATTGGCGCACGAAGCGAACGCGGACGCCAAAATCACCGGCGGCACTCACACTTCCTTGTCACCCTTCGACACTCATAACCTCTGTGTAGCAGCGGGCCCGGATTTTCGCGTGGGCGTCACCAACACCACCCCAACTGGCAACATCGACATCATGCCTACCATCAGTTGGCTGCTGGGTATCACACCAAAACCAAAGACGGACGGACGCGTCATGATGGAGGTGCTGACCCGATCCACCGGCGACGCGCCCAAAACAACGACACGCACGCTGCAAACCAGCATCACAGTTCCCCGGGGCGAATGGTCGCAACACCTCACCATCACAGAGGTGGAAGGAGTCCGTTACCTTGATGAAGGGAACGGTGAGTTTAAAGCAAAGTAACGGCGCCGGCTGGACGGCTTTTTCCTTTTGCGGCATTTCGCGGGTTGGCAGTATCGCGTTGATGGGCATATCGCTTCAGCAGTTCGAGCAGATGAAGGCGCGCGTCACCGCGCCACGCCGGAAGGTTGTCTCTGCCGAACTTGTTTCAACCCGTCGCACTGCCAATCAAATCATCCTCGGCATCGATCCATCATTGCGCGGCACGGGCTTTGGCGTCATCAGCACGACTCGCCGAGAAATCCGCATGCTCACATGCGGAACCATCAAGTGCGCCGCCACGTTGGAGCGCTCACGTTGTCTCGCCAAGATTTCGCAGACGTTGCACGAGGTCATCCAAACCCACAAACCGACCTTGTGCGCGATCGAAGGACTGTTCTTCGCCCAAAACCTGCAGACCGCGCTGATCATGGGTGAAGCACGCGGCGCGGCGATGGCAGTCGTTGCCGAGGCGGGTTTGGAGATCTACGAAATCGCCCCGCGCAAAGTGAAGCAGGCCATCGTGGGTTACGGCGCAGCCCAAAAGCTGGCCGTGGCCAAGATGGTCCAGCGCATGATAAATCTCCCTGAACTCCCTGCCCCGGACGCCGCCGACGCACTCGCGCTGGCGCTGACTTACGCCCAAACGAACTCTGGGCGAGGCTTGGGCGCTCCGAAACGTATCTGACCATGATCACCTTCCTCCGCGGCAAACTCGTCGAATCCCTACCCACCCAAGCCATCGTGGACGTGAACGGCGTGGGCTACGAAGTGCTGATCCCACTCTCGTCATTCGACAAACTGCCTTCACCCGGCGGCGACGTGACCATGCTCACCCACCTCGCCGTGCGCGAGGATGCCCACGTGCTTTACGGATTCATGACCTCTGCCGAGCGCGACTTGTTCCGCCTGCTCATCAACACTGTCAGTGGTATCGGACCCAAGATTGCATTGAACGTCCTGAGCGGCATGAATGTGCCCGCCTTTCGCGGTGCGGTGGCCAATGGCGACGTCAAATCGCTCTCCCAGATCTCCGGCGTCGGACGGAAAACCGCTGAGCGCATCGTCGTCGAACTCAAGGACAAGGTCGGTGCTGCGGGCGCTTGGGAGGCCGCCAGTGACCAGCGCAGTCTGAGTGCCGGCGATCAAAAGGTGAATGACGCCGTGCTGGCCCTCATGGCACTGGGCTTCAAGCAACCCGATGCCCACGAATCCGTGCGCGCCGCGCTCGCGGTCCTCGGCGAGACCGCCACGGTGGAACAACTCGTCCGCGCCTGTTTGAAGAAAGGTTAGCGATGTCCGAAGCCACCGCCAGTTCAACGCCCGCGCCACGCAAACGTGTCAGCGGCGTGGTCGTGCCGAATGCACCTACGCGCCTTCAACGCGGCGTGGCATGGCTGATTGGCACTGCCCTTAGGCTGCTGGCGGCGACGCTCCGTTATCGGGTGAACGGCAAGTCCGGCCCATTCGAGCTTCCATCCGAGCCCCTGATCTTCGCGCTATGGCATAATCGCCTCGCACTGTGCATGAAGTTATACCGCAGCTACGGGCGACCCGAGCGCCCCAATGACCGCCTTGCCGCACTCATCAGCGCCAGCAAAGACGGAGCGTTGCTCGCCGCGTTGCTGGAAAACTATCGGGTGCAACCCGTTCGCGGCTCCTCCAGTCGTCGTGGTGCGCAGGCACTGGTTGAACTGACCTCCTGGGCTGAACGCGGCTACGACATTGCCGTCACTCCCGACGGCCCGCGTGGCCCCTGCTATGTGATGCAGCCCGGCGTGATGACGCTCGCGCAAGTCACCGGATTGGCTGTCCTTCCATGTTCCTACCACTTGAACTGGAAAATCCGTCTCAAAAGCTGGGACCGCTTTCAAATCCCCCTGCCCTTTGCACGCTGTGACATTCACACTGGCGACTTGATCCGCGTTCCGCGCGACGCCAGCGAACCCGACCGCGACCGCCTGCGTCAACAGCTCCAGGACGCCCTCATGGCCATCAGCCACGACGACTGACTTTCGTCCTCGCCCTCCTTCTCGTCCCTCTCTTGGACAATTCGGCTACCCCAGCCGCGCCAGCTCTGCTGCATACCCTTCCCGAAACGTGGGAAACCGAAACGAGTAACCCAGCGCGTCCTTCAGCTTCCGATTGCTCAGTCGCTTGTCGCTGGCCCCACGCTTGCGGTTTGCCTCCGCGCTTGCGGGTGCCTTTGGCGGCAGATCACGACTCAACTTTTCCGCCAGCCAGACAAAGAACTCGCGCTGCCTCAGCGGTTCATCATCCACGGCATTGTAAACCTCACCCGGGACGCCGCGTTCCAGCGCGGCCATGATGCACCCTGCCACGTCATCACGGTGAATCATGTTCAAGTGTCGATTGCCCTCACCTTCGATGCGTGCCTCGCCCGCGAGAAATTGACGCAGATACCAGCTTCGCCCGGGGCCATAGATCCCTGCCACGCGCAACACCACGGCCGGAAAGCCTTGCTCGCGCGCCGCAGCAAGAAAGACCTGCTCCGCCTCCAGCAGCACGCGACTCGTCTCCGCAGCTGGATCCGTCGCGGATGTTTCATCCACCCAAGAGCCATCGTTCTGCCCATAAACACCGGTGCTGCTGGTGTAAACCATCTTGGTCGGCGGAGATTCACGCAACCACTCGACGAGATTCTGCGCTCCCTGCCGATAGACCCGGCGATAATCGTCCGCCCCACCATGCGATGACGAGACACAGTTCACCACCCAGTCATATTGTCGCGGCAGCGAGTTCAGTGTGGACGGCTCGGTGATGTCCCCTTTAAGCGCGTTGATTCCAGCCGCACGCAACTCACCCGAGCTGTCGCCGCTCCGACGCAACCCGAACACCTCGTGACCGTTGGCGACAAATTGCCGCCCAAGCTCGAGGCCGATATATCCGGGTCCGACGATCAAAACACGCATCAAAGGAGTTAAGCGCAAAGCTGCAGGCGCGCAAAGAGCCTTTGTTTCTGTAATGACAACGATTACTTTTCCGCAGTGGCCGGGACATCAACAACTCAAAATCAGTCGCAGGACGCGGAATCCGCTGCGCGTTCCGAGTTCCGCGCTCCACGCGTACCGGAGTTACTCGCGCCCGCCGGCGACTGGGAATGCGCCAAGGCAGCCGTCGAGAACGGTGCCGACGCCATTTACTTCGGTCTGGATCGCTTCAACGCGCGGATGCGGGCGCACAATTTCACCGAGGCCGATCTGCCCAGGCTGATGGAGTTCCTGCACCGCCGGGGCGTGCGCGGCTACGTGACCATGAACACGCTGGTGTTCGAGAACGAGCTGGCCGACGCGGAAAAATACCTGCGCAGCATCATCGCCGCTGGTGTGGATGCCGCCATCGTGCAGGATGTGGGCATCTGCCGCCTGATCCGCGACATCTCGCCCGACTTCCCGATTCATGCCTCAACGCAGATGACCATCACCAGTCCTGCCGGGGTTGAATTCGCCCGGGAACTCGGCTGCAGCCTCGTTGTCCTCGCTCGCGAGCTTTCGATCAATGAAATTGGGAAGATCAATTCCGCGTTCCCCGTTCCGCACTCCGCATTGCCTTTGGAGGTTTTCGTCCACGGCGCATTATGCGTGGCTTACTCAGGTCAATGTCTCACCAGCGAGTCCCTCGGCGGACGCTCTGCCAATCGCGGAGAATGCGCCCAAGCCTGCCGCATGCCCTACGATTTGCACTCGGACGGCAAGCTCGTTCCCCTCGGTGACCGCCGTTACCTGCTCAGTCCGCAAGACTTGGCGGGCATTGAAGTGCTCCCCGAGCTCGCCGCCGTGGGTGTGGCTTCACTGAAGATTGAGGGCCGCCTGAAAGCCCCGGAATACGTGGCCAACATCACCCGCGTCTATCGGAATGCACTCAACAAGCTTGGTGGTAGCCGACGTGAGGAGGCCCACTCTGAAAAGTCTGAAGTAAAACTTGGAACTCCTCACGTCGTCCCCTACCAGCTCACAGAGGCCGATCAATACTCCCTTGAGATGGCTTTCAGCCGCGGCCTCTACACCGGCTGGTTCGGCGGCATCAACAATCAGGAACTCGTCCATGCGCGCTTTGGCAAGAAACGCGGCGTGTATCTCGGGGCCGTGACACGCGTTTACCGCGATGCAATCGAAGTCGTGCTTGAATCCGCACTCAAACCCGGCGACGGCGTGGTCTTCGACGCCGGTCGCCCGGAAGAAAAGGAGGAGGGCGGACGCGTCTATGAAGTGCGGGACTCGAAACCTCAAGCCAAAAACCCAAAACCCGTCCTGCTTGCTTTCGGTCACGGCCATATCAATTACGACCGGATCAACGAAGGAGACAAGCTCTGGAAAACCAGCGATCCCGAACTGGAGAAGCGTTGGCGGCAAAGCTTCGAGGGCGACACACCCAAATTCACGCGCCCGGTGTCCCTCGAAGTCCACGGACTCGCCGGCAAGCCGCTGACTCTGATTGCGCGCGATGAGTTTGGTCACGTGGCGCAGGCCGCCTCAACCATGCCGCTGGCCATCGCCGAGAAGCAGCCACTCTCGACCGAGCGCTTGCGCGATCAACTGGGACGACTCGGCGGCACGCCATTTCACTTGGGTGATTTGGATAATAAGTTGGAGGGTGCAGTGATGCTCCCCGTCAGCGAACTGAACCGTCTCCGTCGCGAAGCAGCAGCGGAACTCGAGCGGCAACGAGCATTGCCAACGCGGTGGACGCTGAATCAGGGCGGCACCGGGCTCCGGCCGGTTGTTTCGGGCGTCCCGCCCGAAACCGGGGAGACGCCCACGCTGACTCGACACGCGCAACCCTCAACCAACGCCACGTCGCTGGCAGAATTCCGGCGGGACGCCGGAATTAACCCGCGAGACGTGGGTGCCACCTTGATTGTATTGGTCCGCTCCCTGCCCCAGCTGGAAGCGGCGTTGAAGTGTGGGATCACGACCCTCTACTGCGACTTCGAGAGCCCGAAGAAGTATCGCGAAGCCGTCACGCTCTACCACACCGCCCGCGGCTGCTCGGTCCATCAACCAACAACCAACCGCCATCAAGCCGGTATTTTCGTCGCCCCCCCACGGATCTTCAAACCCGGCGAGGAATGGACGCTCGAACAAGTCCGCTCCTGCAATGCCGATGGCTACCTCGTCCGCAACTACGAACACCTGCGCTACTTCGCCAATGACCGGCGCGTCGGTGATTTTTCGCTGAACGTCGCCAACCGTCTCTCCTCCGATTATTTCCGGAACAAGTTTGGACTGGAACGCGTCACCGCCAGCTACGACCTGAACTTCCAGCAGTTGGAGGCGCTGCTACAGGGTGCGCCGCCGGAGTGGTTCGAGATCACCATTCACCAGCACATGCCGATGTTTCACATGGAGCACTGCGTGTTCTGCGCGTTCCTTTCCAGCGGCAAGGACTACCACGACTGCGGCCGCCCCTGCGACAAGCACGACGTGCGCCTCCGCGACCGCGTGGGCATGGAACATCCGCTCAAGGCCGACGTCGGCTGCCGGAACACCGTCTTCAACTCTCAGGCCCAGACCGGCGCCGAATATGTGGAGCGCATGTTGATGCTGGGCGTCCGCCAGTTCCGCGCGGAGTTCTTGAACGAATCACCCACCGAGGTCGCAACGACCATCGCTAAATATCGCCAGCTGCTGCGCGGCGAAATCACCGGCACCCAGCTCTGGCGCGAACTCAAGCTGCACAACCAACTGGGTGTCACCCGCGGCCAGATGGGGAATGTGTAGCGGCTGCATCACCCAGAAAAGCGGCAGAGGTCCGCCGCACTCCCGAACGCTGCACGACATTGCAAGGCGCACCTTTCGCGGCAACGTCGCAGACTCCGCCAGCCCTCTGGCGCTTTGCTACTTCGCATTTAATCCAGCCAGCTGCTTCGCCAACCGGATGGCCGCGATCATAGAGGAGGGATTCGCGATGCCCTTGCCGACGAGGTCGTAGGCGGTGCCGTGGTCGGGGGAGGTGCGGATGAAGGGGAGGCCGAGTGTCCAGTTCACGCCATTGTCGAACGCAGCCAGCTTCAACGGCGCAAGGCCCTGATCATGATACATTGCCACGACGGCATCGTAGGAGCCGTGCAAAGCGTGATGAAACACGGTGTCGCCGCTGAGCGGGCCCACCACGTCTAGTCCGTCGGAACGGGCCTGGTGGATGGCGGGGTCGATGATGCGCGATTCCTCGTCGCCAAATTCACCACCCTCGCCTGCGTGCGGATTCAAGCCGCACACCGCCACGCGACGACGCAGCAGACCGAGAAGTTCGCAGGCTTCAGCCGCACGTTCGATGGCGAGCAACACTTTCTCGGGCGTCAGCTTCACCGGCACTTCACGCAAGGCGATGTGAACCGTGGCCAGTGCCACGCGCAGCCAACGAGCGCGCTCATCAGGCCCAAGCAGCATCATGACCGTGCGGTTCACGCCCGCGCGCTCAGTGTAGAATTCAGTCTGCCCGATGAAGGGGATACCTGCACGGTTGATGGCCTCCTTGTTCACCGGCGCGGTGACCACGCCTTGAACGGCACCGTTCAAGCAAAGTTCGGCGGACTTCTCCAGCCATGCGACCGCGGCGCGGGCAGCCTGAGTGGAGCCGGACTTAAGGTCATCTGCAGCCAAACCAACCGAGTCGCAAAACTTGATTCGCGAGGAGGACCAATCCAATCCAAGTTGCAGCTCCCGGTTGAATCGCTCCATTTGGCAGCGATCGCCGATGAGAACATACTCCGTATCGTCAGTCGGAAGTTCCACCGCCAGTGCCTTGAGGGCCACTTCCGGCCCGATGCCTGAAGGATCGCCCAGCGTAATGGCGAGACGGGCTGGCATGGACGGTCAGAAGTACCGCACGAACGTCTTCTTCTTGAGCTTGTTGATGTACTCGTCGGCGAGGCGAGATTGTTCTTCGAGGGCAAGGTTGCGCTCGATTTCGTCACGCACTTCGGCGATCGGCCGCGCATGGGCGGGCTTGGCCTCTTCAACCAGCATGATGAAGCAGGCGCTGTCGGTCTGGATGACCGGGCTGACTTCCCCAGCCTTCAAGGTGAAGGCAACGTCTGCCAACTCCTTACGCAAGGATGAACGCGTGCCCCACCCCCAGTCCCCGCCTTCGCCTCGCTGTGAACCCGTGGAATAGACCGATGCCATCTCGGCGAACTGCACCCCCTCCTTGAGTTTGGTGATGATTTCCTCGGCGAGCTGGACGGTGTTGGTGTCATCCGCCCCGGTCTTATTGAGCACGATCATGCGTAACTTGACCTGGTCCTCCACTTGATAATCCGCCGCGTGAGCCTTGTAATACTCCTCGATCTTTGCCGGTGAAATGACGGGGTCGGAGGGGATGTTTTGGGAACGCAGCGCACGCACGATGATCTGATCACGGATTTGCTGGCGATACTCCTCGATGGTTTGACCGCGCGCACGGAGCGTCTGGATCATCGTCTTGCGATCGTTGAACTCGCTCTTGATCTGGTCCTGAATGGCGTCCTCGAAGTAGGACTCGGGCAGGTTGTAACCGGAGGCCTTGAAGTCTTGGAGGACTAATTGCCGTTGCACCAACTGCTCCAAACTGGCGGCGAGCAGTTCTCCGACCTTATCATTAAACTTCTGCGGCTCGCCGCGCAGCTGGCGTCGGGCGGTCTCGATCGCCGGGGCAGCGAACAGCTCCACCTCTTGGTAGGTAATGACCGAATCGTGCACGATGGCCTTCACGCCGCTGACCAACTCAGCACGGACCATTCCTGAGAGCAGCGACGTCAGGACCAAGAGGGCATATGTTTGCCGAAACATGAGCGCATCCTAACAACCGGACCCCCGGGGTCAAGCGCGCCACCGGGCCGCTTGACGCTGGCTGGGGGGATCCGTAGGGTTGCACCATGAACCCTGTCACCCGCTTCAGCTTTGTATTTGGCTTCCGGTATTTTTGGACGGAATCCACGAACTTGCGGCAGCACTAAAGTAGAACCCAAATGAGACCAGACGCCGCAGGTCGCCACGCCTGCGGTTTTTTGTGAGGCTCCGGCCCAAATCAAAGGAACAAAATGATCATCGTATTGAAACCCAAAACTCCACCTGCGCAGGAGAAGCGGGTGTTGGCTGAGATCCGCCGGCTGGGCTATACACCGCACGTCATGCGCGGCGTGGCGCGCGTGGTAATTGGGGCCATCGGCGACGAGCGCACCCACAAGTCCCTCGAAGTGTTGATGACCTGGCCGCAGGTCGAGAGCGTGATGCCAGTGCAGAAGCGCTTCAAACTGGTCAGTCGCGAAGCGCACCCGCAAAGTTCCACCATCAAGGTGGGCAAGAATGTCGTCATCGGCGGTGGTAACTTCCACGTCATGGCCGGTCCGTGCTCGGTTGAGGATGAAAAGCAACTGATGACCACTGCCGTAGCGGTGAAGAAGGCTGGCGCCACCATCCTGCGCGGCGGAGCATTCAAGCCACGCACGTCGCCCTACGAATTCCAAGGCCTGGGCGAAAAGGGATTGAAGCTGCTGGCCAATGCGCGCAAGGAAACGGGCTTGCCGGTCATCACCGAGCTGCTCTCGGAACAACAAGCCGAGATGGTGGCTGAATACGCAGACATCCTGCAGATCGGCACCCGCAACGCACAAAACTTCCAACTGCTCATCGCGGCCGCAAAAACGGGGCGGCCCGTCCTGCTCAAACGTGGCATGTGCATGCGTATCGAGGAATGGCTGCTGGCGGGTGAATACATCCTCGCCAACGAAAACCCCAACCTGATGTTCTGCGAGCGCGGCATTCGCACGTTCGAGACTTACACCCGTAACACGCTCGACCTCTCGACCATCCCAGTCATCAAGCGCGAGTCGCACTCACCTATTGTGATCGATCCCAGCCAGGGTGCGGGACGTGCAGACTTGGTGGCGGCGATGTGCAAAGGTGCCGTAGCCATGGGCGCTGATGCCTTGCTGATTGAAGTGCATCCGAATCCAACGACAGCTTGGAGTGATGCCGCGCAGCAATTGTCATTCGACGGGTTTGCCAAGCTGATGAGGGAACTCAAGCCGTTCATTGCTGCCGCCGGGATGAAGTGACGCGAAGTGATCGCTATTTAGAGCGAGTTGCCGCCTGAAGCGCTTCGCCAAGGCGAACGAATTCATCGCGCAGTCCCGGAAAAATGACACGGGCGACCTCGAGGTCGCCGCGATGCGCGGCCTCCTCCATTTGCAGGGTGAGTTTGCATGCCCCCTGCGCATTGAACTGAAGCGCCGAACCTTTCAGCTTGTGAGCGATGCGGCCCACAAGGTCGGCGTCGGCCGCCTGTAACGCCATCCGCAATCGATCAAGCAGCCCCGGCGTGGTCTCGATGAACAGGGTGGCCAGGTTGTGGAACATTTCCAGGTCGTCTTCCAACTGAGACAAGCACTGGGCGTGATCGTAGGCCGGCGGCGGCGTCATCCAGCGTCCCGCCCTTTGCATGGCGCGCTCGATGGCCTCCGAGAGCTCTTTGCGACGCACTGGCTTGGTCACGTAATCGTCCATGCCGGCTTCGAGGTAACGCTCGCGGCTGCCTTTGATGGCATGGGCCGTGAGCGCAATGATGGGAGTGCGGGACTTGCCTGCGCTCTCCATGGCGCGAATGCGGTTGGTGGCTTCGAGGCCGTCCATCTCAGGCATCTGCAGATCCATGAAAATCAAATCGAAGCTGTCTCGCTCAGCCGCCTCAACGGCCTGACGCCCGTTGCGCACAGTGAACACCGAATGCCCCATGCGCGTAAGCAGATGCATGGCGAGCTCGAGATTCACCTCGTTGTCCTCGACGAGCAGGATTCGCAACCGTTCCGTGGCGGTGGTCTGAGGGCCATCGAGCACCACTTTGACGCCCTCCGGTTGAAGCACCGTGAGAATCGTATCGAGCAGTTCCGACTGACCCACCGGTTTGGTGAGTGCATAGTTGATTCCCGCCTCGCGGCACTGGGCCATCTCACGAGCCGGATCCGCGGAAGAAATCATCATGATAATGGCCGTCTTGAGGTTTGCGGCCCGTTTGATTTCCCCAGCCAACTCAAAACCGCTCATCTGGGGCATTTCATCGTCGAGCAACACCATCGAGTAGTGGTCTGGACTGTTCGCGGCACCGGTCAATTCCGCCAGCGCGGCTCGCCCATTGCCCACCGCCGTGGGATGCATGCCCCACCCAGAAACCATCTCCGTGAGCACGGTGCGATTCGTCGCGTCGTCGTCCACGATCAACACCCGTTGCTTCACCAGCCGGTCGGGCAAAGACGGCAGGTCTAGATCTGGAAAATCCCTCACCAAGCACAGGCAAGCGGTGAAATGGAAGCGACTGCCCTTGCCTGGCTCGCTTTCCACCCAGATGTGGCCGCCCATCATGCGCACCAGATTCGCGCAGATGGCGAGACCGAGTCCGCTGCCACCATATTTGCGCGAGGTGGTGCTGTCCGCCTGGGTGAACGCGTCAAAGATATGCAACTGCTTGTCCTGCGGGATGCCCATGCCGGTGTCGGAGATGACAAAGTGCAGATCACAGGCATCGCCCTTGCGTGCCCCCACTGTGCCGCGCCGACGTGTCAAGTGCTTGGTGTCACTGCCTGCCCGACGAATCTCCACTCCCACATGACCATGGTCAGTGAACTTGATGGCGTTCCCCACGAGGTTGATGACCACCTGGCGGATGCGGATCAAATCACCTTCCAAAGCATTGGGCACATCGGGCAAAACATGGAGCGTTAATTCCAGCCCTTTTTGATGAGCACGCAACCCGAGCGCCTTCAGCGTCTCGCTCATCGCGTTGCGCAAGTTGAACCGTTCCGGGTGCAACTCGAGCTTGCCCGCTTCGATGCGGGAGAAGTCGAGGATGTCGTTGATCAGCGTGAGCAGGTCGTTGGCGGAGTTGCGCACGTTGCCAAGATACCCGCGTTGCTCCGCGCTCAATGGTGTTTCGAGCGCCAGGTCCGTCATGCCGATGATCCCATTCATCGGCGTGCGAATTTCATGGCTCATGTTGGCCAGGAAGTCACTCTTGGCGCGACTGGCCGCCTCGGCGTCTTCCTTAGCCTGGCGCAACCGCTCATAAAGCCGGACACGAACGATCGCCGCCGCAGCACGATGTGCGAGGGCCGAGAGAAAATCGATTTCATCGGCCGTGAACTGATGTGGCTTGTCGTTCAGGGCATAGAGCACTCCCAATGCCTCGCCCTCTGCGAGCAACGGCAGGCCCGCATAGGACAGCAGCCCTGTGTCCGACAAGATGGGATTGGTGGCGAGCGTATCCTCGCGAATATCGCCGACGACGTGTGGCTTGCGATTATCCACGATCCAACGACTAGCCCCACCATTTCGGCGCACATGCGCGGCGGCAAACTGCGGACTCTGATTGCTATCCGTGCTGGCACTGACCGTGAACTCAAGGCGGCTCGCGTCCCAAAGCACAACACTGGCAGCCGCGGACGGCAACAGCACTTGGGTGGCTGAGGCAATCCGCTCCAGCACCGCACGCAGCTCATGTTGCTCGTTGATGGAAAGCTCAATGTCAGCGAGCGCCGCCTGCCGCCGATACTGTTGCTGCAGGCGCTCCTCGGCCTTTTTGCGCTCAGTAACGTCCTGCGAAACACCCACGAAATTGACGAGCCGCCCAAAATCATCCCGGACCGGTGAGATGGTGAGCTCGTTCCAAAATGTCGAACCATCCTTGCGGAAGTTTTGCACCACGACATGGCAGGATCGGCCCTCTTTCACGGCGCGCCGCAGCTCGGCGATGGCCTCTTGATCGCGCTCGGTGCCTTGCAGGAAGCGACAGTTACACCCCAGCATTTCCTCAACTGCAAAGCCGGTAATGCGCTCAGTGGCGGCATTGGCATAAATCACCGGGTTGTCGGGCTGAGTGGGGTCGGTGATGATGATACCATCGGAGGCAGACATGATCGCGCGCTCCTGCAAGCGAAGCCGCGCGGTCATTTGCTCGGCAATCGAGTAGGCGCGGCGACGTGTATTCGTCTGCATGGAAATCAACCCGAAGGCCAAAGCGCTCAAAGTGAGTCCGGCAAAGAGCACCACGCCAGGCTGACCGGTTGACGTGCCGCCGATGAAGTCGGCCCGGGCGGAGTAGTATATGGACCACGTGCGGTTGCCGAAAGTTAGCGTGTCCAACCGCGTGAACGGACGCTTCTCGTCCCGGCCCATCGCCCGCATCACACCATCGAAGTCATATATGATCCGGCCGGCGTCCGGCTCCGCGCCATCGAACAGTTCGAAGTCCAGGTCGCCCTCATTTGACTCTAAAACGCGGTCCAACAGCTCTTGAATCGGAAAACGCGCAAACACCCAGCCGCGCAACGCCGCCCGCCGATTTTCGGTGCTCGTCAGCGGCACCGTCGGCAAATAAACCGGCAGATACATGGAGAGGAAATCGACGCGCTGCCGCTTGGGATCGACCAGCGCAAGTTTGGGTGTCACCGCCACCTCGCCTGAATCACAAGCCGCCCAGGCGGCGTCGATGCGACGGGAATCACTGGCAATGTCAAAACCGAGCCAACTCTTCTCTTCCGGAAAGGGGGCAATGAACTTGATGGGGAAAAACTCGGTGCGGTTGGTTTTATCTGGCCAAATATGATAGGCAGTATCGACGCTCTTGCTCGCCTCACGGGTAAACGCGCTCCGCTGCCAATCAGGCACGCGCGCAATATAACCGATGGTCGAGATGTCCGGATACAGCTTGGAGACTGCCAGTTGATCGAGGTAAGCCTGCCACGTGCCGATGCCAGCGCCGATATCGGCGGGCACTAATGCAGCCGCTCCGCGTAACGCGCGTTCGCCATTATGCAACACCTCGATCACGTCGCGTCGCACTTCCATGCACCGACCCGCAAATCGTTCTCGCTCGGAATCCTGCCGGTGCCTGTTCGCCGCCCTCCACAGAAACAGCGTGATTATCAAGCCAAGCAGCATCAGCGTCCAAGCCAGACCGGTCCCGAATCCAAAGCGCCGCAAAGCGTGGCGCAGGATGTCCTGCTGCTCAGGAACGGACGGAGAAATGTCCTTGTTGGTGATCATTGGCGGGGGTTTCGCGGCTCCTCTGGTAACAATAATCACTCTCACTGGCAAGCCGCCTCTGGGATGCAAAAAGCCGGGGACGACACCAATCGCCCCCGGCTTGGGTGAAAGTTTTGTCTTAGGAGAACTTGTAAGCCAGCTGCATCAGGAACTTGACGTCATTGTGCTTAAGTCCCGGTGCAGGAGTGGTATCGTAAGTGTCCTGGATGATAGCCCGCAGGCTCATCTTCTTGGTCAGGCTGGCATCCACACCCACTTCGCCATTGATGATACCGTCCTCGAAATCTTCGACTGACGGGAGCCATTCGACGAACTGCCAGAGCTTCACGCGCTCATTGATCCGGGTCTCATAACGTTCAGCGACACGGAGGGTGACGTATTCATCATCCACACCGCCGACGCGTTCCCACACAAAACCGGGACCGGCTTCAAAGCGGAGGAAGGTGTTGGTCGTCTTGATGAAGTAATAACCGACGCCAGGGCTGAGCGTCCCGCGGTAGGAAACGTCTGAGACGTCATCATGAAGACCGTCCAAACGCAGCAAGCCGTAAAAGCGCTCACTAAAAAGGCGGTTGTATTGCCCGAAGGCATGAGCGTTGGCGGTGTTGCGGGTTCCGTCGGATTCGCCGTAAGCACCGTCGGCTCCAAGATCGATCTCATTCATGTCCCACTTGCGAGAAGTGATGAGGTTGGCATTGAACAGGGTGTTTTCAGAGTTGCCGTCCGAGATGGATATGCCAAGCGCGCCGCTGGTGTTCCACTTGGGGCCTTCCGTGGTGGTCGGGGCGCTTTGCGCCAGGGCTGAGACAGCGCCCGCCAGCAACAGCGTCGCGCCTATGATCTGAGCATATGTTTTCATGGTTGTTGTTTTGACTTCAGCTCACCCACGCACTTTGAAGGTGGCAATTGAACTATTTGAAAAGGTTGTTGATGGCGCTCGCCGCATTAGTGCCGGACAAAGCGGTCATCGCCTTTTGAATTTGGGCCTTCAAATCGGCCACGAGCTTTTCCTGCTCAGGGGTGAGCTTCATATTGGAAAGCTGGTTCAGCAGGTTGGTCGCATCAGAATACTTCGTCTCACTAATTAGCTTCTTGGCTTGGGCAATCAACTCGTTGGCCTTGATGGTGGTGTTGGCAACTGCTGTGCTGGCTGCTTCCTTCACTTCCTTGGCGGCCGCTTCGACCGCAGGCCTGGCAGCCTCGACAGCTTTGTTGACTTCTTCAACCACGGGCTTGGCGGCTTCCTTGACGGATTGAGCAACCTTCTCGGTCGTGGTCTTTGATTCCGTGGTTGTGGCCGAACCGCCAGATTCTGGTGGAGTGGACTCTGTTGATTTGCCGCAGCCAGTCAGGTAGGCGAAGACCAGCAGGGCACTAACCGCAGTAAGGATCTGTTTCATGTTTTGGTTTTTGAGCAGGGAAATATTCCCAAAATGTTTGCAACCGATTTAGCAACCCGACCTCGGGACGCACCTGCATCTAGCAGGCACTGGTTTTACAGGCCGACTTGCCTGGGTCATACTAACCCTACTTTTGGCAAAATCAAACGGCGTCCGAGAGAATATCAACCTCCCCACTCAGGCGGAAGTTTCGTCAAGAAAGGTGATTTTTCCGCCGGAAGCCGCCAGGTTTGAAATACTGTCCAGCAGAGTCGGCGCGCTCTTGGGCGCACTCACTGGCGCCGGTGCAGTCTGGGGTGCCAACGCTGACCGCAACGCACCCTCCACGAGTTGAGCGCAGTGAATCTTCATCGGCGGCAACGGCCCTAATTCACCCGCCAGTTCCTCCGTCTTGAGCGCCAGTGCTTCCTCCGCCGTTTTACCGCGAATCAACTCGGTGGCAAGACTGGCCACTGCAATCGCCGTCTCACAACCAAACGACTGAAAGCTGGCCTTGTCGATGATTTTGCGTCCGCCGTCCTCGCGGAATTTCACCCACATACGCAGCATCTCGCCACAATCCGAGTTGCCGACGGTGCCCACCGAATCGGCGTCGGCCATCTCACCCAAGTTCTTTGGGTCAGCCATGGCCTGTTGGATGCGTTTTTGTAAATCGTCGTTCATAGCCATAAAAGTAGTTTGCCAAAAAAAGTAACAGATGGCGCAAAAAGGGGGGGCTTTTCGTGCCGCTTATGCCTTTTTGTCGCTAGCCAAGTTTATATCTCCTCACCGTGGCGTCGACTTCCTGCGACCAGGCATCAATGCCACCGCGCAGGCAGCGCACGTTCTGCAAGCCGTGCCCCATGAAATACGCCGCCGCATCAAGACCATGCTTGCCCTTATGGTCCACAACGACGAGCGGACGCGTGTTGGCACCTTCCGCCATGATTTGCTGCATCACTGGCTGAGAAAGCAGCACCGAGCCTTCAATGCGAACCGCCTCAAATTCCTCGCGCGAGCGCACGTCCACCAGGCGAACGCTGGCATCACTTTGACGCCACTGGGCGAGCTCTTTGGCTCCGATCAAAATCTTCTCATCCTGCTCGTGGCTCGATTGGATGTGCGCGAGCACCTCGGCCACGTTCAAGTTGCCGTTCCGCCCACACACGCCCGCCAGCGTCTCCGTCGGTTGAAATCCACAGCTCGCACAACCCCCGATGTGGTATTTGCGAAACAACGCCCGCTGCGCTCCGGGATACGCGGCGAGAACCTCGCTCATCAGTGATTGGCCTGTGATGGTCACGCTCATGACCCAAAGAACTTCTGGATCTCCTTCAAGACGTCAAACAGGCGATCGATTTCGGCTGTGGTGTTGTAGAAGTAGAAACTTGCGCGACTGGTGGATTCGACGCCCAGCTTGCGCATCAGCGGTTGCGTGCAGTGGTGACCACCTCGCAAAGCGATGCCTTTCTGATTGGCCAGTTCAGTCACATCATGCGCGTGGATGTCGTTCAACAGGAAGCTCACCAGCCCGGCGCGGCCTACGTGCGGACCAAAGATGCGAATCTTGTCCAAGCCCATCAATTTTTCGTAGGCGTAAGCACCCAACTGCTGGTCATGCTCGGAAATCATATCCCGACCAATGGCATCCAAGTAGTCCATCGCAGCGTGCAGTCCGATGGGGCCGGAAATGTCGGGCGTGCCCGCTTCGAACCGATGGGGCGGCACTTTGTAGGTGCTCTTGTGGTAATCGGCCGTGAGAATCATTTCCCCCCCGCCATGATAGGGCGGCATCTGCTCCAGCAGTTCCATGCGTCCGTAAAGGAAACCAATCCCCGTCGGTCCGCACATCTTGTGGCCAGACACCGCGAGAAAATCGCAACCGATCTCCTGCACATCGAGCGGACGATGGCCCGCACTCTGAGCAGCGTCCACGAAGGTAGTGATGCCCTTGCGACGGGCACGTTCGCAAAGCTCGACCACCGGGTTGATGGTGCCCAGCGCATTGGAGATGTGAACGAACGAGAGCAATTTCACACGGTCGGTCAGAAACTCATCCAAGCGAGCCAGATCGAGCAGCCCGATATCACCGATGATGGGCAGGAAGGCGAGCTTGGCACCGGTGCGTTGCGCCAGCAACTGCCATGGAACGATGTTGCTGTGGTGCTCCATCTCAGTGAGGAGAATGACGTCGCCCGCTTTGATGAACTTGGTGCCCCATGCGGTGGCGACAAGGTTGATGGCTTCGGTAGTGCCACGCGTCCAGATGATCTCGTCGGACTGGCGGGCATTGATGAATTTCGCCGCACGCTCGCGGGCCGCTTCAAAAGCCTTCGTCGCGCGATTGCTCAGTTCGTGGAGCCCGCGATGCACATTGGCGTTGTCTCGTTCATAGTAGTTGACCAGCGCCTGCACTACCTGGCGTGGCTTTTGTGACGTGGCCGCGTTGTCGAAATATACCAATGGCTGTCCGTGGACTTGTTGATTCAGGATGGGGAAATCCTTCCGCAATGCCGACCAATCAACTTTCTGTGAATCGTTCATTGAAATTGAGCCGCGGAGATGCGGAAGCGCAGGGAGGGATTCAAGTCCGCGTCTGTGCGCCTCCGCGATAAATCACATCAACCCCAGTTGCAGCTTCGCCGCTTCGGTGAGCATGCCTTGGTTCCACGGCGGATCCCAGACCAGTTCTACTTGCACGTCTTGCACCGGATCAATGCAGAGCAGTTTGTTCTGCACGTCCTGCTGCAGGACCGGGCCCATGCCACAGCCGGGCGCAGTCAAAGTCATCTTCACGGCAACCTTGTATTCATTTGTGCCCATTGGCTCGATGTGGCAGTCATAGATCAATCCGAGGTCTACGATGTTGACGGGGATTTCCGGATCGTAGCAGGTCTTGAGTTGAGCCCAGATCTCCTTCTCCACTTCTTCTTGGGACATGGGGCCAACCGGAGCGGTGGTCTTGGCGGCGACCTCGTACCCCAAGGCGTCAGCATCCTGACCGCCGATGCGGAACATGTTGCCATTGACGATGACGGTGTAACTGCCGCCGAGCGATTGCGTGACGTGTGCTTGTTCACCCTTGAGCAACGTGACCTTTGTGCCTGCGGGAACAATCGAGGCTTCCACATCGCGCGTCAGTGTGACTGGTTCGTTTGCATTCATGACTTGAGATTCCAAATTCTTTAATTGTGTTCGTTCTCGGTCGAAACCGGCTGACCCTCGCCTTTCAAGGCCGCCATCAATGCGTGCCAGGAGAGGATTGCGCATTTCACGCGCGCAGGAAACTTATGCACTCCGGCAAATACCGCCAGCTTGCCGACGTCGCCCTCGGCCTTGCCTTTCGTGACGAGTTCGCGCACCAGTTCAAACATGGCGCCAGCCTCGTTGCGCGTCTTGCCCTTCACCGCATCGGTCAGCAAAGAGGCTGAAGCCTTCGAGATGCAGCAACCGGAACCTACAAAGGCGGCTTCCGTAATCTTGTCGCCGTCCAAGTTAAGAAACAGCTTCAACTGATCGCCACACAACGGGTTCCGGCCCTGCGCGGAACAGGTGCACGGCGTCAACTCACGGAAATTCCGCGGGTGCTTGCAGTGGTCCAGAATGACCTGCTGATATAAGTCGGCGACGTCGTCGAACATGGGCTCAATCTACCAAAGAATCCGGGAAATACACCAAACAAAGTGGGCCTGACATATTCCGTGTTCTGTAATGCGTAAAACAGCCGGGAGGGGAAGCCCCTCCGGAACACCCGCCCCGTCAATGAGTCGCGACCAGCGGGTTCGCCTCCAGCCGGTCCCACACCACCTTGTCCAGCTCCTCGCGGGCGCCCTCATGCTTGATGCGCTCGATGATTTCACCAGCGAACGCATGAATGAGCATCCGGCGGGCAGTATCCGTGCCGATACCACGGGCGCGCAGGTAAAAAATGGATTCGTCATCGAGCTGTCCAATCGTTGCGCCGTGCGTGCACTTCACGTCGTCGGCATAGATCTCCAACTGCGGCTTGGTATCTGCGGTGGCGTCATCGCTGAGGAGCAGGTTCTTGTTGGTCTGCTTCGCGTCCGTCTTTTGCGCGATGGGATGCACGTAGATGCGACCATGAAAAACACCCTTCGATTTGTCATCGAGGATACCGTTGAAATACTCGTGGCTGGCGCAGTTCGGTTGGGCGTGCTCCACAATCATATGGTGGTCGGCCAACTGGTCGCCTTTGGTCACGTAAAGTCCGTTGAGAATCGCCTCCAAACCTTCGCCCGCGAGGTTGGTGCGGAGGTTGTTGCGCGAGAGCTTTGCGCCCAGCGCGAACGAGTGCGAAGCGAAGTTGCTAGTGCGTCCCAGCTTTGCGTGCAACGCCGCGATGTGATAGGCCGCGAGACTTTCGTCCTGCACCTTGACGTGTTCAAACACGGCGTTGTCGGAGGCGACGATCTCCGTGACGACGTTGGTGAAGTAGGCCGCCTCAGTGGTGGCGACGTAGCTCTCCAGCACCGTCGCCTGTGAATTTGCCTCCGTGATGAACAGGTTGCGCGCCTGCACCGTGGCCCCGGATTCGTCCACCGTTGAGATGTAGAGCAGATGAACCGGTTGTTCGAGCACCTTACCCGCCGCAATGTAAACGAAGCCGCCATCGCGGAAGGTAGCGCTGTTGAGCGCCGCAAATCCATCGCCTTCACCTGTGGCCTGCTGCGCAAGGTACTTTTCGATCAACAGGGAGTTCTCGGTCATCGCGGCGGCCAGATTCTTGACGATCACGCCGGCAGGGAGCTGGCCGATAGTGGACAACGCAGTGGAGAAATGCCCGTTCACAAAGACCAATCGGTGGGCCGGGAGGGTTCCGAACAAAGCGGCGTTCACGGTTTCCGCCGTAGCTTTGCCACCGGTGGCTGGCTTGAAATTCAACTTGGTCAACGGGGCAACGTTGGTGAAACGCCAGTCCTCATGCTTGGTTGAGGGGAAGCCGAGAGCGGCAAAGTGCGCCGCACCCGCCTTGCGTACGGGTGAAAGCCACGCGGGTTGAGTGGCGGGTTCGGTTTGGGCGAGCTGCAGCAGCACCGCCGTGGTATCAAGGGTTTCCTGTTGTGCCATTTTCAAAGTCTGGATTCACCGAAAAGTCCGACACTTTTCCATGAGACGGCCCCTGGCGCAAGCGCGCGGAGGGCCTCATTTTGACAGTCTGGACCGCTTAACCAAGCTTTTCCATCCATTTACGGCTTCACAGGTAGTTCATGCTGGCTACCTTTGACACATGAAGGCTGCCTACATCACCCGCACCGGCCCGCCTGAAGCCATCCAATACGGCGACCTGCCTGACCCCGTGCCTAAGGCGGGCGAATGCCTGATTCGCGTGAAAGCGGCGGATGTAAACCCCATCGACGTCTATTGGCGTGCCGGGATGGTGCCCGCGCCCATGACGTTCCCTTTCATCCTGGGGCGCGACTTGGCAGGTGTAGTGACTGAATGTGGTGAGGGCGTGCGCCACTTCCAAGTCGGTGACCGGGTCTGGTGCTCCAATCTGGGGTTCCAAGGCCGCCAAGGCGGCTTCGCTGAATTGTGCGCCGTGCATGAGGACTGGTTGCATCCCATACCGGCGACTGTGAAAGAGGAAGACATCGTTGCCAGTTCCCTCACCGGCATCACTGCGCATCTGGGGTTGGTGGGCCGGGGCAAATTGCAATCCGGGGAAACGCTCTTCGTGAACGGCGGTTCCGGCGGTGTCGGTTCCTGCGTGGTGCAAATGGGCAAGCTGCTGGGCGCAAGGGTCATCACCACGGCAGGCAGTGACGCCAAAGCGGAGCTCTGCCGCCAGCTCGGCGCGGATCTGGCAATCAACTACCGCACGCAGGATGTGGACGCAGCCATCCGTGAATTCGCGCCCGACGGCGTCAACGTCTGGTGGGAGACACTGCGTGAACCCAATTTCGAACGCACCGTTTCCCTGCTTGCGTTGCGCGGGCGGATGGTGGTGATGGCCGGTCGCGACGCCAAACCAGTTTTTCCTGTGGGTCCGTTCTACGTGAAAGATTGCGCGCTCCACGGCTTCGCAATGTTCAACGCCACCGCCGAGGACCAACGTCCCGCTGGCGACGCCATCAATCGCTGGATGGCCGCTGGCCTGTTCAAGGCGCGGATTGACCGAGTGCTCCCGCTCTCCGAAGCAGCGCAGGCCCACCGCTTGCAGGAAGAAAGCACCATCGGCAAGACTGGCGCGATATCGGGTAAGATTGTGCTAAAGCCCTGACTAGGTTGACGGGAAGCCCCTTGACCGGCGCAGCGAGCCCCTCAGCGCCCGGCCTCGGAGGGGTCCCGAAACCACTTTAACGAGCGTCGGACCGGTTAAGCCGGGACTAAGGATGGAGGTCGCGGAAGCACAATTACTGCTTCCCTTGCACCAACGCAGTCACCACGCCTGGATCGGCCAGTGTCGTCACATCACCGATCTGGTCGGTCTGGTTTTCGGCGATCTTGCGCAGGATGCGGCGCATGATCTTGCCTGAGCGCGTCTTGGGCAATCCGGGTGCGAACTGCAATTTATCTGGCGCAGCGATCGGCCCAATCTCCTTGCGCACATGCAGCACGAGTTCCTTCTTCAACTCGTCGGTTGGATGGATACCGTCCTTCAAGGTCACAAACGCATAGAGCGCCTGACCTTTCACATCATGCGGCATCGGCGCAACGGCTGCTTCGGCCACCTTGGGATGGCTCACCAGCGCGCTCTCCACTTCCGCCGTGCCGATGCGATGCCCAGACACGTTCACCACGTCATCAATACGACCCATCAGCCAGTAATCACCATCGGGATCAATGCGGCAGCCGTCGCCCGTGAAATACATGTTCGCAAACATCGTGAAGTAGGTGTCAATGAAACGGTCGTGGTCACCCCATGTGGTGCGCATCATGCCCGGCCACGGTTTCTTGATGCACAACTTGCCGCCCTCGTTCGGTGCGCACGGCGTCCCGTCGTCTTTCAAAACCACCGGTTCGACGCCAAAGAACGGTCTGCCCGCGCTGCCCGGTTTGAGCGTGTGCGCGCCCGGCAAAGGCGTGATCAAGTGCCCGCCAGTCTCTGTTTGCCACCATGTGTCCACGATGGGGCAACGTTCCTTGCCGATGACGCGGTAATACCACATCCATGCCTCGGGGTTTATCGGTTCGCCCACTGAACCCAGCACGCGCAGGGAACTGAGATTGTATTTGTTCGGCCATTCCTCGCCCAAACGAATCAACGAACGAATCGCCGTCGGCGCAGTGTAGAACGAGGTGACTTTGTATTTCTCGCAGACCTGCCAGAACCGTCCTGCGTCCGGGAACGTCGGCACGCCCTCAAACATCAGGCTCGTGGCGCCAATGCACAGGGGACCGTAAACAATATAGGTGTGACCAGTCACCCAGCCGATGTCCGCCGTGCACCAATAGATGTCATCGTCGTGGAGGTCGAAGGTGTATTTGGTCGTGAGCGCTGCGTGCAACAAATACCCCGCCGTGCTGTGGACCACGCCCTTGGGTTTGCCCGTCGAGCCGGAGGTGTAGAGCATGAACAGGTAATCCTCCGCGTTCATCGCCTCCGCCGGACAGTCCGAGCTCGCCGTAGCCATCACATCATGCCACCAAATGTCGCGCTTATTATCAAAGTGACAGGGCGCGTCGGTGCGCTTTACCACCACAACGCGTTCAATGCTCGGCGTATGCTGCAGGGCCTCGTCCGCAATATCCTTCAGCGGAATGTTCTTTCCCGCGCGCAAACCGACGTTCGCCGTGATGAGCAGTTTGCAGGTGGAATCGTTGATGCGCCCCGACAGCGCTTCCGCGCTGAAACCTCCGAAGATAATGGAGTGAATCGCCCCGATGCGTGTGCAGGCCAGCATGGCCACGGCCAACTCGGTGATCATGGGCATGTAGATCGCCACACGGTCGCCCTTGTGCACGCCTAGGGATTTCATCACGTTGGCAAACTTGCACACCTCCTTGTGCAACTGCGCGTAGGTCAGCGTGTGCGTTTCCTCGTCCGCCTCGCCCTGCCAGACGATGGCGGGTTTGTTGGGAATGGTCGTGAGGTGCCGGTCCAGGCAGTTCACGGAGACATTAAGCTGACCGTCTTCAAACCACGTGTGCCGGATATTGCGGCCCGCAGTGTTCCAGTTGTAACGACGCGCCACGGTCGGCGGCTTGGACCATTGCAGCGTCGCCGCCTGTTCCAGCCAGAACGCATCCGGTTCCTTCACCGAGCGGTCATACATCTTCTGGTAGGTGTCGGCGCTGATCCACGCGCGCTTCGCCGCCTCGGGTGAGGGCGGGAAGGTGCGGCTTTCCTGCAACAACGAATCGGTCTTGATGGGTTCAGGCATGGCAGTTGGTACTAGTATTTTGAATTGGAAATGGTGTAGCCCAGAATGAAGAGCAGGCCAATTCCCTTTTTAGAATTTCGCCCGGAACTTGAATCGCACCGCCCCGGCGGCTAAAACCACCGCAACGAATGCATCCAGCCACGCGCTTAACCGGACTTTCACCCGCTGTGTTCCTCGACCGCGACGGCACGATGATTGAGGAGCGGGAATATCTCTGCCGGCCCGAGGGCGTAGCGCTGTATCCCGGCGCGGGCAAGGCCCTGCGGCAGCTGATGGACGCGGGCTTCAAGCTGGTAGTTGTCACCAACCAGTCCGGCATTGGCCGCGGGTATTACACCGAGGCCGACATGCATCGCGTGAATGACCGCATGTTGGAACTGCTCGCCATCGATGGCGTCCGCATCGAGAAAATTTACTTTGCCCCGGAAGCTCCGGACCAGCCCAGCCGCGGTCGCAAGCCGAGTCCGCAATTCCTTTTCGACGCCCGGGAGGAACTCGGGCTCGACCTCGCCCAAAGCTGCATCATCGGTGACAAACTGATTGATCTCGAGTGCGGTTGGAACGCAGGCGTGCGCCAGGCCATCCTCGTGCGCACCGGCTACGGAAAGAAGCTCGAGCAGAGTCAGCCCGAGGCGGTAGCGCGGGCTTGGGTGGTGGATGACCTGACGGCGGCGGCTGCCCGAATCGCGGGCGTTGACCACGCTCGGTGATTTCTTCACGCGACCGGAGACAAAGCGCATTGACTCATTTCGGAAATCCCCGATTGTGGCTGCGATGAGCGATGCACGAAAGGGACGTTTGAATGAAATTCGCGCAGCGCTGCTCGATTTGCACAAGGCGCTCGTGGTTTCCGAACGCGCCAGCTACGAAAAAACCGTCGGTCCCATCCAGTCCTCCACCCACTTTCTCAACCTGCTCACGAGCGACCCGTGGTTCGCTTGGCTGCAGCCCGTGTCGCATCTGATTGTCACCATCGACGAACGCATGGAATCCGACGAGCCACTGACGGATGCGATGGTGGAAAGCACAATTCAAGAGACTCGCACGCTACTGGCCCCATCGGAGGACGGCCAGGGATTCGCCCGACATTACTTTGAAGCCCTGCAAGCCGACGCCGACGTAGTGATCACCCATTCCGACCTGATGCAGGTGCTGGGCAAGCTCAAGCCTAACGGCCAGATATAGCGGTGCTTACCAGCATTCGCAGGCACAGCTCCCGATGAATTCGAAACCCAAAGCTGCCGTTGCAAAGCTGGTGGGGTTGTTCGTAATGGTGGGCGCTTGGGTATGCCTGCCGTTGTTGGTTTTCGGACAGGGCTTCGCGCTTCCTTGGTTGGAGTCGCATCAGGAGAAAGCCGCCGTATTGATGCTCCTAGCCATCGGTCTGCTCGCAGTGGATTCCGTCGCACCGATTCCCTCCACGCTGGTGATCATGTTTCTGGCTGCCAAAGCGGGTGTGCTGGCCAGCGTTGTGGGCAGCACGATTGGACTTACGCTCGGCGTGTTGACTTCGGTTTGGTTCGGTCGTGCGGCGGTGGGGCGCGTCGCGCCAAAGTTCATTTCAGACGACGAGCTAAAACGACTGGGTGTTGGCGTGCAAAACCGCCTGAGCCTGACGCTGGCTTGCTGGCGCGCTGTGCCGGTGATGGCGGAGGCCAGTGTCATCACTGCGGCGGCGGCGGGAGTACCGACCCGAAAAATCTTCACCGCCACCCTGCTGCCAAACGTCATCGTAGCCATAATCTACTCGGTAGCAGCCAAAGACTCCGTGCACATCGCCTGTGCCGCCTTCTCCGCCACACTGGCCGCGTCCGCCTTGCTCTGGTGGCTGTTGGCGAAGCGCAATCCCGCCGAGGCATAGAATGACTGCTTCGCTTACGCCCTGCCTGGTTGAGGTGTTGAACTTAGAAGTAGGTGGAGAAAATTGGAGCGAGCGAAGGGATTCGAACCCTCGACAATCACGTTGGCAACGTGATGCTCTACCAGGCTGAGCTACGCTCGCTTCCAAAAGCGTGCGCAAGAATACGGATGCCGCCCCTGATTGCAAGTCTGGATTTGGGCCATTTTCAGCCTGCCTCCCCCCCGCAACGGCAGCAAAGAGGCGGGCATCTGACGACGCCCGCCTGCCTGCCTGACAAACATTTTGAAATCCGAATCAACCCAGCAGTTCGGCCACCAGCCCTTTTTCTTCCTTAAGCTCGTTCTCCGTGGCGGCGATCTTGGCGCGGCTGAATTCGTTCAACGGCACGTCCTGCACGATGCTCCAGTTCTTGCCGTCACTGCGGATCGGGTAGCTGAACATGATGCCCTTCTCGATGCCGTAGTCGCCGGGCGAAGCAACTGCCACGCTGAACCAGTCGCCGGGTCTGGTGGGCGTGGTGAGATTGCGCACGGTGTCCACCACGGCGTTCGCGGCACTCGCTGCGCTGCTCAAGCCGCGAGCCTTGATGATTGCCGCGCCGCGCTGTTGCACAGTGGTGATAAAATCACCCTTGAGCCACGCTTCGTCCTGGATAACCGAGGGAACCGGCTGTCCGTTGATCTTCGCGTTGGGAAAATCGGGATACATGGTGGCGCTGTGGTTGCCCCAGATCGCGAGGTTGGTGATGGCCGTGACGTCCACGGCCGCCTTCTTCGCCAGCTGCGTCTTCGCGCGATTCTCGTCGAGCATGGTCATGGCGAAGAATTGATTCTCCGGCACACCCTTCGCGTTGGCCTTGGCGATGAGCGCGTTGGTGTTGCAGGGGTTGCCCACCACGAGGGTGCGCACATCGCTGGCAGCATTCTTCGCGATGGCCTGACCCTGACTGGTGAAAATCTTGCCGTTGATGCCAAGCAGGTCCTTGCGTTCCATGCCTTGCTTGCGCGGCACGGCGCCAACGAGCAACGCCCAGTTCACGCTTTTGAAGCCCTCATCCAAGCTGGAGGTTGGGACGATGCCTCTGAGCAGGGGAAACGCGCAGTCATCGAGCTCCATGCAAACCCCCTGCAACGCATTCATGGCTTTTTCATCGGGGATTTCGATGAGGTGGAGGATGACGGGCTGGTTGGGCCCGAACATCGCGCCGGAGGCGATGCGGAACAGGAGTGAGTAACCGATTTGACCGGCAGCACCGGTGACGGCGACGCGAATGGGATTGCTCATGATGATTTAGATTTTGATATCGTAACTGGGCACGCAGTATGAAAGGCGTGGCGACGACTCGCAAGCCCATGTCCTGATTGGTTGGAGGGTTTAGGTCGGCTGCTCCACACCGGAATAGAAGGGTTAATTGACCGAGCGTTTGCCGCGCATGGCGAGCAACCACACCATCAGCAATCCCCCAAACGCCACCCCGGCGGCCACGGGCATCAGCCGGAGCAGCGCGGGCAGTGACGTGCCGAACGTCAGGAGAATGAGCCAATAGGCCAGGCCCAGCACTCCGTAGAGCAGCGCCAGGCGCGACCATCGGCTGGCTAGCGACCAGAATGCCAGCGATTGAAGCAACCCCACGAACACCATGGTGACGGACAGCGGCACCAACATCGCGTGAACCTCCGGCGAGTAGCGGTTGAGAATCTTCAGGCAGAGGCCACCCAGGGCAATTAAACCTGCCGCGCCGCACGCCAGCCCGCCCGCATAAAGGGCGAGCAGTTTTAATTGCTCGCGCAAGTCATCCGCCTGTTGCCGCCCCGAGCGATAGGTAAACAGCACGGTGAGCAGCGGTGCCACCGTCAATGGCAGCGCCCTCGCCAGCAGCCCGGCGGCGGTGTAGGCGTCCAGGTCTTCCTTGCCGAGATAGCGTTTGGCCACCAGCTGGTCGCCTTGCATGAAACAGTAGCCTCCACCCACGCACGCGAGTGAGATGAAAATGAAGCTGATGAACTCGGGGGTCCAGGGCGATTCCGGGTGGTCACTGGGAAGAGCGAGTTGCTTGCGCCACCTGAGCAGGATGAGGTTGGCGAGCAATCCGGCGGCGGAGATGAGCACCACGACCTCCGCCATCATGTGCCAGTGCGAGGCCCCGAAGCCGAGCACCACGCGCACTGTCACCATACCCAGCCCAATGGCTGCCAGCCGCTTGAACCAGCCCAACCCCTGACATAACGCCGTGGCAAAAGCCCCCCACCACAAGGCGAGAACGTAAAAGACGATGGTGAGCACCAAACTGGAACGCGGGAAACCGAAGAACGCGCTGATGGGTTTCACCAGCAACAGAGCGAGCAACGAACCGGTCCAGGTCAGATGGAACAGAAATTTGCGGCAGCCG
>JAFMIZ010000052.1 GCA_017853715.1 Pedosphaera sp.
CGTCGTTGTGGGCCGAGCGTGCAGCGGCGAGTCGGCGGCAGGCGGGCATCCCGCATGAGGCCGCGCACATGGCGGTGCTGATCCAGCCGCTCATCGAACCGGAGCTTTCGTTCTTCCTGCACACGGTGAATCCGCTCAACCACCGCCCGGGCGAGTGTTATGTGGAGCTTGCCGTCGGCTTGGGCGAAACGCTCGCCAGCGCGGCCGTGCGGGGCACGCCGTATCGCATGGTATGCGACCGGGAGCAGGGGAGCGTGATGATGCTGGCGTTCGCAAATTTCAGTCATGCGTTGTTTGCGGGAGCATTCCCCTCACCCGGCCTGCCGGCCCCCCTCTCCCCATCCGGCCGGCTGGGGGGCTTCCCGCTTGGCGAACACCGGGTGGACTACTCGCAAGTCCGCTTCACGTCACAAGCCGAGTTGCGCGCGAACTTGGGCGCACGGCTGGCTCAAATCTCCAACCTCGTCGAGCGCGAATTCGGCGCGCCGCAGGATGTGGAGGGAGTGATTCGCGGGGATGAAATTATTCTCGTGCAGTCGCGCGCGCAGCAGGGTATCCCGCCCACGACATGAGCAAGGTCGCCAAGGCTCCGCGCGTCCTGGGTTTGTTGCAGAAACGAATCGAGGGCGACGACTGCCTGCTGGCACTGGCGAAGAGGCGCTTTGAGCAGGCCGGACTGGGCGCGGAATTCTACGCCGGGAATCCGGATGAACTGCAGTGGCTCCTGAATTTTAAACCTGCCAACGGCGTGCCCGCGGTGGCTCATCTGTCTCGCGGTATTAATCTGCTCGAGGGCAACGGTCGGGCGCAGGTGCTGGAGTTCGCCCGCCGGTTCGCAGGGCGGATTTACGGCATGGTCGTTCATGATCAGCCGGAACTGGCTTCTCGTCCGGAGGACTATTTGCTTGCCGTGCGCGAGATGAATGCGCTGCTCGAAACGTTGCCGGACAGTCCACGCCTGTTCATTGAATTCGCGGTGGGGTTGAAGCCGGAGATGTTTGCCGGGTTTGCCGCGTCCATTGCGGATTGCGGGAACACCAGCGTTTGTGTGGATGTCGGGCACGTGGGAATCTGGCAGGCGCGTGCGGCCTTCGCGGCACGGCACGCAGGCCGAGATGTTTGTGAGTTGAAACCGAATCACCCCGAGTTGTCGCAGGTGGTGAATGAAGTGCAGCAGGCGACCGCGACCGCGCTGCCAGCGGTTCGGAAACTGATTCAACATTTGGGAGTCATTGCCAAGCCCGTCCACTTCCACCTCCACGACGGCCATCCGTCCTCGACGTACAGTCCATTCGGTGTTGCGGATCACTTGAGCTTCCTCGCGGAGATACCCATTGCTTTCGAACATCAAGGTCGGCGCGTTCTGCCAACACTGTTCGGTTCAAACGGTCTGGCCCACATCATCCGCATGGCCCTCGGGTCGTTGGGCGATGCAAATTGCACGTTCACACTGGAGATTCATCCGCCGGAAGGACGTCGAGCATTGGGCGACGCAGCGAACCTCTTCAATCACTGGAGCGACAAGACCAACGCCGAACGCATGAACCATTGGCTGGCCGTTCTGCGTGAGAATCAGCAACTGGTCTTCAAAGCCGCGGAGTTTGCTGATAATCGCGCGTGACGCGGGTGGTAAATTTGTCCAAGCTCCGAGTGCCGTGGGGGCGCAGGAATAGGAGACGACGTGAGGGGTCTCTGATCAGACCGAATGAATCAAGAGGTTAAAACTCTTCACCTCGTCTCCTACGGAAAGGCAATTTGCCATGATTATCTACAACCTATTTCCGCTGCTGGTCGGCAATGTTCGCGATTGGACGCCGCACTTGGAGCGGGCCGCCAATCTCGGCTTCGACTGGGTGTTCGTGAATCCCATCCACTATCCTGGTTTCTCCGGCAGCCTCTACTCCGTGAAGGATTACTTCAGCCTGAACCCGCTCTTCGTGGACGGTAAGACCTCGCGCGCCCAGGCGGCCGAGTTCAAGAAGATGGTCAGGGAGGCGAACAGGCTCGGACTCAAGATCATGGTGGATCTCGTGGTCAGCCACTGCGCATTTGATTCGGATCTGACCAAGGCAAAGCCGAAGTGGTTCAAGCATGAGCACGGCAAGATCGCGCATCCCTGGTGCATGGAAAACGATAAGAGAGTTGTATGGAAGGATCTCGCGCAATTCGATCACAAGCACTCGCCCGACAAGGAGGGCTTGTTCACCTATCTGGCTGAGGTGGTGGATTTTCTCATCGGCTTGGGCGTGCAAGGCTTTCGCGCGGACGCCGCGTACCAGGTGCCGGAAGCGTTTTGGAGGCGGTTGATCGAGAAAACGCACAAGAAGCATCCCAAGGCGGTATTCCTCGCGGAGACGCTTGGCTGTTCGCCCAAGGAAACCGTGCAAACCGCGAAGGCCGGCTTCGATTGCATTTTCAACAGCTCGAAATGGTGGGACTTCGCTGGCCCGTGGTTGCTGGAGCAGTACACGTTGACGCGCGAGGAAACCGACTCGGTGGGTTTTCCCGAGAGTCACGATACGCCGCGCTTGATGGAAGAAGTCGGCGGTGATGTTGAAGCCGTGAAGCGTCAGTATCTTTTCAGCGCGCTCTTCGCGGCGGGTGTGATGATACCCATTGGTTTTGAGTTCGGCTTCCGCAAGCGCCTGCACGTGGTGGATACGCGGCCCACGGACTGGGAGCAGACCGGCGTGGACCTGACGGACTACATCAGACAGGTCAACAAGATCAAAGCTGAGAACCCCGTCTTCTTGGAGGATGCTCCGACGGAAGTGTTGTATTCCGACAACCCGAACATTCTCTACCTGTGGAAAGGTTCGCTGCACGCGAAGCAGGAGGCACTGATCATCCTGAACAAGGATCGTCACAACAAACAACACTTCCGCACCCACAGCCTTTATCATGCAATCCAGGCGAAGGGTCCGCTGATTGATGTGTCTCCCGAGTATCCGTTGGACTATTTGCCCACACCTTACGAATACGGGCTCCGTCCAAGCCAAGTCATTGTGCTAGTGACCAAACCGGGGCAAGCTTGAGGTTGCATTCGGTCAATTGCCGGTTTTCAAATGAAGAATCTACTGCAGAATCTGCTCATTTTTTTTGCGCTCGGCTTGTGCGTATTGCTGGCCGTGCAATGGCATCGCGAGAGTGTCTTGCGTCAGCAATTGCAGCGTTCCGATAAGGCCACCCGTTCCGTCAGCGAAACCATCGATTTGTTGCAGGGCGACGTTTCACGACTGGAAGCGGAAATCACGAGGATTGATGGCCTGCGCCAGCAAATCATGACCGACATCGTCGCTCGCGAGGCCGAAGCCGCCCGCCTTAAGGCCGAAGTGAAATCACTCGGCGTTGCCCTGACCAAGGCCAACCTGAATATTACCGTGCAGAACGGCGCGTTGAAGAGCCTCGCGAGCGAGCGCGACGACGCGGTGCAGCGTTACAATCAGTTGGCGGTGGACTACAACGCACTCGTCGAACGCTGGAACGCACAGCAGCAGGCGTTGACGAATGCAACACCAGCCTTGCGCTGAAGGTTTGGGGTGTGTGGCTGGGGTGCTCCCCTGCCGCTACTGCCTTGCAGCTTCAACGGTCACCGCGAAACTTACCCTCTGCGCCCCCGCCGCCCGGGCAATGTCCAACACGCGGATCACGTCGCCATGCATCGCCCGCCGGTCGCCGCTGATATAAACCGGGGCATTGGTGTTCTTTTGCATCTGGTTGGCCAATAGAGACTCCAGCTCCACCGCCGATACGCGCTCGTGCTCCACAAAGATGTCGCCGCGCTGATCCACGTCGATGTTGATGGCCGCGGCCTCAAATGCTGGTGTGTGCGCCCGGGCTGATGGCAGGCTTACTCCAATAGTCTTCAAATGAATCAGCGCCAGGCTCGCCAGCATGAACGCGGCGAGCAGAAAGAACATGATATCAATCAGCGGAATGATCTCGATCCGCGCCTTTCGCTCTGGCAACGGCGAAGTGATTTTCACGGCGTGCAGGCGGTCTGGCGTTGCTTTGCGGCGGCGACCATCACCTCGACATTGGTGGCGGCAGATTCCAGCTCAAAGTGAAGTCGCGCCACGCGGCGCGTGAAGTAGTTGAACGGGATCAGCGCAAAAATGGCAATGGCCAGGCCGCACATAGTGGCAATCAATGCCTCACCAATGCCGCCGGTGATGGTTCCCATCGCGCCCTCGATGGATTGACTGCCCAGCGCGATGAAGGTTCGGAAGATGCCCGCGACCGTTCCCAGCAGGCCCAACAGTGGTGCCAGAGTGACCAGTGTGTCCATCACGCCGAGAAACCGGCCGGCTCGCTGCAGTTCCGCACCGGCCGCCACCTGCAACGCGCCTTGCAGCGAGGAGTGATGATGGTTCATGCCGTGCCAGACCATGCGTATGATCGGGTCGGCAGAATCCTTGGCTTGCGTTGAAGCCGATTCAAAATCGCCCCGCTCGATCGCGGCAAAGACCGCTTCCAATTGTTGCGGGTTGCGTCGTCGAGCTTCGCGGGCCCACCAGACTATGCGTTCGCTGACCACCGCGACGGCGACAATGGCCGCCAATAGGATGGGCCACATGATCGGTCCGCCCGCTCCGAAGTAATCCACAATCACATTGGCAAGTATCATGGCTTGGTTCTGTGGCCTCTTGCTTACTTCAATTGGAACACAATATCCACGAAATGATGACGCACCGGACCGGCGGGGAACCGCCACTCGTCGCGCACCGCAGCCAGAGCCGCCTCATCCAGTAGAACGTATCCGGAGGCCTGGCCAATCCGCACATCGACTAGGCGGCCGCTGGGTTCCACCTTGAATCCAATCCGCACGGTGCCCTGTTGGCCGCGCCGCTGCGCCACTGAAGGATAAGCAGGCTGTGGTGTGAAGGCCGGGTTCTTGGCGGGCTCGAATTGGCTGGCGACTGGCCGGATCTGCGCGGGCGCGGGATCCGCTGGCAACGGGTTCTCAGGTGCAGGTTGTAGTGTGGGGACCGGGGGTTGTGCGCCATTTGGATCCAGCGGAATGACGGCTGGCTCAACTTGGGGGGCTTGATTTATTTCTGATGTTTTGGAAGTCAGCGGTTTGGAATCAGGCGCGCCGCTTTTTGTCGCCGAGGGAGCTTGAGCAATGAAGGCAACCGGCACGATGGCTGTCCGCCTCGGGCTTGGTTTGGCCACGTCGGCATCCTCGTGGTTCAACAGCCCAAGCAAAGCTGCGGCTCCAAACAGTGCGCACACCGAGCAGGCCCAGATGAAACGGCGGTTGCGTTTTTCCCCCTCCGGCTCGCGAGCCAGAGCGCGGAGGTCGGCCGTGCTTGAAGCTGAGGGTGAACGCTCAACATTCAACTTTGAACTCTCAACTGTCGCTTGACGCCTCGGCTGCGATGCGCGGGCGGTTGATCGGTCGGCGTTGAATGTTGAATGGTTCATCGCTTCCTAGCCTGCTCTCAACCACAGCGTCTTCAAGTATCCCGGTTCGTCGCGGGTGATCGGGAAATCCATTGGCTGCGGCACAAAGTGCTCGTGTTGGATTCGTCGTCCCAGCAAGCGCGCAGCGGAACGCACTTCATCCACAAATGCTTCGGGTGGCCAGTCGGCGGCGTTGGTCGAGGCGAGCAGCACGCCATTGGGACGCAGGACCCCCAGCGCGGCCTTCACCAATTCGCCATAATCTTTCGCGGCACGGAACACCCCGCTCTCCTTTGATTGCGAAAACGTGGGCGGATCGAGCACAACGACGTCAAACACACGGCCTTTCTTGGCCAGTCGCCGTAACCAGTCAAACGTGTCGCCGTAAATGAAGTCGTGCTCTTTTGGGTCCAGACCGTTCAGCGCAAAGTTACGTTTTCCCCATTCGAGATATTTCTTGGACAAGTCGAGGCTGGTGGCGCGCATCCCGCCCAGCGCGGCGCACACTGAAAATCCACACGTGTAAGCGAAACAATTCAAGAGCTCGGGTCTTAGGTCTGGGGTCTGGGATGCCAGCAAAGGAAAACTCGCCGCAATGTGTTGGGTCAGGCAACGGCGGCGGTTGTCGCGTTGGTCGAGGAACAGGCCGACTGAGTAGCCTTCGCTGAAACTCAGTTCGTATCGCACGCCGTTTTCGCGAATCTCAAACCGTTCGGGCGCGGCGATTCCAGCGACCAAGGTCGGGGACGCGTCGGCGGATGCGGTTTTGCGGACTTGGCGGTTGAGAAGTTTGTGGTAGGCGCCGCGTGCGGCATGGGCACGGAGCAACGCTGCGAGCTCGGATTGTTGAGTGGGGGTGAGCAGTTGCTCGCTTTGCGAGAGGAGGAAGTCGCCCAATCGCTCCACATACCAACCCGGCCAGCCATCGCTGGCGCCGTGGATGAGTCGGAAAGCGTTGGTTTCGCTCTCCTCGATAAGCGGGCCACGCCGGTCAGCGGAGAAGTCTGCCTTGGCAGAGAATGCGCATTCCTTACCCGTCGCCGGATGCATGAATTGTAACTCGGCAGCATGCAGGCAGACACGTGTTGCCGATGTGCCGCCATAAAGCGTGTCACCCAAGATTGGAAAGCCCGACTCCGCAGCGTGGACTCGAATTTGATGCGTGCGGCCTGTGTGCGGCTCAGCCTGAACGAGGAGATGTTTCTCTGAGCCGCTCTCCTGGTCAACAACCTTGAAATGCGTTTCTGCCCCTTCACCGCCTGGGCCGCTGGTGTATTTGTCGCCTGTGCGCCGGATGTCTGACTTGACTGTGAACTCGTTGCGCTTGATTGGGCGGTCCGTGAGGAGGAAATAACGCTTCCGCACTTCGCGCGCGGTGAATTGTTCGGTGAGGGAGCGATTGGCCAGTGGAGTTTTGCCAAAGACCATCACGCCACTGGTTTCCTTGTCGAGCCGATGGATGATGGCCAGCGATGCCCAGCGCGGTTCGCGATGACGCAGCCAGTCGTAGATCCCCTCCCCCGCATACGGCGAAGGTGCGTGCGTGTTCACGCCGGGCGGCTTGTTCACCACCAGCAGATGCTCGTCCTCGTGGAGGATGCACGGAATCACCAAGGAAGAATCTGGGGGAAACATTGAACATTCAACAATGAACATCCAACTCACAACATTATGGCCCGCTCTGGTCCGAACCGGGGATGTTCGGCGTTGAAGGTGGAGTGTTAAATGTTCCCTAAAAGAATTTCCAATCGCCCTTCCACACCACCCAGACAGCGAGCAGGAAGTTGGTGATGGCGTGGGCGGTCATGGCGTCGCCGAGGCGTTGCTTGCGGATGGTCAGCCAGTGCATTGAAAGCGCGAAGAGGATACCAGGAAGCCACTGATAGTGCATCAGGCCGAATAGCGCCGAGCAGGCGATGAGCGACGGAATGGCAACGTAACCCAGCGGCACCTTTTCCCAGTCGTTCTTGATGAACATGCGGTAAACGTAGGAGCGATAGAACACTTCTTCCAATGGCGGCACAATGATGGTCATGCCGAACGTGCGAATGGCGATCAACGCCCACGCCATGGCCGAGCCTTCGCCAAAGCGCTCGAACGGAACCCATTCATCGCCGGGCAAGGGCTTCATCATGATGTGGTTCATGGGATAGAATGGGTCGAGCGCCACCCAGGCCAAACACATGACCACGCCGACCGCCACCGCTTCCCAGCTGAACGCCCAGCGCATCTCGGCGACGACTGAGCGCATTTCCCAAACGATCCAGATGCCGACGAGGGTTTTCAGCGCGTAACACCAGTATTTTGCGTCGGGCCCGAGCGAGGCCTGCGCGAAGGTTATGCCAAGGAAAATGAAGAACGGCGCCACCCGGGCGTGGGTGGGCGAGCGCCGGAAAAGGTCGCGCAGAGGATTCATTGCTCAGGCGCAGGATGTAGCAGTTGCGCCTGCTCAAGTCACGGCAAACTGAGCACGTTGGTCTTGCCTTCTCCCATCAGAGTTACCGTGTCTCTGTCAATGGCGATGACTTTGTGCCCTTGGATGGTGTCTCCGACAACTAGGAACTTGCCGCCAATCATCGCCGAAGAACGTGAGCCGTAAATGATGCTCTGCAAACGTAGCACCATGGGGCGCTCAGGTTCGGTGAACACCACTTTGGGCGCAGGCTCCGGGACGTTGGTGGAAAGGATTGTGGGCTCTACAGCCGGGCCGGGAGCAGTTGCAGGTGTGGACGCCGCTGGAGCAGGCTCTGGTGCCGTCGTCTTGGGCGTTTCCGCGACCGGAGTGGACTCCACGGGGGATGCGGCAACCGCGTCAGCGACTGAAGCGGTGCGTTTTTCAGTCGGCTTCTCGCTGAACGCCAGCCACAACAGGACATTTCCCGCTATCACCGCAACGACCATGATAAACAAGAAGGTCTTGGCGCTGCCGGCTTTCTTCTCTTCCTCGGGTGTCACCGGTCGTAGTGCCGGACCTTCGGCCGCGGGCGAGGTCTGTTGCTGCACGTCCTTGGTGCGTTTCAATGCGTCGTTGATCAGGCTCATGGTCAGTCGTGTATTTCGCCTTCGAGTTCGCGGATGGCGCGTCCCACCATGCCGTAATCAATCTTGTCGGTCTGGTTGACGTAACCCGCCAGCAGCGCCTTGTCGCACAGTGCGTTGATGAGGCGCGGCACGCCCTTGCTATAACGGTGAATGCGCCAGATGGCCGGTATGGAGAAGTCCGGACGGCCATTTCCCCCGGAAACATGGATGCGATGGCGGATGTATTCGCCCACCTCCTCGCGGGTCAGTGTGCTGAGATGGTAACGCACCGTGATGCGTTGGCGAAGCTGGCGCAGGTGATGTGCGTTCAGCCGGTCGCGCAATTCGGGTTGCCCCATCAATACGATTTGCAAAAGCTTCCGGTCGTCCGTTTCAAGGTTCGATAGCAGCCGCACTTGTTCCAGCAAGTCGTCCGAAAGGTTTTGCGCTTCATCGATGATCAGCACGGACTCGCGGTTGTTGTTGGCCTGCCAGAGGAGAAACTCGTTGATGACCGCCACCGTCTCCAAACGGTCCATCCCTTCGACGATGAGACCGAAATCAATCGCAATGGCTTTCATCATCTCATTCGGACTCATCACCGGGTTCAAGATGAGCGCAGTGGCGAACTGGTCATCGAGTGCGTCAAGCATGGCGCGGCAAAGGGTGGTCTTGCCCGCGCCCACGTCACCCGTGAGTTGGACAAAGCCCTTGCGTTCGCGGATGCCATACAACAGATGGTTGTAGGCTTCACGATGTTTGGTGCTGTAGAACAGGAACCGCGGGTTTGGTGTGATCGCAAACGGCGGCTCCTTCAGCCCATAATGTTCGAGATACACACGGGGCTTTTAGCAAATGCAGTGCCTGAGGGAAGGAAAACTCACACTCATACTGGCGAATTTTGCCGTTCTCCATGCCCGCAAGGGGCTAGCGTTGGGCATGAGCGAGTTGCCATCACGCCCCCGTCATTTCGCCAGTGACAATTATTCGGGCATTTGTCCCGAAGCATGGACAGCCCTCAAGGAGGCCAATCGCGGCCACGACGTCAGCTGCGGCAACGGTGCTTGGACCCAAAAAGCGTCCGACCTGCTGCGTGATGTCTTCAAAACCGACTGTGAGGTGTTCTTCGTGTTCAATGGCACGGCGGCCAACTCCCCCTCCCTGGCGTCGCTCTCACAATCGTATCACAGCGTGTTGTGCCACGAACTCGCGCACATCGAGACTGCCGAGTGCGGCGCGCCGGAGTTCTTTGCCAACGGGAGCAAGATTTTGCTCCTGCCCGGTGCGAACGGAAAAGTACCGACCACTGACGTCCTGCATGCGGTGCTGAAGCGGAGCGATATTCATTGCCCCAAGCCGCGCATGTTGAGCCTCACTCAAGCCACGGAAGTCGGCACGGTGTATTCAATCGCCGAGTTCCACCCGCTGAACGAGACCGCGCAACGGCTGGGGTTGAAAGTTCACATGGATGGAGCGCGCTTTGCGAATGCCGTGGCGGCACTGGACGTCACGCCCTAGGAGATCAAGTGGCACGCGGGCGTGGACGTGCTGTGCTTTGGTGGCTCGAAGAACGGCATAGCGTTGGGCGAAGCCGTTGTGTTTTTCGATCACCAGCTGGCAGCGGAGTTCGACCATCGCTGCAAGCAAGGCGGTCAATTGGCGTCGAAGATGCGTATTCTCTCGGCCCCGTGGGTGGGGATGTTGCAGGACGGTGCGTGGTTGCGCCGGGCAGACCATGGCAATGCAATGGCCAAACGATTGGCCGCGGCGCTGCATTCGTTGCCCGGCGTGGCTGGAAGTTCAACACGGGTGTAATCACGCCGGACGGGTCGCGCCTCATGTGCAGTTGAGACATAACGCCGGAAGATTTGGATTCGTTTGCGGCGGACTTGCGGCAGCTGTTGTAGGGCTGGAGCGACTGGAGCGCGACTGTGCTGAAAGCCAGTCGCAGCAAAGGTGTAAGGACAGCGGCAGAAATCTTTCCATAATTCCTTCGTCTTAATCTCAGGTTAAGGTCCGCTGTGCCAGATTGCGGGCATGAAAATTACCGCCATCCGTATTCTTAGCCTGCTGGTGGTCGCGACCCCCTCGGGGAAATTGCCCGCCCAGCCCATCGTTGATTCTTGGTTCACCGCCAACTCTGGACGTTATGCGCGGATTTACACCACTGACGCCAATAAGGCCGCAGGTAATGCCGTTACCACCTGGAGCAATGGTTCTCAGACGCAAGGCACCCCAGCCTACTCGGGCGTGCAGGAGATTTATTCTTCGACCAATTGGGTTTATCTCCGCACCACCGGGCTGGGCAGTCATGTGATGGGACCGTGGTATTTGAACGCGACACGCACACAAATCTTCCCGAATTATCCCGTGAACAAGAGGGTGCTTTATCGTATTCCGCGCACGCCGACTCTCCCTACAAACAAAACGCTCACCGGTCTCGGGGCGATTGGCTACTTCGTGGATGGCATCTCGATGTTCGATTCACGCGATGGATTTGCGTGGACTGGTTCCGGAGAAAGTGGCGGTGGCACCGGCTATTGGAATCGCGACGCTTATGTAAACGAAGGCGTCACGCTCGACCCCGGCCTCGCGCATCAGGAGCAATCCGGCACGCACCATTACCACGCGAACCCAATTGCCCTGCGCTATCTGCTGGGCGACCACGTGGATTACAACCCGACCACGAAGTCCTACAGCGAGAGCACGAATCCCGTAACCGCCCACTCGCCCATTCTCGGTTGGGTGCGCGATGGGCATCCAGTCTACGGGCCTTACGGTTATGCGGAAGCCACCAATGCCGCAAGCAGTGTGCGCCGGATGATTTCCGGCTACGTCCTTCGCAACGGCCAGAACGGCACTGACAGTCCCGCTAACACCGGGCGCAGCACCATTCCTGCGTGGGCCGTCCGGCTCTACAATGTTTCAGCCAACCAGGCCGGCCCAGCGACCAACACGTATCCGTTGGGCCGTTACATGGAAGACAACGCTTACCTCGGTGACCTCGGCTACACGCAGGGCACGGACTTCGATCTCGACGAATACAATGGTCGCTGGTGCGTGACGCCGGACTTTCCCGAGGGCGTCTATGCCTACTTTGTTAGCGTCAGCAGCAACGGTGTGCCCACGTTTCCTTACAACATCGGGCGCGCCTTCCACGGCTCGCCGACGGGCAGCGCCCAGACCAGCATCAACGAAAGCGTCACCACCAATTTCCTCGGCGAATCCAATCTCGCGCCGAAGCTAAAGACACTGGCGGCGGGAAGCAGTGTAGTCACACTCACCTGGAGCGCGCTGGAAGGCGGCACCTATCGCGTGGAATCCACCACCGACTTCAGCACATGGACCACGAACGCCACCAACATTGCCGCCGCTCTGAACACCGGCACCTACAGTAACTCCGTTTCGGGCGATGCCTCGTTCTATCGCGTGGCCCGCACCGTTCTCGCGTCGTATGACTCAGCAGGCGGTACATCTGGCGGTGGCGGCGGCAATACCTCCTTTGCGCCGGGCGGCAGCGCCAGCGCTGGCACCTCTGTGACTGTCACCATTACTCTGCCCACGACCCCAATGCAGCCGCCAGTGGACGTCCAGCCCGCCAGCGTAACCCTTGCGGGAACCATCCCCGGCACCAGTCTCTCCCGCCCGGCACAAGGCACCGTCATCGCCACATTTGCCATTCCGGCTTCGGGGGCACCCACGGGATTGCAGAACATCGTCGTAATATTTCCTGGGCCGACCTACACTCTGCCCGGCGCGTTCACCATCAACCCGTGATGCGAACTGGTCTTGTGTTCGGCCGGCGGCAGGCTGGGGCTAAATCGTGTGTTACCCCCGGCCAGCGGTTGATTTCAAAAACGCAAGGTGCCAACGTCTGAGGACCAATGAAGCTCCAATCCGCTCTCCTCAAACGCCAGTTTGCACTGCTGGTGCTGAGCGTTTGGGCCTCGGTCATGGGTGCGTCGCTGGAAATCAGCATCACGCCCAAGTTTTCGGGTGAAGCAATTCAGCCCGACTCGTTGCGCTACCAGACATCGGCGGGCGAAAAGTTTTTTATCACACGCATCAGCTACCTGCTGCACGGCTTCGCGCTGCAACGCGCCGATGGGTCCTGGCTGGAGCTCACCAACGAAGTTGCCTGGCTTGATTTGGAGAAGTCACGTTCGTCTTTTCACATCGCCTCCGTCCCCCCCGCTGAGTATCGCAGCCTCCGGTTTCATCTCGGCCCAGACGAACAACTGAACGATGCCAACATTGCGCAGTTCCCCGCCAACCATCCTTTGAACCCAAACCTCAACAACCTGCACTGGAGCTGGCAGGGCGGATATATCTTCCTCGCACTCGAAGGCATGTGGCGCAACGACAGCGGCGTGATGGATGGCTGGGCCTATCACCTCGCCCGCGATACCAATCGCACCCGTATCACACTCGCCGCCCCGCTCGCCCTGACCAACGACTTGCGCCTCGATCTCGATTTCGACATCGCCACGCTGCTCAACGCACCGCGTCCGCTGTCGTTCGGCAAGGATGGTTCGTCTACCCACTCGCGCGACGGTGATCCCATTGCTGCGGCTTTGGTCGCGAATCTGCCCGGCGCATTTCATGTCAGCCGGGTTCTAAAGGCGGATGTCGCCAGCGTGGCGACCGCAACATTGAAACCACTTTACCTGCCCTCGAAGTTCACGGCGTATCCATTCCAGATGAGCGCGACGTTTCCAATCCCCGATCTGCCCAAGGACAACCCGCTCATCACGGAACGCGTCGCGCTCGGCGAGAAGCTGTTTCACGAGCGATTGTTGTCGAAAGACAACACGCTCTCCTGCTCCTCTTGCCACGATGCAAAACACGCCTTTGCCGACCCGCGCCAATACAGCGTCGGCGTGCGCGAACAAGTCGGCACGCGCAACGCCATGTCACTGTTCAATCTCGCATGGAGAACCTCCTTCTTCTGGGATGGCCGCGCGCCCACGCTGCGAGCGCAAGCGCTGATGCCAATTCAGGATCACACCGAGATGGACGAGTCGCTCGCGAATGTGGTGGCGAAGCTGGGTGGCACAGGCCTCCGGCCTGTCGTTTCCGGCGTCCCGCCGGAAACCGTCGAGGCAGTCATGGTTGCAACTGACGCGAACGCAAAAAAGAATCCACCCGCCTCTCCGCCGTCGGGCGGGACGCCCGCCGGAACAGGCGAGCCGCCTGTGCCACCCAAAGACTACGTCACCCTGTTCAACGCCGCGTTTGGTTCACCGGAAATCACACCCGAGAAAATCGGCCTAGCCATTGAAGCCTTCGTGCTGACGCTTACGTCGTTTGATTCCAAGTTTGACCGCGCACTGGCGGGCAAGGAGCAACTCACCACCGAAGAACAGCGTGGACTGGAATTGTTCATGACGGAATACGATCCGCGTCGCGGACAATTCGGCGCGGACTGCTTCCACTGCCACGGCGGGCCGCTGTTCCAGAGTCAGACTTTCGCCAACAACGGCTTGGACTCCGAATTCAAAGACCTTGGTCGTGCCAAGATGACCGGCAAAGATTCAGACCAAGGCAAGTTTGCCACGCCGTCGCTCCGTAACATCAGCCTCACCGCCCCCTACATGCACGACGGACGTTTTGCGACGCTGGCGGAAGTGGTGGCGCATTACAGCTCCGGCCAGAAGCGCAGCGCGACGCTGGATCCGAATCTGGCGAAGCATCCCAACGGCGGCGTGCGCCTCAGCGAAAGTGATCAACGCGCGCTGGTGGCTTTTCTGGGCACATTGACCGACAGCAAATTCCTCGCCCCTTGAGCCTGTGGGCGCCGGCATCCTTGCCGTCTTAACGGCAGCTTAATTTTGCACGGTGTAGGATGGCGGCATGAGTATTACAGCACCCCATGGCTCTTGCTGCATCTCTGAAAGCGCTCCCAGACGGAACGATTTTGAAGCAATCACCGTATTAACGTTCTGATCCATCATCCACGCCTCACAGAACAAATATGAAAATCAAACTGCAAACTGCCCAGATCAGGTGGATGCTGTGCGCGCTCGCAACCCTAGCGTTTGCGGGTGCTGCGGTGGCTGAACCAGTCGTGGATTCGTGGGTCAAACTCTCGGGCGCAAAATGCGCGCGCATCTATAAAACCTGGTCCGCTGCGACGAACGGCGTGGGTTCAACCACGTGGACCAATACGGAGATTCCCGTCCCACCCGGACGATCCAGTGGCACGCAGGCGCAGCCGGTTTACGGCGGGGTGTTGTCCATACGCGTCTCGTCGAACTACGTTTATGTCACGAGTAGTGCATTGCCTTCCTACGTGATGGGACCGTGGTATCTCAACGCGGCAAAGACGCAGCCGTTCCCCAACTGGCCCATGAATCAAGACATGCTCACGCGCATCGCCCGCACGCCGCCGGGGCCGGGCGTCAACAAAACGCTTACATCGCTCGGAGCCACCGCGCTGTGGGTGGATGGCGGCATCGTGCATAATCAACTCGACGCGTTTTATTACAACGGCAGCTACGACACGAATGCCGTCAGCGTCTTTACGCAAAGCTGGCAACGCAACGCCAACCTCGCCGAGGGGCTGACCTGGGATCCAACAGGCTCGCATCAGCCCTTCACCGGTGAACGGCATCATCACATCAACCCGACGGCGTTACGCTACCAGCTAGGCGACCACATCACCTACAATCCCACCAACCTGACTTACACGGAGGATCCCACGCAGACAAATCATTCGCCGATTCTGGGCTGGGCTTTTGACGGCTATCCAATCTACGGGCCGTATGGTTACTCCGATCCGACGAACATGAATTCAGTCGTGCGCCGCATGATCACCGGTTACGTGCCACGCGATGGTAATTTCGGCACGACGAACCTCTACGTGACCGGCCGCACTAGCTATCCGCAATGGGCGCTGGATATCGGCAAGCCCAATGCGGTCAATGGTCCGAACGTCAGCGTGAATTATCCGATGGGCTGGTATGTGCAGGATTTTGATCACTTGGCGGACCATGGCTATACGCAAACGACCGGGGCGACGGTGGGTGACTTTGATCTTGATCGCTACAACGGGCGTTTCTGCCGCACGCCGGATTTTCCCGACGGCACTTACGCCTACTTCATCACCATTGAGGCGAATGGCACACCCGTGTTCCCTTATATCATCGGCCTGCAATATTACGGGCAACGCACCAGCGGTGACTACGGCGCGCCGGCTACACTCAACTTCACGAGCGTCGAGACGCCGAACGTAACGAACTATCTCGGCGGCGCGGAGGCAACGACAACGCTCGACACCCCGCAACTTGCGGGCAGCACCGTCACCCTGACTTGGAGCGCCATCGAAGGTGGACATTACAACGTGGAAATTTCCACCAACCTAACCAGTTGGGTTGCCAACAAAACCAATGTGCTCGCGAGAAGCGACGCGGCGACGACCAATCTCACCTCCACCGCAGACAGCGCCTATTTCCGCGCCGTCAGAACCTCATTGGATGTCTATGATCCCGTCGTTACGCCATAGCCGGAACTCGGAGCGCCGAGCACCGTCTCGGCCTGTTGGGATAAGCGCTGCAACGTGCCGAGGCGGTGCTCGGCGCTCCATTTCTCCAGCCAACAACGCAAAACATTTCAACTGCATTGACCCAAGCGTATGACCATCATTAAAGCCAGCATGTTAATTAACACCCAACTGCGCGCGCTGCTGTGTCTGGCCGCTGTGGGCTGCCTGCTAGGCGCGGGTTTCACGCAGTGCGCTCACGCCGACACCAAGCCGAACATCTTGCTCATCATCGCGGATGATTACGGCGTGGACAGTTCCTCGCTCTACAACACCAACTCGAGCGCCACTCTGCCGCCTACGCCGAACATTGCAGCGCTGGCGCAGAATGGAGTTTTGTTTTCCGGCGCCTACGCCTATCCCGTTTGTTCGCCAACGCGCGCCGCCATTTTGACGGGGCAGTATGGCTTTCGCACGGGTATCGGTGATGTCGTCGAGCAAAGCGGCGGCGCGCTACCAACCGGATTGTGGACGTTGCCCCGGGCACTGACAAACGCGGGCACAGGCCACGCGATGGCGCAGTTCGGCAAGTGGCATCTCGGCTCGGGCGCAAACTCGCCAAGGAACATCGGGGGCTGGACGAATTTCTCAGGCTTCATTTCAGGGGCAGTTACGAACTACAGCAGCTGGACGAAAGTCGTGAATGGCTCACAAACGCCAAACTACACGAACTACACCACCACCGACGTGGTGGACGATACCACGGCATGGATCAATGCGATGGGCACAAACAAGTGGTTCGCCTGGGTGGCCTTCAATGCGCCGCACACGCCCCTGCACAAGCCGCCAACCAACCTTGCCCCCAGCTATGCCTCGCTGCCCGGCACCACGCCGCACATCAATAATAATCCCGTGCTGTATTACGACGCGATGGTGCAGGCGATGGACACAGAAATTGGCCGCCTGCTTACCGCCGTGAACTTGAGCAACACGTGCGTCATCTTCGTGGGCGACAACGGCACGCCGGGCAACGTGTTGCAGCCGCCTTATCCCACCGGAGCGGGCAAGGGCACACTTTATCAGGGCGGCATCAATGTGCCGTTGATCGTGGCGGGCGCACCGGTCACGACTGTTGGCCAAACGAATGTGACGCCGGTTCACGTGGTGGATTTGTTCGCCACCATTCTCGAACTGGCGGGCACCAGCGCGAATGCCGCCGTGCCATCAAGCACCATCCTGGATTCCCGAAGTTTCGCCCAAACGCTCACCAACGGCAGCGACCCCGCGCGGCTGATCTACGATGAGCAGTTCGGCGTTCCGGCTGGAGCGAATGACGGACGCGTCTTGCGCGACAGCCGCTACAAGCTGATTCGCTTCAATGACGGACACGACGAGTTTTACGACCTGCAAACTGACCCCGTGGAGTTAACGGACTTAAACAATTCACTCACCCCCACGCAGCAGCAATATCGCGACCGCCTGCAATTCTGGCTCTACGGCTACTCCACGAACAGTGGTGTGACGATCAGCAACGCAGCAATGAGCGGCAGCCAGTTTAGTTGCGCGGTGAACGGACTGGCGAGCTATGCGCTTTGGCGCTGTGAAGATTTGACGACGCAGTTCTGGTCGCCGGTGACGAATGCGATCAAGACCACAAATGGCAGCGTGGTGACTCTTATGGACCCAGGTGCCACCGCTAGTCAGGCATTTTACAGTGTAGTTAGATAGCCCAGCAACTTAGTGGAAACATTACCACTAAAGGCTCTCTCCGGTTCTCCGAGCCGTTGTTTTGGTGCGCCCGTATTCCTTTTTCAATTTGTCAGTAACGGCGGCAGCCAGAGCCTGGTCGCGTTTGGCGAAGGACTCCACAAACGGATCGCCGGTGCGCTTCATGACGGTGAGCAGTTCCTGCCGCATGGCCTCGATTTCTGACTGATGAGCAGGGTCCGCAATCCGATTGATGCGTTCGCAACGGTCATTCGACATGTCGTAGAACTCCTCCGGGATACGGTGAAGGTAGAATTCGGTCCGGTCCTTGATGGCCGGGCTGTTGGAAGCGGCAGCCAACATGGCTTTCCAGGAGAGCCCGGTCATGTTCTCGGTGTGGTATTCGCGTTTGCCGTCGCTCCACGCGTTCCAAATGTAGGAACGGTTTTTGGTCCGTATGCAACGCATCGGCAGCCAGTTATTGCCGATGGCGGCATTGTAGCACGTGAAGACACGGTCCCAACCGGCCATCTTTCCCCCCCTTACCGCGGGCAGGAACGAGCGGCCATCGATGCCAGCCAGTGCCGGCAATTGCGCGGCCTCCAGCAGCGTGGGCGCGAAATCAATTGTGGAAACGAGGTGGGCGCGGTCAACAGTTCCGGCTTTGGTCACACCCGGCCAGCGGATGATAAGTGCACCACGGGAGCTGTTCTCGTAATCGTTCGATTTACCGAATGGGAAAGACATGCCGTGGTCGCCGCCATAGAACATTACCAGCGTGTTGTCAGCGAACCCTTCCTCTTTGAGCACGGCCAGCACTGCACCTACAGCATCGTCAAGGCGGCGCACGTTGGTATAATAGCCGGCCAGCTCACGGCGGATATTCGGGAGGTCTTCAAGAAACCCAGGAATGGTGGTGACCTCCTCGGTATTTATCCAGCGGCTGGGAACTTCACCTCCGGCAAGGTCGTTCGTGCTCTGGATGCCGATGAACGGGCGATGCGGGTCGTAGCAGTTGACGTTGTGAAAAAACGGGCGGTCTTGTTCGCGAGCCATGCGGAGAAACTTCCGTGTGACCTCCGCCAATTTCGATGGATGCCGACTAATGGTGTCATCCGACACGTCCACGCAGAACTTTTCTGAGGGCTGATGATGGCTCCCTTTGCCGAACATAGAGATGAGGTAGCCTGCATCGTGCAACTGTTGGTTGAGGGTGCGCACTTCGGGCTTGATGGGATAGAAACCCATCGAGCCGCTGCGATGCGGGTAAAGACCGGTCTGCATGGTTTGCCGGACGGGCTGACAAACGGCGACCGTCGAGTAGGCGAACTCAAAGCGAAGTCCCTCTGCGGCGAGCCGGTCCAGATTCGGCGTCAGATCCTTGATTGGACCGCCATAGACGCTGCTGGAGTCATAGTTCATGTCGTCGGCGGTGAAGAAGAGGATGTTTAACCGCGGGGCGGCATTTAGTCCCATCATCGGTAGCAGCAGGGCCGTGAACAGTGACAGCGTCTGACTCATT
>JAFMIZ010000147.1 GCA_017853715.1 Pedosphaera sp.
GAGATTGCTGACGGTGTTAAAATCCGAAAGCGGCACCGAGCTGGTGGCGTTATAGTCGTTTGTCGAACCGCCCGCAGGGTCGATTGACCCTCCGAGCTGCGGGGTGATGACGGCGGCGTTGGCCAGCGAGGCCATCCCGGCCAGGAGCAGGGCGGGCAGAAACTTTGGCATCAGATGCCTGGCGAGGTTGGGCAAGGCGGCGAAGGAGGACAATGCACGGGGGGCGGGTTGGTTTTTCATTTTCACAATCTGTAGTTGTTGGCGGTCAATCAAAAATGTTCGGCTGGCGTACCGACTGCTGCAGCGCCCGCCGAACTGGACATCCTTTCACAGGCGGACACGAAGTCGGTTGCTGGACCAACACGCAAGCCCACCCACAAGGCAGGAGCGCGGCGACCGGTATCATTGGGTGGGAACTTAACGCAATCGCAGCCCATCGGGTAGTGACTAAAATTAGCTACAGGCCGGGGCGGGCTTGAATACTTAATCAACTGATGCAGACGGTTGGAAAATCAGGTGTTTGCGGGCCGAAAGCGGTGTTTTCGTTGTGTTAAAAATGCAATCCGCTCCCCTGCCTTCCAAAAACATTCCCGGACGGCCGGTCAATAAAAGCAGGTGAAACTGGCCCGCCAGCGCCATTGCATCCTGCCGGCATTGCGGGTTTCCACGTGGCCATCCCCGAAAAGCAGGTTGCCGTTCTGGACCTTGGTGCCTTGCGAGTGCCCCTGCGGCCAGCTATTGGGCTGGATCTTCGTGATGTCGGAGTCGCTCCCCTGGCCGACGATGCGATCGGTCATGATGGGGGTCAAGGCAGCCCCTTGATCCTCCGGCTTGGAAGGCCATTGGTAGTCCTCGTTGGCGTTGGGATCCCTGGCGCCGTTGGCCTGATACAGCATTGGAAACGTCGGGGCGCTGGTGCCGGTGCCTTTCCGTCGTGGTATCCAGACGCTATGGTAGATGACCGCGAAGTTGCCACTCGCGTATCTCACCCCCAGTTTCAGGTCATCAAGGGTGCTGATGGGGCGGCCCGCCTGCGTCTCCGCCTTCTTGAGGTCGTCCGGGCGCAAGGGGCAAAACCACATGGGAACGGTCATGCCGTGGGGAGCCATTTCGGTGATCATGTCCAGATTCACATCCCAAGGATTGCCAGCCGCGCCGGCTGCCACGGGCGCGGAGTAAAACCTCCCCTTGGCGTCGTCGCCGGCATACATGTTCATGGCCAGCCCCCATTGTTTGTAGTTGGAGGTGCAACTTGTGACCTTGGCCTTGAACTTGGCCTTGCCCAGGGCGGGCAGGAGCAATGCCGCCAGGATGGCGATGATGGCGATGACCACCAGCAGCTCGATGAGGGTGAAGGCCGCGGAAGGCTGCTGACGCAGGTTACATTTGAGTTTCATGGGAGGACTTGAAATTGGCTGCCCCGTCTCCGGGACTGACCCGGGGCATTCTATCATAATCTCCGCCGCGGGGCTAGTGACGAATCAACCACAAGGCGTGAGCGGGCTTGCATGCCTGGGCAATGCAGATTGGTTGCTATTCTCCATGTCAACAGGGTGGAAGTGGCGTTCATTGGCGCGGAGGAAATGCCGCCACCTTGCTCGTTCCTCGGCGAGAGTTTCAGGTCAAAACACCGGCATTCTGCCGGTGCAAGTGAGGCTTGCTTGGGTCACGGTGGCCGGTGCGATTGCCAAGCACACAAGCCCGGGCCGGGACGGGGTGGCAGAGAACCGCCGGCGCGGGCGGCCACCCCTGACCGCGCCGCGCCGGCGGCAACCACTCCACAAACCAACCCAAATTCGTTTACGGATACACCAAGCGGTAGAACACCGTGGGATTGGCCGGATCGATGGTGATGCTGTTGCTGCCGTCAACCCCGCCCGGCACGGTGAACCAGGCGCTGGCGGCCGGGTTCAAACCGGATGACACGCTGTTGGTCTGGCTCTTCAGCGTCCAGCCTTGGCCCGCCGGCCAGGTGAACGTGAGCGTGGAGCCGCTCACGCTGCTCGTGAGGGTGGCCGGGCCGCTGGGGCCGGCGCTGACCACGCTCAAGACACCGTTGGTGAAGCTGAAGGCCTGGCCGCTGCCGGCGCTGCCTTCGATGCTGCTGAAGTTGCCCGCGGTCGTCGCGCCCGCGCCGCTGAACAGCGTGAACGTCTGGCCAACCGTGAAGCTGCCCGAGGGCACGATCTTCAGCACGCCGCCGTAGGTCACGGCTGCGCCCAAGACAATCTGATCGTTCGCGGGCGTCGTGCCGTTCACTTCGAAGGTGTTGGTCGAGCCGGCGTTGAGCACGACGTTGCCATTCAAGGTCAGCGTGCCGATGGACGTTCCGGGCGACAACGTGCCGCCCGCGTTGTTCGTCACGACGCCACCGATGGAGCCCGTGCCACCGAGGGTGCCGCCGCTGTTGATGGTCACCGCACCGCTGCCGGTGGCGCTGGCCACATTGATGACGGTACCCGCATAGGTGTTGGTCCAGGAAATCACCGAGTTGGCCGCGATCAGGGTGCCGCCATTGATGGTGGTGCCATTGGCGTAGGCATTTCCGTAGGCGTTTATGTAAGCGGTAAAATCATTGGTGGACGTATAGATGGGGGGGCCCATCAGTGTCAGTGTGCCTGGACCCGCTTTGACGAGGGCCAGGTTGTTTCCGTCCAAATGGTTGGTCGTTTTCACCACGCCTTGGACTCCCACCGCCGCGGTGTTGATGCCCGGCATGACGAGGTTGCCGACACTCCCCGAGAAGGTGCAGTCCGCGGTGTTGCTGATGGTCAGGGTTGAGGGGGCATTGGCGTTGAGGTTGATGATGCGCTGGGTGCGGCAGAACCGGTTGGTGTTGTTCAAGCCGGCCAGCGTCTGATTCTTGCCGGCCATATGCAGGTCCAGCACACGCGTTTGCCGCCATTGCGCATAGTTATTGGCGGGGCTGTAATTTGAAAACTGGGAGGCGGAGGTGATCGCCATTTCGCCGTCCATGGTCAGCACGGTGGTGGTCGGCAGCGCATTGTCAACGGCCAGCTGCAGACCGAATTGATTGTTGAAGTTCTGCTGGCTGAACAGGGCGCCGCCGAAGTTGATCCTGAACAGATCAAAGTTTCTGCACGTGAGGAGCGTTGACCCGTTGTAGGTGCAATTGGTCGCCAGAATGATCTGATTATACTGGCCGAACGCATTGAGGCCCGCGAAAACCACATTGCCGCTGCCCCGGATGGGGCCTTTGATGAAGGTCTTTTTGTAGAGAGCAGATTGCGAGGTGTTGGCGACCGGCGTGATGGCGCCGTTAATGGTCACCGTGCCGCCGCTCAGCGTGATGGGCGGGATGATATCAACGTTGGTGGCATAAGCGCCCAGCCTCGTGCCATCGGCCATGGTGATATTGGTGATGTTCTGCAACGAATTGTAGTTTTCCACGCCAGCGACGTTTTCGCCCAGTTCCAACGCGCCCTGATTGATGGCCAACGTTCCCGAGTAAGTGTTCGAAGCGCGCAAATACAAATAACCGGGACCGTCCTTGGTAAGGATGCCGCTGCCGGAGATGGGGACGGAAACGGCGCCGCCCTGCCCACGATGGCCCTCGGGGATGTAAGCCCCGGGAAAGCTGCCAAGGTTGGAATTGTCGATGTTGACACCGTTATACCCCTGCATCAGGGGGGTGTTGGTTCCAGAGTTGGCGAAGATGGTCGCGCCGCTGGTGCCCAAGTCCAATGAGTTGGTGCCGCTGAGCAAAAAAGGCCAAGCAATGACATTGGCGGTGGTCGTCACATCAAATACTTCCGCAAATCGCAAACCACCGGCGGAAATGGCCGCAGGAATATTAACAGTCGCGGGAAATTGTGAGCCACCGGTCCGATTCACATTAGTGAACACGGCCGTATCGCCGGCGTTGACGCCGTTGGTCCAGACGGTCGTGAACGGCCCCGCGTCGCTGGTGCTCCATTGGGCACTCGTAGTATCCCAAGGGTAAGAAGCATTGGCGAAGCCGCCGAGGTTTAGGCCGTCATAGGACCAATACAGGTCGGCGGCGGTGGCGGGATTGTGGAACGCCGCAAGGGCGGCGACGGACAGTCCGACCGCACAGAGGGAGCGGAGTCGGGTTTGGATGTGTTTGGTCATGGTATTCATCGGTATGAGTTTGTCCGGCTGCAACCTGTCATCGGACGCACTGCAAATGATTGCAGCGCAGACGACTGGTATGGAAGCAGCATCCCAGTATCACTGCGGCTTGGGTAGTGACTGAAATTAACTACAAGGCAGGCAGGGGTGGCTGGAGCGGTTTCAACAAAACTGTGGCCGGATCGATGGTGATGCTGTTGCTGCCGTCAACCCCGCCCGGCACGGTGAACCAAGCAGCAGGGCTGGGATTGAGGCCGGTGGACAGGCTGTTGGTCCGGCTCTTGCGCGGCGAGCGCTGCGGCTTATTGGTTTGAGTTGATCCAGCCGAA
>JAFMIZ010000148.1 GCA_017853715.1 Pedosphaera sp.
ACCGACTGCCCGCCCTGCTTCCAATAGTGATATTTCGGATCTCCCGCCATCGGGATCACCAGCGTCCCGCAGGGTTTCAAATACGGCTTCGGCAAATTCTGGTTCAGTGGGGTAGGGGAGTCTCCTGTTTTATCCGCATGCGCGCTCATACGCCCCCGATTGCACCAATCGGTCCCTCCCTCCACCAGCAAATTTTCACCCCGGCTTTGGTGGCGCTGGCGTCCCGCCTGTCCTTGCAGCCTCCGGTCACGGGACCGCCCTCCGTTGTTCAATTGCTCCCATCAGAACTTCCGATCTTCTCCCTCCTCCTCGCGATCAAAACATCCCGACGCCCTGAACGATTCGATGATCCGCTCCTTGAACGCCTGAAAACCTTCCCCGGGGTCCATCTTCGCCTTCACGATCAACTTCATCCCTTCGGCGTCGGCGTTGCCGCCCTTCGCTTCCTTATCCTCGTTCTGCCTCATGTCGTTTCCTCCATTTCATAAAGAGGGCGGAAGCCTCGCGGCCTCCGCCCCTGATTGTCCTTTCCCTACTCCTCGGCGCTGGCCGCCTCCAGCGCCTGCGCCACGATATGTGCGATGCGCGCATCACGCCAATCCTCCGTCGTCCCGTTCCGGTTCATCTCCCGCGTCGCTCCGCTCCAGAACTGCCCGTCATACAGCACGCGCAGCACCCGCACCATGACCCCGCGTTCCGCATCCTCCAGCACCTTGCCTAGATGATGCGGCGTCCACTGCACCACCCCCTTCCGCCACAACGCCGCGTCGCTGGCCTTCCCGATCTCCCCGTCAAACAGCAACGTGAAGATCTCTTCCTGCACCGTCAGCAGCTCTTGCAGTTCACTCAGCACCGCCAGCATGTTGCCCGCTTCCTCGCGCACCATCTCCGCCCCGCGCTCCACGCCGTCCAGCAGGAACCCGCACAGGCCCCAGCCCTCCTCCCGCGACCGCCGCAGACTTTCCGTCGCCGCCCGGCCCACCGCAGCCGCTTCCAGCGGTTTATTGGGCCCGTAGTCCGCCACGAGCACCCGCGCCAGCGCCTCGTCGAACCGGACCTCCGGCATCTCCATCGCCGCCCGCACCAGTTGTCCACACAGCAGCCAGTCGGTCTGCGCCGTCAGCTCCGTCTTCAGCGCCCGGTGCGTCACCAGGTGCTCCGCCCCAAACGCCAGCCAGCCGCCGGCCATCGCCGCCTCCAGTTGCTGCTCATGCGGCAGTCGGTCCAGCCCGCTGGTCGTGAACGCCTGTCGCAGCAGTTCCCGCTGCTCCCGCGTCGCGCGCCCCTCGCTGCCTGCCACGCCTTTCACCTCCTGCACCGCCTCCAACAGCATCCGTCCGGTCGCGAGTTCGCCGCCGACGAACTTGTCCACCACGCTCCACGGCACCTCGCATTCCGCCGCCGTCGCCCCGTTGAACCACGCCACGTTCACCGGCATCCACGGGTTCCGTTCCGGCCCGTATCTGAACAGCCGCGCCATGGCCGTCAACCGCGCCGCGAAGCTTTCTCCCTCGGTTCGCCCGCCCAGGCAGTCCGCCCACAGGGCGGCCAGCGTTTCCTCATTGCTCCATAGCCCCTTCGGCAGCACCGCATTCTGCCTGTGGCTGGGCAGTCCCCGTCCCGTCGGCGCAGTCGCGCCCGGGACGCCTGACATGTTCATACTGTCATTCATCCTTCATCCTTTCTTTGGTTTGTTTCACAGAACTTCCCCGGCGTGTCGCACCCTTATGCGACCGCCCCCGCGAGCTGCGGCCCGAACAGCCGCAGCAACGCATCCCGCAGCACCCGCGCTTCGGATACGTCAGGGGTTTCCAGCCCCAGTCGCACCCGTTGCTTGGTGTGGTCTGCATGATGCACTGTGAAGTGGCACCACCAGGTGCCGTGGTTGTTCCACAGATGATGGTCCGCGCTCGCCCGCTGCGACGGCGCGGCCATTGGACTTGTAGTGGTCATGCGTTGATTCCTTTCAACGCACCAGAAGGTGGAAAAACAAAGACCGCCGTCCGGATCAGGAGGCGGTCAGTCTTTTCACAGACTTTGTTCAAGGCTCCGAGCCCTGCACATCGGCGGAGAATCCTCTTCTCCGCCAGGCACCGTGGTTCTGCAACCCGGTTGCCGGACTTGGATCCACGTCCAAGTCGCTCCTGATGCTGGACACACACTATCACGTCTCCCCCTTCCCTCAAACACTATGTGTGTCATAAAACTCACCCCGGATAAAACCCTGGGCCTCGGATCAACCCGTCTGAAGCGCTTCCGTTCTTTCCTCTCAATTCCCCGAGTTGTCATGCTGCTCGGACTCCATTTCGAGGCGGTCAATCAGTTCGGAAAGTTTGACCCGCTTCATGCGCATTCTCCGCAGTTACATTTGAATTTCAGCGTTTCAGGATTTCAGCTTTCTGCTTTTTCTTGCAGCTCCTCCAGCGTCTTGTAAACCGACTGCCCGCCCTGCTTCCAATAGTGATATTTCGGATCTCCCGCCATCGGGATCACCAGCGTCCCGCAGGGTTTCAAATACGGCTTCGGCAAATTCTGGTTCAGTGGGGTAGGGGAGTCTCCTGTTTTATCCGCATGCGCGCTCATGTCCGCAGCATTCCATCACCGTCTCACGCTCACGGCCAGAGAATTTCTCCTAGGTGCCACAGGCGTCCCGCCTGTCCTTGCAGCCTCCGGCCCGGAAGCCTCCCTCAGCCACGCGTTCCATGCCCGCGCCCCACACCGCGAGACACTTTCACCGGCCTGCGTTCGCGCTCTGTTCTTGACACCGGGTGTAACGTCGCGTCGATGCTCCTTAACGTCATCTTCCTCGATATCGACGGGGTCTTGAACCCCCTTGCAACGGATCACCCGCATGTCTTCTCTCCAGCATGCGTGCAGCAGTTGCAACGCATTCTCTCGGCCAGCCCGCAGACTCATGTCGTCTTCTCCACCACGTGGCGATACGGCCTTTCCTTCTTCGCCCTCGGCTGGCTCTGGCGTCAACACGACCTGCCGCTCGGCCGCGTTTTGGGTCGCACCCCCGAACTCGACCCCAGCCACCGCGGCGAGGAGATTCAGCAATGGCTGGCCCAGGCACCCCGCCGCTCCCGCGAACATCAGGTCCATCGCTACGCCATCCTCGACGATGAGGTGGAACCCATCCTGGAAACCCTCCCCGCCAGCTCTGTCTTTGCCTGCCATCCCACCGATGGCCTTACTCCGTCCATTGCCGAACGCGTCATCCACCACTTCGCCAACTCCTGATGACCATCCCCACCTGCTTCTCACCCACCTATTCCGCCATCACGCCGACGCCCAGCATGACCAAGCTGGCCATGGTGGCGAACGCCGCCGTTCAGGCCGGCTATGCCCAACTCCACGATCCCGGCACCGTCGATCTCCACCTGCTGCGCCGCCTCCACGACCCCCGATACGTCGACGCCTTCCTCGCCGGACAGGAACCGCTCGCCTCCACGCCCGGGTGGGATTGGACGGCCGCCATCCGCGATGGCGTGCTGGCCATCAATGCCGGCCAGCTCGCCGCCGCCCGGCTTGCCCGTGCGCACGGCATCGCCGCCAACGTCGGGAATGGTTTCCACCATGCCACGTGGGCTGAAGGGGCCGACTTCTGCACCTTCAACGGGCTGGCGCTCGTCGCCCTGGCCCATCCTGACTGGCGGGTGTTCGTGCTCGATTGTGATGAACACTGCGGCAACGGCACCGCCTCGTTCACGCCCCGCCTGCCCAACCTGTTCAATTACTCCATCTGCGGCACTGAGTGGGACTATCTGCGCAACGAGCGCAGCCGCTGCCATCGGCTCCCGCCGGTGACTGGCGAGTTCGAGTCATACCGGGAAGCCATGCGCGAAGCCTTCGCCTGCGCCCTGGACTGGCGGCCGGACCTCATCATTTATCAGGCCGGGGCCGATCCGCATCAGGACGACCCGTTGGGCAGCCTGCATCTGACCACGCAGCAACTGTTGGAGCGCGACCGGTGGGTGTTTCGTTTCGCGCGGAAGGCTGGGATCCCGCTGTTCTTCGTCCTGGCGGGTGGTTACCAGAAGCCCATCGAGACCAAACTCGTTCCCCTGCATCTGAACACCTTCAAGGCCGCCTGCGAATGTGTTCAGTGACCGTGTGGCGCCGGCATGGCCATCACTCCACCTCCGGCGACCGACCAAAAAACTGCAGCCTCTTCGTAGGGTAGGGCGTGCAGTCCCCTGCGCGCGTTACCCTCTCCGCTTTGCGGAGAGGGCAGGGTGAGGTATGCGGCGACCCGCTTTCATGCTCTGCAACGATTCCGTGCGTCACCTTCCCGCGCGCGGAACCCCACTTCCGGAAAGAGTCGGTCCCAGACTTTGTACTCTCGGTCCTCCGCCCTTCGCGCTTTCCGCTTTGCGCTTTGCGCTTCTCGCTTCTCGCTTCTCGCTTCTCGCTTCTCGCTTCTCGCTTCTCGCTTC
>JAFMIZ010000149.1 GCA_017853715.1 Pedosphaera sp.
GCGCCGCCGGCTTGGAAGTGCTTTCGGTGACCTACGACTCGCAACGGATGTTCCCCGCAGTGGTGGCGAAACAAATCCGGAAGCGATGAGCCTTTGTTTCAAGGCAGGCGTGGTTGCCCAGTGGTTGGGACGGGTTTGGAAGAAAACTTGACGATGGATCGCTGTGCCATGAGCGTTGGGAACTTTTGACAAACTTATGAACTCGTTCGGACAAATCATGAATTCGGTCCTGGTGTCGTGTGGGATGCTGGGGCTCGGCACTTTGGCGAAGGGCGACACCCCGGCGGGGCAGCCGGTGAAGGCCGCCTTCATTTATGTAAGCCCGGTGACGGATGCCGGGTGGACGCGTTCCCATGACGATGGCCGCAAGGCCATGGCGCAACTGCCGTATGTCGAAACCACCTTCCGCGCCTCTGTCCCGGAGACTTCCGACGTGGAGAGCGTCCTGAACGACCTTGTCCGCCAGGGCTGCAACGTGATCTTCACGACCAGCTACGGTTTCAGGGATGCCACGCTCCGCGCGGCGAAGCGGAATCCCGACGCGATTTTCCTGCATTGCTCGGGCTCCCAGACCTCCAAAAACGCCGGGACCTATTTCGGACACATGTATCAGCCGCGCTATGTATCCGGGATCGTGGCGGGGCGGATGACGAAGTCCAACCGGCTGGGTTTTGTGGCCGCTTACCCGATTCCCGAGGTGATCCGCGGCATCAACGCCTTCACGCTGGGGGTGCGCGCCGTGAATCCCCAGGCCAAGGTCCACGTGGTCTGGACCCAAACCTGGTTCGACCCCGTCCAGGAGCGCGCGGCGGCGGAGAAGTTGCTCGATTTGGGAGCTGACGTGATTGCACAGCATCAGGACAGCACTGGTCCGCAGCAGGCAGCCGAGGCGCGGGGCCGATACAGCATCGGCTACAACACGGACATGTCCGCCCATGCGCCCAAGGCGCACCTGACGGCGGCTGTCTGGAACTGGGGCATCTACTACCGTCAGGTGGCGGAGCAGGTGCACCGGGGCACGTGGAAGCCGGAGCAATACTGGGGCACGATGGCGACCGGCATCGTCGGGCTATCCCCCTACGGCCCGATGGTTCCCCAGAGGGTGAGGGACGAGGCTGACGCCGCGAAGGCGAAGATTTTATCCGGCGCCTGGGATGTGTTTCACGGCCCGATCCTGGACCAAGGTGGCAAGGTGCGGGTCGCGGAGGGCGCGAAGATGTCCGACGCCGAGTTGCTGGCGATGAACTGGTTCGTCGACGGCGTCGTGGGCGGGGGGACCTCCCCGTAGGTCTTTCGCGTCCCCCGGCAGACTGCGGCCGGCATCTCCCCCAACCACGCGAAAAGGGAATCATGAACCGCGGAGCGTCAAAAAGCGGTCCGCATCCGTTCAAAGGCACCTTTGGAGCAGCGGCGGCGCGCTGCGTCCCGCAGCTGGCGTCCCCGCGCTGCCGTCAAAAAGCGGCCTGAGGTATGATCGCACGGCAAACAAATCATAATTCGTCAAGAAGGGCTGTCATTCCTAGCTTGCGAGGAATCCAAACTTCCTTCTGGCGATTCCAGAGATTCCTCACTCCGTTCGGAATGACAGGAATTTGAATGATGCGTCAACTTTGGGAATGATTGAAAACAGCCTTCGTTTCAGGCATTCCTTTGCCCCATGGCAGCGCCCAGTGTTCTGGAGCTTGCCGGTCGAATCGACAACGCCACGGCAGCGGATGTTCCCCGCAGTGGTGGCGAAAAAGACCGGGTGATGCGGCGTTCCGGCTTGATTGATCCAAAAAGTCGCGCCCGGTCAAGCCAAGTCAGCCACCGACTAAATCGCGAGTGATGCTGCTCAGGTTGGCGCAACCCGCCAACGCCAATGCAAGATCAAATTCTTCGCGCAACAGATTGATTGCGGTTTCAACCCCGGATTGTCCGTCCGTTGCAAGCCCCCAGAGAACGGGCCTTCCGATTTGGACTGCGGTTGCGCCCAACGCGAGCGCCTTCAAGACATCAAGCCCGCGCCGCACGCCGCCATCCAGCAATACCGGCACGCGACCAGCGACGGCATCAGCGCAACGCGGGAGGACATCAAGCGTCGCGGGTGCGGTGTCCATTTGCCGCGCGCCATGATTTGAAACCACGATGCCGCTTGCGCCGTGTTCCACCGAGCGATCGGCGTCATCGGCGCGGCAGATGCCTTTCACAATCACCGGCAGCTTTGTGAGCGAGCGCAGCCAGTCCAAGTCCTTCCAGGTCACCGACGCGTCGAGCATCCACGAAAACGCCTGCCCCATGCCCGCGCCGCTCTGGCTGATGATTTTGCCGCGGGCATTGGACGGCAGCAGGTTGACCGCCGCCAATCCCGGCGGCAGGTGAAATTGATTCCGCACGTCGCGCTCGCGACGTCCCCATTCCGGCGTGTCCACCGTGACCATCAACGCCGCGCAGCCGGCTGCTTCGACGCGTGCCACGAGGTCGCGCGTGAATTTGCGGTCCTTGTTGATGTAAAGTTGAAACCATACAGGCGCGGTCGCTGCGCGCATCACGGCTTCGACACTGGTGGTCGAAAGACTGCTCAAGACCATAATTGTGCCGGCCTTGCCCGCAGCCCGGACGGTGGCGAGCTCACCGTCGGGATGCGCCAGCTTGTGAAATGCCGTAGGGGCGAAAAGGATCGGCAGGGAAATCTTCCGGCCGAGAATCGTCGTGGACAAATCGCGCCGGCTCACATCCACCAACACGCGGTAAAACACTTTCAAGCGCTCGAATGCTGCGCGGTTTTCGCGCAGCGTTACTTCATCCCACGCCCCGCTGGCAAAGTAGTCGTAAGCCATTTGCGGCAACTTTTCTTTCGCCACTTGTTCCAAATCGAGAAGGTTGAGCACTTTCATCGCGAGCCGGCATTTTGCCAAAAGCCGGCTCGCAACTAAAGCCTGGTTTAAAATCGTTTCAGAAGCCACAGGGACTTTGCCCTGCAGATCCGTTCTGATACGCTCCGGCGCAGGCGACATGCAAACCACTGCTTACCCGATTAGCCCTGAAGGGCTCAAATGCCATGGATGACCCACATCATGAATCCACCAACGTCAAAAACAACCGGAGGTGAGCTGGGAGCGACATCCGCACTCGTGCTTTTGTGGTCAGGTCCTGAGCTATATGCATCGCGGGAAGCGCAGGAATACTGGCGCAAACTCGATCTTTCGGAGGGGGAGGAGATCCACAAACGTTGCAATAACGTCTGGGGAAATTACGGCGAGGTGATAAAAAACAGGAAGTGGAAGATTCTTCAGACAAGCAAGCAGATTCTGGCTGGCGAAGACATCACCCAGGTCGTGATTGTCGCCGCGGGTTTTTCCCCGATGGGCATCGAACTGGCGAGCCTTTTTCCGCAGTCATGCGTGTTTGAGGTGGACAAGTCCAACATGGAGGCAAAAAGCCGTTTATGCGCATCCGTCCGCAACCTGAGCTGTCTGTCTGCGGACATCACCGACCGGGAACAATGCAGGAATACGCTCCTTGCACATGGGTGGAATCCAACCCGGCCGACCCTGCTTATCTTTGAAGGCATCAGTTACTACATCACGGCCGCGCAGGCGGCTGATGTCTGGGGACTGTTTTCCAGCTCCGGGTCGTTATGCCTGTTCGAGTATCTTGTGCCGCAGGAACAAATCGCCGCACACAGAAGGTCCATCCCGGATGAGATATTCGAAACCATTCTAAATTATTGCGGAATCGGCACTCCAATCACCAGGTGGAGTCGGGAATTGCTTGGGCAAAAACGCGGCGTAAGGGTTTTGCAGTGTCACACGCTGTCGGATATCGAACGGGAACGGACCGGCCAGGCCAGCACCTTTTCCCGATCGGAAGACGGATGGATTGAAGTTGCGCTACTGGCGATGGATCAGGATTCACAACCTTCGTCCGGGGCATCGCTTGCAACAAAAGAGACCAAATGACTAATTTACGTTCAAGTTTTCGGGGATAGCGACCTTGCCTCGGTAAAACCGACCTGGTTTCGCTTTTCCGTTTTTTTGATTCCAATCTGGCGGCGCCCCAGAGCCTGGCATGCACTTTTAGCAAACAGGGAGTTGAGCGTGAGCATGGCGGCCAATCGTTCGTAATCGCGGGCGAGGCCGCGGGAGCGTGCCGCCGACGCAAACGAACGCTCCACCACCCACCGGCGGGGTAACAACACAAAGCCCCGCCTGGCTTCGCGATGTTTCACCACTTCCAATTTCAATCCGTGCCGGGCTGCAGCTGCCGCCGGCTGCTCCCCTGTGTAGCCCTGATCCACCTACGCCAGTTCCACATTCCCGCCGGTGGCCGCGGGCGCCTTGCGGCCTTTGCGCGGCTTCGCGCCATCGCAACCGGCGCGACCGCCGCTCTCCGGAGTGGACTGTAGCGGGCGACGGTCCAAGATCACCGCTGTGGGCACACTGGCGCGCTGCACCC
>JAFMIZ010000150.1 GCA_017853715.1 Pedosphaera sp.
TTCGATGCCCTGACCAATACGGTTGGGGCCGCCGCCGAGAATCATGACCTTCTTGGTATCCGTCTTCTTGACCTCATCATCGCCCCGGTCGTACGTGGAATAGTAATACGGCGTGTAAGCTTCGAACTCCGCCGCGCAGGTGTCCACCAAACGATAGCTGGGCACGAGGCCGATTTCCTTGCGCCCGGCGCGGACGGCGTCCTCGGTGGAGCCGACGAGGTGGGCGATTTGACGGTCGGAAAACCCGAGTGATTTGGCTTTGGCGAGTTGTTCTGGAGTGAGCGGCATGGCGCGTAAAAAAGCTCGCAGATTAAGCCGGGAGCAGGCCCGGATGTCGAGTTTGGATTTCCCATACAGACGAAAAACCGGAGCAACGTTTCCGTTGCTCCGGTCAAATGAGTTCCAATCAGTCTTATGCGCGCGGGGCGAGCTTCTTCTCGATCTTGTTCTTTTCGAGGACGACGTATTTGGGGAGGCCGCCTTCGGTGGGGACTTTGACTTCGCCTTCGACCAGCGGGGTGGCGTATTCGACGAATTTCTCGTTCACCATCAGGCCGTCTTCGCTGATCCAGTCGTTCGGCAGGAAGTGTTCAACGTTGGCAATGTCACCCAAGGGCTGCAAATCGGTGCTCCAGCGGACACCGTCCGCGAGGGTGGTGCGCACGATCTTGACCATGTAACCGCTCTGGCCAGCTACCGCCGCCCGAACTGCGGCTTCGCCACAGGCAAAACCGTTGTTGGTGTCGGTCAGACTGGAGAAATGGGACGCGGCGCGTTGCGCATAGCCCAACAAGACCGTGCGGGTCTTGAGGTTCATCTTGCCTTGGACGATTTCCTTGAGCTCTTCGGCGGCGCCGGCGAGCACGGGATGTCCGAACGCATCCAGTTTGGTGTGGTCCGCGCCGACTTCCTTGCCGCTCTTGTCTTTGAGCCCTTCGCCAACCACCACGATGCAGTAACGGTAGGCCTCAATGGTTTCTCTCACCTTGGCGAGGAACTTTTCTTCGTCGAAGGCGATTTCGGGCAGCAGGATGATGTGCGGCGGGTTGGCGGGGTTGCCGCGCTTCGCCAGCACCGTTCCAGCGGCAATCCAGCCCGCGCTCCGGCCCATCACTTCGATGATGCAGCAGGAGCCGTCGTCAGTCGCCATGCTGGCCACGTCAAAACCGACTTCCATCACGGTGGTTGCATTGTACTTGATGGCGGAGCCGTAGCCGGGGCAATTGTCCGTATGCGGCAGGTCGTTATCAATTGTCTTGGGCACGCCGATGACGCGCATTTCATAACCGCGCTTCAAGGCTTCTTCATGGATCTTGTGCGAGGTGTCTTGTGAATCGTTGCCACCGGCGTAGAAGAAGTAACGGATGTTGTGCGCGGCAAACACCTCGAACAAGCGGTCCATGTCCCTGGCGGCTTGCTCGGGTTTCTTCTGGAAATTGATCTTGTAGCGGCAGGTGCCGAGGGCGGCGGCGGGAGTGTAGCGTAAACCTTCGATGGATTTGGCCTTCTCGTCGTTGATGTCGATGATTTCCTCATTGAGGATGCCAAGGATGCCGTTGAGGCCGCCGTAAATTTCCTCGATGCATTCATGTTTGCCTGCCTCGGTGATCACGCCAGCGATGCTGGCATTGATGGCGCAGGTCGGGCCGCCGGATTGGGCGACTAATAGGTTTCCAGTAAGTTCAGCCATAAATTCAAATTCGAACGGGGCGCAGCCGGTTTGGGGGCTGCCAGGGTAAAACCTTCCCGAATCAGGCGCGCAAGGTGCCAACCGCGCGGGGGAGTGTCAAAAACGAATTCCCGGGAGAGTCGCCAAATTTTGCCTCAACCAAGGGTGAGGTCTGTCCAAACCAAGATGCTTTTCAGGTGAAGAAGTGGTGGGTTGGGTGGGATTTGAACCCACGACCAACGGCTTAAAAGGCCGCTGCTCTACCACTGAGCTACCAACCCATGGGCCGCGAAAGCTAGAGGACGCCCCTGATGCTGCGCAAGCAGATTTGCCCTCAGATTTTGCTGGTTTCAGCGCGCTCGCAGTCCTAGCTTAAAATTCAGGAAGCACAGTTATGGATGTCATCTTCAATTGCCCTCATTGTGATCAGGAACTGGCGGTGGATGCGGCTGGCGCAGGCACCGAAATTGAATGTCCCTCGTGCAGCGAGAAGATTGTCATTCCCGCGCCCGGTGCAACCGGGACGCGTAAGGAATCCTCACCATCGTTGCCCACATCCGGCGAAGTGCATCCCATAAACCCGATTGCCTCTTCCGCCGCGGCCAAAGTGGAATTGCACCTCAAAGTGCCGGTGCGCAAGGAACCCACGGAGAGCCTGATTGAGAAGCCGCCGAAGCCGTTGGACGCTGCCGCCAAGGAATCAGACCGCGTGCTCAAGGTGAAGACCATCCGCCGGATAGATTGCGTGGAAGTCGGCCATGATCACTATGACGAGCAGGTGGCCAAATTCATCCAAAAGATTGGCGAAGAGCACATCGTGGAGTTCATTCCCGTGAACTACTCCTACTTGGATATCGGCACTCAGAAGCAATTGAACGACTTCGGGGTGATGATTGTTTACAAGGGGTGAGTTTGGTCAGTTCTGCTGCCTGCCTTGACTTGAAAAATTCGCATCGCTACGGTGCGGACATGAAATGGTGGTCCATTCGGCTCCTGCTCGTGGCGCTTTGCTGGTTTGCCAGCCTGCAAAACTCTCCCGCGCCCCTGATTTACACGCCTGGTGAAGGCTGGACCTACGAGGCAGTCGGCACCACTGGCACTTGGCAACGCACACGGGCCAAGGATCAGTTGGAAGTAGCGCAAACTGCTCTTGCCGAAAATGACTACTCACTCGCCCTAAAGGCAGCCCGCCGCACCGTCAAAATCTGGCCGCTCTCCGATTACGCGCCGGACGCACAATTCATCGTTGCCCGGTGCTATGAGGAAAAGGGGCGGTCGCAGCGTGCTTTTGACGAATACCAAAAAGTGGTGGAAAAGTATCCACGCTTAGGCCTCTTTCAAGAAGTGCTCGGGCGGCAGTATGACATCACCGGGCTTTATCTCGGCGGCAAGTGGTTCAAGTTTTGGACTTACATTCCCTATGGTCCCTCGATGGACAAGACGGCAGGCATGTACGAGAAAATCGTCAAGACTGGTCCCTACAGTGACGTGGCCCCGCAGGCACAGTTGAAAATTGGTGAGGCGCGCGAAAAGCAAAAAGATTTCCCGCTGGCGGTGAAGGCATACGAAACAGCGGCGGACCGATACAACGACCGCCCAGCTATCGCTGCTGAGGCGCTTTACCGCGCAGGTATGGCTCATTGGAAGCAGGCCAAGAAGGCAGAGTACGACCAGAGCGCAGCGGCTTCGGCCATTGCCACCTTCACCGACTTCATGACGCTCTTCCCCAGCGATGCGCGGGTCAAGGAATGTCAGAAGCTCATCGACGATCTGCACGCGGAGCAGGCTCGGGGGAACTATGAAATCGCCCGTTTCTACGAGCGCCGTCACAAATACCAGGGCGCGTTAGTATATTACAACGAGGTCCTGCAAGTGGATGCCACGTCCAGTTATGCTACTGACGCACGCGAACGCATTGCCGCACTGAAGGCTCGCATCACGGCGGCTGAATGATCATGCGCGCTTTCCACGGAGTGCTGTTGGTCGCCGTTCTCCTGCTCATGGGCTGCGCTGGGTATCGGTTGGGTCCCACCAATGGGCGCGAGGCCGGTGCTCAATCCGTGCAGGTGGTCCCTTTTCTCAATCACTCTCCCGAGCCGGGACTGGCGGATGAACTGACCGCCTCCGTGCGGAAGGCCATCCAGAATGACGGCACACTCAAGCTCGAAACGCGCGGTGATGCCGACCTGCTGGTGCGGGGTGTGATCACCAAGTATTCCCGCCGTGCCATTAGCTTGTTGAGCGAAGATGTGCGCACCGTGCGCGACTACCAGGTGTCCGTGGTTGTCCAGCTCACCGTGCGGGACCGGAGCGGTTCAGTGGTGTTGGAAAAGGATGTCACCGAAGGAACGGTTCTGCGCGTCGGTGATGATTTATCCGCTGCCGAGCGCCAGGTTTCAACCACCTTGACCCGTGATTTGGCGAAGCAGATCACCAATCTGCTCGTGGATGGCGAGTGGTGATCATTTCACGCGTTGCAGGGAGTGCGTGAGGTAAGGGAGCAATTGCTTTTTGCGCGAAACGACGTCCTCCATTTCGTAGATGCCTGGCTCCACTTCGGGATAGTCCACCAGGTCCAGAAACTTCTGATTGCCCGTCACCAATAGCAGGGAGTCCTGCCGGACAACATCCGTCACCAGGAGGGTGGAAATGAAGTAGTCTTTCTTGCTCCGATACTCTTCCAAAGCCTCCATGACTTCCTGTTTGCACTTCCAGAAGTTGTCGAAGCCGATCTCCTCGATCTGCGCAACGCTAAAGGTC
>JAFMIZ010000151.1 GCA_017853715.1 Pedosphaera sp.
GGCGTGGGTTTCTTCGTTGTGTTGGACAAGGGAGATTTCATCGGGCGCGATGTACTCGTGGAGCAAAAGGCCAAGGGCGTGACCAAGCGATGCATCGCCTTCAAGATGACCGGCAAGTCCGCCCCGCCCCGCCCCGGCTATGCGATCTTCAGCGAAGGTCAAAAAGTCGGCCAAGTCGTCAGCGGCACCCAAAGCCCTTCGCTCAACGTCGGCATCGGTCTGGGTTACGTCCCGCCCGCGCTGGCCAAGGCCGGAACCGGGATTCAAATTGAGATTCGCGGCAAGCTGTTCGCCGCTGCCGTGGTAGCGAAACCGATTTACCGAAAACCTGTTTGACCTTGAAGCCCGTCAACCCCTGAATACACGCCTTATGTCGAACGTTCCTGGAGATTTGAAATACGCCAAGTCGCACGAATGGGTGCGCGTCGAGGGCGACGTCGCCACGATTGGGATCACCGACCATGCCCAGCAAGAACTCACGGACATCGTGTTCTGCGAAGTCCCTGCCAAGGGCCGCGCGCTCAAGGCCGGTGACGCCGCCGCCGTCGTAGAGTCCGTCAAAACCGCCAGCGACATTTACGCGCCAGTGTCGGGCGAGGTCGTTGAGGCCAATGCCGCACTCGCCGATAATCCTGCCTTGGTCAATCAGGACCCTTTTGGCGCGGGCTGGTTCTTCAAGGTGAAGCTCTCCGCACCTGCCGACTTGGATTCCTTGATGAACGCTGAAGCCTACTCGGCACAGATCAGCGGTCACTGAGTTTGAAATTGTTACAATTTCTTTCATCCCGTGACTGCCATTTGCAATCCGGCTCTGACTGCGCAAGAGTTGGGGGTGAAACCACGAAGAATCCGGCTCTTCATCAAGCCTGATTGCGGTTGGTGCCACAAGGCGATGCGGTGGTTGAATGACCGCAAGATCGAATTCACCACGATAGACGTGACTGCAAAGGAATCCGCCATGGCGGAAATGGTCCACCTGAGCGGCGCCGAGATGTCCCCTGTCATCGAGGTGGACGGGGAGGTCCTCGCAGACTTTGGTCCGGAGGAGTTGGCCACGTTTTGGGAACGCTTCAAACAGAATTAATGTCCGCACCAAACATTGCCCCGGCTCAATCACCCCGGCCTCGGTTGCCCGAGTGGTTGCGCTTAAAACTTCCTGCGTCCTCGACTTTCGAGCAGACGCGCGCGCTGCTGTCCGAATTCCGTCTGCACACCGTTTGCGAGAGCGCTCGCTGCCCGAACCATTGGGAATGCTGGAGCAAGAAGACAGCGACGTTCATGATCGCCGGCGACCGTTGCACGCGCGCGTGCAGTTTTTGCTCGATCGCCGCCGCCAAACCCCTGCCTCTCGACGCGGATGAACCCATGCGTGTGGCTGAAGCCACCAAACGGCTCGACCTGCGACACGTGGTCGTCACGGCTGTCGCCCGTGATGATCTGGCTGATGGCGGAGCAGCACATTTTCAGACCACCATCGAGTCCATCCGCAAACTGAACCCGGGCATCATCATTGAAGTGCTGACCCCAGATTTTCAGGATGACGATGCGGCCATTGGGATGGTGCTGACAGCGCGCCCGCACATCTTCAATCACAACCTCGAAACCGTGCGACGCCTGACGCCGTCCGTACGGCACCGAGCAACCTACGATCGCTCGCTGAGCGTGCTGGGCAAGGTGAAGCGCAAAGCCGGCAGTTCCATCCACACCAAGTCAGGTATGATGCTGGGACTGGGCGAAACGGAGGTCGAAGTGCTGGAAGCTATGCGCGATTTACGGTCGGCCCAATGCGACATGCTGACCTTGGGCCAGTATCTGCAACCCACCTTGCAACAGCGCCCCGTGGTGGAGTTTGTTACACCAGCAAAGTTTGAAGAGTTGGGGGAGCAAGCGCGGGCTATGGGCTTTGTCCACGTGGCGAGCGGCCCGATGGTCCGCAGTTCCTACCACGCCGACGAATTCAAGCTGGCTGGGAGCACGCCTGCTTGATTGTTTTTCACTGTGCAGGCGGCCGATGCTTGTGCATTAACATCAGGCCCACACCCACTATTACGATTAGACCGAGAATCAGCGCAATGACGGTCGCAATGGTTTTCAGGACCTTGGCCTGATTCAGCGCGCTGCGGGACCGTTCGCGTTCCGCCTCGACAAACATGGCGAATTCCTGGTCCAGCGAGAGAACTTCCTCCACATCCTCGCGCAGCTTGAGCGTGCGCCAGCCACCAGATTGCGCAGCCCAGTTGGCAGGCAACTTTTCCAACGCATCGGCATCAGGCTTGGTGAGCGTTTCTTGCGCCCAGAAGCGCGCGTCTTCCTGCGACCACACGCGCACGGTGCCGTGATTGGCGGCGAGCATTTTGAGGCGTTCCCACAGGAGCGGCCGGAGCATGTCGGCCAAGGAAAAGTCGGTAAAAGCTTCACTGTGAATCAGCGCCTGCTTGCCTTGCATCTGGTAACCGACAGCGCCAGCAACGCTTCCATTTGAATCCACTGCCACTTGAAATTCAGTGAGCCGTTTCTCCAGTTCGAGCAACCCGAAATCCATGGTTTTCCACAACGCGTTCAGGGCGGGCAGATCTTCAATGGTGGCGCGGCGAACTTTGAAATCGTTTGCGCTCATGGCGGCAGCAAGCCAGCGCGGGCATGGCTGCCGCGCCGGCACAAGCAAGGAGTTGTGTAGTGTTTCATGTCTTGCGGACTCGTACCAGGCACCCGAGTCGCCTCACCGGGTCAGGAAACGCTTCCTGAACCGGCGCTTCAAGCGCAATTTGCGGGCCATCCGGCACTTGTGCCACGAAGCATCCGAGCTAGCCTGGCACGACGACAATCAGAGGCGTTTTTCGGCCTGAAGACATATCCCGGTTGTTTGAATGGTGATTTTGTTTCCACTGAGGAAACGCTCAGTGTCCGTAATTCGATGGTGAAGACGAGGGTATTGAATTCGCGAACAACTCAAAACAAGGCTTGGCCGCGTATATGTTCACACGAGACATCTCGCGAGCGTTTAGCCTCATGGAAACTATCGAGGCGGGTATTGTCGCTGTCAATGACGGCATGCCCGCCAAGAGCCAAGCGCCGTCTGGCGTCGTGAAGCAAAGCGGCCGGGGAATGGGCATCGAGGGGTTGGACGCCTTCATGGACACGAAGCACGTATCCATTGGACTGTAACTGGCGGAGAGGGGGGGATTCGAACCCCCGATACCTTTTACAGTATTCACGCTTTCCAGGCGTGCGCGTTAAACCACTCTGCCACCTCTCCGCCTAAAGCGCGGCAAAACTGTGTCGCAGCAGCGGGCCGGGTGCAATTCTTTTTAACACTCAAGCTGTCCGCTTGCATCCCACCCATGATAACTTTGGCGGCAACCAGATTTGGCAGGATTTGTCTTTTCCCGTCACTGCAGAATTTTGTCGCCACAGAGCGGACGGCGTTATTGCGCTCCGACAGCCCCAAAAATCGCCTGCACCTCTTTGCAGACCAGCCACAGTATCAGATCGTCATGATAGAAATCGTCTAAATAGATTTTCCCTGCGGTCGGATTTTTGTCCTCTGTCGGCAATAGTTTCATCTTGGCCTCAGTTTCAGCGAACAAGGCGCGGGCTTCGTTGATTTTGCCCCGCTTAATGGAGCTCATGGCTTGATAGAATACGGCCGTGCCTCGGACTATTTAGCGGTGTTGCTCACTATTATCCCCTGCGCCCCCTTTGATTGCCGCTTGAACAGCCTCATCGGCTGCTGCGAAATGGACGGAACGATATTCTGCCATGCCCAACGACATCTGATACCATGGCGGTGGACCTGACTTGTCGCGTCCGAGTTCAACGGCTTGTTGTGCCATTTTGAGGTCGGCTTCCAGCAACTCTAGGTCCTTTTGCTTTCGGAGATTGGTGATTCTAGCGACGCGTTCTGCCTGGGCGGGACCCTTTGGATCTGGAGCCCACAGAAGCATGCGGCGACATGTGGCGACGTGGCCAATTCCCTGATCAAGCTGGCCAGACTCAGTTTTTCCGGGCCGTTTGAAGTGTTTGTTTGGGCCGAAGCAAGGACCGGACGATGAACGGCAAGCGATATGCGACGAAAGACAAGATTCGCATATTGAGGGGAGCGGATCGTGGCGAACGGACCATCCAGGCGATCTGCCAGGAGGCGAATCTCTCGGAGGTGATGTTTCACCGGTGGAAGCAGTTTGGGCATACGGAGGTGAACGCGGCCCGGCCGGCTGAAGGAACTGGAACGGGAGAACACCGAGCTGAAGAAGATGCTGGCGGAGGAGTTGCTCAAGAACCGGGTGTTGTCATTCGTATGCGAAAAAAGCTGTGAACCCGACGCGTCGCCGGGCGAATGCGCAGGGAGCGGTGAGAGCTGGCGTG
>JAFMIZ010000053.1 GCA_017853715.1 Pedosphaera sp.
ACAATCTGCGCGGCCGGGCATGGGCGCGACCCCCTATGCGGATGCGGGGGTAACTGGCGTGACGTTCCGGGTCTGGTCGCCCAACGCCACCAGCATCGCGGTGCGCGGCTCGTTCAACGGCTGGGGTTCAACGGCCATGACCGAGGAGGGAACCTCGGACCTCTGGTCAGTGGATGTGCCCGGCGTTCCCAACAACGCGCAATACAAGTATTTCATCAACAATACCCATTGGTGGAAGGATCCGCGCAGCCGCATGGTGACCCAGAGCGGGTATCAGTCCGGGAGCGCGAACTCCATCGTGTATCCGCCCCAGGCCTTCAACTGGGCGGGTGATACGCGGCTGCCGGTGACGCAATCCGAGCTTGTCATCCATCAACTTCACGTTGGGGCGTTCCACGATCCGCCCGGGGGCGGATCGCCGGGGAAATTCACGGATGTCATCGCCAAGCTCGATCACCTCACCAACCTGGGCATCAATGCCATCGAACTGCTGCCCATCTCCGAGTTTCCGGGGGATTACAGTTGGGGCTACAATCCGGCGGATATCTTCGCGGTGGAAAACACGGGCTACGGCGGGCCCGACGGGCTGAAGAATCTGGTGAAGGCGGCCCACGCCCGGGGGATCCGTGTCATTCTGGACATGGTCCACAACCACTGGGGACCGAATGATCTGGAGCTGTATGGTTTCGACGTCGGGTCGGCCAACCGGATTTATCTCTACACCGCGCCGGGCCTCTGCTGCACCCCGTGGGGCGACCGCCCCAATTACGCCAGCCCGGGCGTGCGCAACTTCATCAAGGACAACTTCCGCATGTGGCTGGACGAATACCATGTGGACGGCTTCCGTTGGGACGCGGTGGGGGCGATGCGCCACTACGACGCGGGCAGCGGTAATTACCTGCCGATACCCGAGGCGGACACGCTCATCCAGGAAATCCACGCGAGCATCATTGACAGCAATGCGATCAGCATCGCGGAAGATGCCGCCTTCGGGCTGCCGTTTGACGCGGAGTGGGATCGCGGCTTCGGCGACAACCTGATTGACCAAGTCGTGAAAGCCAACGACGCCGATCGGGACATGGACACCCTCTGGTACGGCGGCAATGGACGTTCCGGCATCAACGGTTCCGGCAACTTCCGCGTGGTGTATTCCGAGACCCACGACCTCACCGGCAATCTCAACGGCACCGGCGCACAACGTCTGCCCAAGCGCATCGACCCGGCCAATCCGGAAAGCTACCGGGCGCGCAAACGGTCCCTGCTGGCTGCGGCCGTGGTGTTGACGATGCCGGGCACACCGATGCTGTTCATGGGACAGGAAATGCTGGCGACCAACCAGTTCGCCGACAACGCGCCACTGGACTGGAACCGGCAGGTCACGCAATCCAACGTGGTGAACTTCTACCGCGACATGATCCACCTGCGGCGCAACCTGGACGGCGTCAGCCTGGGCCTCACCGGCCCGAACGTGACCGGCCACGTCGTGCGGAATGATGCGCCCTACAAGCTCCTCGCGTTCCACCGTTGGGGCGCAGGGGCGAATGATCAGGTGATGGTGGTCATGAATTTCACCGGCACCACCGTCTCCAACCACGTGTTCAGCGGCTGGCCTGCCGACGGCGCGTGGTATGCGAATTTGAACTCCGACTGGAAGCGCTACGGCGCAGACTTCGGCGATGTGGGCAGTTCCTGGGTGAACGTCGCCGGCGGCAGCGCGGCGGTGACCGTGGGCCCCTACAGCACGCTGGTTCTCTCGCGGCAAGCGCATCCCCGTTTGGATTCCGACAACGACGGCCTGCTGAACGGCTGGGAACAGCAATTCTTCGGTGACCCGATGGCTGCGAACCCCGCGGGAGACAACGACAACGACGGCGCGAACAACCTGACCGAGCAAGGGGCCGACACCCATCCGACGCAGGGCACGTCAGTTCTCAAATTGCTGAACGCCAGCGTCGCTGGCGGTCAAGTGACCCTCACGTGGCAGGGTGGCGTGAGTGCGAAGCAATTTGTGCAGACCGCCGCCAGCCCGACCGGCGGCTGGTCAGACATCCACACCAATCTCCCGCCCACGGCGCTCACGAATTCCGCCGCCCTCCCCGCCCCCGCCAGCGCCGCCTACTTCCGCATCCGGGCGCAGAAGTGATCATTCCGCCGACAGCCCGGTTTTCTGGAGGAAGGATTTGTTCGACTGCGGGCGACCCAGGAATGATTCGATCGACTCCTGCGGCAACCGGGAACTCCCAACCGCGTAGATTTCATCGCGCAACTTCATACCCGTGGCGACGTCGAAGTAGCCGTCCGGCGACTGCTCGAACACGCTCGCCATGTCAGCGGCGATGACATCCGCCCACGCGTAACCGTAGTAACCCGCATCGTAGTGCATCAAGTGACCGAAGAAGGTCACGAACGAAGAGCCCTGCGGCACCGGCAACAACGTGTCGCTGAGAATCCGGTTGGAGAGCTCGACCGGGTCCACGCCGGAGCCTTCGCGCACCTGCGTGTGCAGGGCAAGGTCGAGCAGACCGAAGCACAACTGGCGGCGATACCATGTGCCCTTCGTCGCGAGTTCCGCCGCGCGCAATTGATCGAGAATCCCGCCAGGAATCTTGCGGTTCGGGTCGCGATAATCGGCCGCAAAGGTGTCGAGCACCCGCTTGTCCCAGGCCCAGTTCTCGAGCATCTGCGAGGGCGCCTCGACGAAATCGCGCTCCACGTTGCTGCCCGAGAAGCGGGCAAAGCGGGCGCGCGTGAGCATGGAATGCATCACGTGCCCGAATTCGTGGAACAACGTCACCACTTCGTCATGCGCCATCAATGAAGGTTTGCCCGGTTGCGGCGGCGGGAAGTTGCACACCATCGCCACGGTGGGCCGCTGACAACGGCCGTCGCTCATCCGTTTGCCCTCCACGAGACCGAACACGGCGAAGTGGTTGTATTTGCCCTCGCGCGGAAACAGGTCGAGGTAGAACAAGCCGAGCGGCTCACCCGTCTGCGTGTCGCTCACGGCCCAAAGCTGCAGGTCATCAATCCACTTCTGCGGCGCCTCCACCTGACGGAAGCTGACGCCGAAAATCTTTTGGTAGATCGCGAACATGCCGTTCAACGTGCGGTCGAGGGGGAAGAAGTCGCGCAGCTGCTCGGCGTCCACGTTGTATTTCGCCTTCTTCAACTCATTCGCGTAGTAACGCCAGTCCCAGAGATGAATCTGCGCGTTGGCATCGCCGGTTTCCTTGACCTTGAGTTCGCGGAACAACGCCAGTTCGCCGGCGAGCTTGGGCTGCAAATCAGCCTTCAGTTTTTCGAGGAATTGCTGCGCCGTGGCCGCCGTGCGCGCCATCTTGGGTTCGATTTCGTAATCTGCCCACGTCGCGTAGCCGAGCTTGCGGGCGATCTGGTCGCGAAGTTCGAGGATCTGTCTGAGCAATGGGCCATTCGATTCCTTGGCCAGGCTGTCGTGGACCTCCTCAAACTTGCGGCGTGTCGCCTCGCTCTTCGCGTTCTCCATCACCATCAGATAGTGGAAGGTGACATTGGCCAAGAGCGTGTATTCGTCATCGCCCGTCTTGAGGCCTTCCTGGCCGAGAAAACTCTCCGGCACGCCCGCCAGTTCCGCCCGGGTGCATTTCACGGGCCCACGCGCCCTGTTGATGTTGGATTCGAAGTCCGTGGTCAGCCCGGCCAATTCCTTGCGCATGCGCTCCACTTCGTCGCGCTCGGCTTTGGGCAGCGCCAGTCCGGCACGGCGGTAATCACGCAGCGCCTCCTCCAGCAGCTTGGCTTCCTCGCCCGACAACTTCGGCTGCGTCTCCGCAAAGGCCTTCACCGCCGCGTAAACGTCCTCGCGATATTCCAGGCCGACCGCCCACTCGGAGAATTTCTTGATCGCTTCCGTGGCGGCCTCGCGCACGGCAACGTTGGTGCTGGTCTCCTTGATCAGCCCGAGGCGATTGGCGGTCACCGTCGGTTCAAAGAGGATGTCGTCCAGCGCACCGACAGTATTCCCGAAGTTCACCTGGCCCGGCTGCAACCGGCCGACGCCAGCCAGGGCGGCATTGGCTTTGGCAATGGTTGCGTCCAGCGAGTTCAGCACGGCCCCGGGCGTCGTCTCGAAGGCGGGGGCGGTGATGAGGTTGTTGAAGCGGGCGGCCGAGGCTTGGAATTCAGCGAGGGACATTTTGGAATCTTTTATCGAAGACGAGGCGGTTTCCGGACCGCGGCAGGCGGACAGGAGACAAACCGCCGTCAGACCGAACCAGAGTGCAATTTTCATGGGGGCCGCAACCTAGCGGCAGATGCCCCTAGTGCAAGGCAAATGGTCAAGCCTCCAACTCAGCGCGGCATCTGGAAATCGCGCTCGGCCTTCTGGTCCTTGGTTTCAATCACCAACCGGTAGGACTGACCGGGGGCGAGCGGGTCCGCGACGGCTCCCTTCACGCTGGGGTGCAATCCCCGTATTTTGCCGCCATACACGAATGATTTGAGCGGTGGAGAGTTGGACTCGCTAACCATGTTCCAAATGGGCTGGGGATACTGGTTGGTTTGCACCTCGGCCAATGGATAAACCCGCACGGCGGTGAGGCGAACGTCCTGATTCAGGGAAAAAGTCACATTGAACCCCGGCTTGCCGGAGGGCGCGAAACGGTCCCGGGCGACGGGTTTCTTCGCCATGTTCGCGGGACGGACCATGTAGGCGATATGAATAGGCTCCGCCTTGAACCAGTCTTTGAAGAGGTAGATGGCGGCGGCAGAGACGATGAGGAGGAGGAGGACGATCAGGGTGAGGTTTCGCTTATTCATGCCGTATGCAAATTGACGCCGGGTTTAAAAACACTATTCACGGTAAAACTGAAACCCGGCAGGGGTTAGACGCGTCAATTCAATGTTAGGATAACAACAAAAACCATGAAATGCTCATTTAAGCGGGATTTTTGCCCCCGACGACGGGGATTCACCCTGATCGAGCTGCTGGTCGTTATCGCCATCATTGCGATCCTCGCCAGCCTGTTGCTGCCTGCCGTGAGCAAGGCCAAGGCATCGGCCCACCGGATTTCGTGCCTGAACAACCTGCGGCAGCTGGGGCTTTCGATGAAGATGTATCTGGGGGACAACGATGACTTTTACCCGGCGCGCAGCAGCACGGTTCGGTGGCCCAGCAAGTTGCAGGAATACTTCCGGGTTGATCGCATCCTCAAATGCCCCGCCGACGGGGACAATCCTAAATCCCATGGTGCCAATTCCAATCACCTCGCCGACACCTGGCCGCGCAGTTACATCATCAACGGCTTCAATGACTACTTTCAGGCCGCACTGGATGCAACCGAGTGGGCGGCATACACCGACGGCACCTTGAACAAGGGGATGCGGGAGAATGGCATTCCTTACCCCAGCGAAACGGTGATCTTTGGGGAAAAGGAGACCACTTCCGGCCATTTCTACATGGATTTCTACGAGGGCAACGGCAACGACGTGGATGAACTGGAACAAAGCCGTCATTCTGGCAAAGGCCCGAAGACCGAATCCGGCGGCTCGAATTACACCATGACCGACGGCAGCGCCCGATTGATCAAGTTCGGCAAAGCGCTTGGCCCGCTGAATCTCTGGGCCGTCAGTGACTACGGACGCAAGACGTTTGCGGTGATTTACTGAGGCTGAAACGGGCGAAGGGGAAGTGGAGCGGGCGAAGGGAATCGAACCCTCGTAACCAGTTTGGAAGACTGGCGCTCTACCATTGAGCTACGCCCGCAACGCGACGCATCGTAGCCGGGGCGCTTGCCTTGTCAACTTGCGCGTATATCCTCGCCGCACATGAATTCGCTGCTGCTTCAGGGTGGTCGTGTGGTGGATCCCGCCAACCAACGGGACGAAACCAGCGACGTCCTGATCCTCGACGGAAAAATCGCCGCGGTCGGCCCCGACGCCGGCAAGCGCGCCCCCGGAGACGTGAAAAAGCTGAACGTCTCCGGCCAGGTGGTCTGCCCGGGTCTGATCGATCTGCACGTCCACTTTCGTGAGCCCGGCCAGACGGCCAAGGAAACGATCGCCACGGGCAGCGCCGCCGCCGTGCGGGGCGGATTCACGTCCGTCGTGTGCATGCCGAACACGTCGCCCGCCATAGACAGTTCGGCAACGGTGGCGCTGGTCCAAGATCGGGGAGAGCAGGCGGGGCTGCTGAATGTTTACACCTCCGGTGCCATCACCAAGGGCATCGCGGGCGAGGAGCTTGCGCAAATCGGTTCGCTGCACAAGGCGGGGGTGGTCGCCATCACCGACGACGGCCACTGCATCCAAAACAACGACATGATGCGGCGGGCGATGGAATATGCGCGCATGTTCAATCTGCCGGTGATGGACCATTGCCAGGATTACTCGCTCGTGACCGATGGGGTGATGCACGAGGGTTACTGGAGCACGTTGCTGGGATTGCGCGGCTGGCCGGCGGCGGGTGAGGAGATGATCGTCGCGCGCAACATCCTGCTGGCGGAGACAACGGGTTGCCGGGTGCATTGCCAGCATCTCAGCGCCGCGGGCAGCGTGCGGCTGATCCGGGAGGCCAAAAAGCGGGGCGTTCCCATCTCCGGCGAGGCTTGCCCGCATCATTTCACGCTGACGGACGCGGCGGTGGCAGGCAGCGAAAAATTCTGGGCCGAAGACGGCAAGACGGTGTTTGGCTACGACCAAATGAGCGCCGCGCTGCCGGCCTGGCCCTCGTACCACACGCATTTCAAAATGAACCCGCCGTTGCGCTCCGCGGCAGACCGCGAAGCGATCCTGGAGGGATTGGTGGATGGCACGATCGAGATTTTGGCCAGCGACCACGCGCCACATTGCAATTACGAGAAGGAAGTGGAGTTCGACTACGCTCCGTTCGGCATCACCGGACTGGAGACCGAGCTGGCGTTGTCATTGATGCAACTCTACCACGCGAAGCGGATGAGCCTTCCGGATCTCATCGCCAAATTCACCGTCAATCCGGCGCGCCTGCTGGCCCTGGACAAGGGGACCTTGAGCGTCGGCGCCGACGCGGACATCACCGTGTTCGATCCGGACCAGGAGTGGGTTTTCGACGTCAATTCCTCCAGGAGCAAATCGCTGAACAGTCCGTTCCACGGCTGGACGCTGAAGGGGAATCCCACCAAAACGATCGTGGGGGGGAAAGTGGTTTGGAGCGGCGGCGAGTGAGTTCACCAGACCGAAGCCCCTTGTTGCCGGGGTGAATCCGCACGGGTGAAAAATCCGCACTTCCCGCCCAGACGCCGGTGCCATTCCGGGCAGCCCCCGGCGGGCATGTGAAAGAGGGACCGGGACCCGTCGGGGTTGTGATTGCATGGCGATTTTCCAATCATGCCGCCACGAATACGTTGACCGGCCCCCGGCAAGAACGTTAACTAACGGAAGCTTTCCGAGCGCGAACACGAGCGGGCAAAGTTCGGGCCAGACCAAACCCGGGCCGAACCCGACCGAAAAGATTCACGGGACGATGCTTGTTCAGCTCAAGCTGAAAGACAAATGAAGACTATTTTGGTGCTGGCACCACACCCCGAACTTGCGGACGCAATTCGCTCCGGGCTAAACCCTGAAAGCTACCGCGTGGTGCATCGTCCCAACCCGGAGGAAGCGGAGCCCATGCTGGCCCATGGCCTCGCGGACGTTTGCGTGCTGGATCTGGATCTCACGGGAGTGCAGGGCATCTGGGTGGTGGAAAAGCTCCGCCGTCGCTCGCCGCGTTGCCCGATGATTGTCTACACCGGCAACCGTTCGGTGGACTGGGAGGAAGAGGCCTATCTCAAGGGCGTCCGTCATGTGTTATCGAAACCGTTCCGGGCACGCCTGCTGACGACCATTTTGGAGGAGCTGCTCAACAAGCCGGTTTCCGCCGCCGCCCCTCCCGCTTCCCGGCCGTTCGACACTGCTTTCTTCGGAGCGCCGGCACCGATGGGGGCGCCGAATCTCGCCAGCAACGCCACCCATACAAACACCAGCCTGCAAAACCTCGGCGTGCTGCGGGACTTTTCGGCGATCCTGACCCACTCGCTGAATGCCGATGCGTTGCTCCGCCAATTCCTGCTGATGATCCGCGAACTGACCGGCGTGAACCGTGCGGCCATCTTCCTGCGTTCACCAGCCCCATCGGTGATGTCGAGCGCCTCAGGCGGCGAGGCAAGAGCCCTCGGGCCAGCCTGCGCCATCGGACTTGCCCCGCATCTGTTGGAAAACATCCGCCTGTCCTTCGATTCAGGCATCGCCGGCCAAGTCGCCCGGATCGGGCGGATCCTCCGACGCCAAAGTCCGGAGGCGGCTGATTTGGAGACCCAGAGTGAATTTGAACTGCTCGGCGCCCAGGTGGCCGTTCCGTTGTTTGATCGCGAACGCGTGCTCGGAGTGGCGGTGTTCGACGCGCGCGTGACGGGTGAACCCTTGGTGAACAGCGAGCTGGAGATGATCTTCCACCTGCTGGAGCAGGTTGGGCTGGCTGTGAAGAACATCTGGCTCCACGATCAAGTGGCAGCCAACCACGCCATGCTTTCTGATGTGATGCGCGAACTGAGCAGCGCGTGCGTGGTAGTGAGCCGTGATTTGACGGTGCTGCACGCAAACCGGATGGCGCGAAAGTATTTTGGCCAAACGGGAACCCGGGCAGGCGAGCTGGATTTCAGCGATCTGCCCGCGGCGCTGGGCTCGAAGGTGTTCCAAGTGCTCAAGACCGGATCAGCGCTCGCCCCGTTCCGCCACAGCCCGGAAAACGAACCGGGCACGGTATTCCAGGTGACCATTTCACCCGTGCACCATGCCGGCGCAGCTGTCCCCGCGTCGGCCCTGCTCATCGTCGAGGACCGCACCCAAGCCGAGCAGCTGCAGCGGCTGGAGGTGGAGGCCAAGAATCTGCGATTGATGCGAAGCATGGCCGAGCGGCTGGCGACTGAAATTGGCAATGCCATGGTTCCGGTCGCCGTGCATCAGCAACTGATCAATGAACGCTTCAAGGATCCGGATTTCCGCGCCGCGCTCGACAAGGCGTTGGCTGAAGTTGTGAAGCGAGTTGACCGGCTGGTGCATCAAATGCGGTTTCTGGCCGGCAACGTGGCCTCATCAGGGGAGGCCATCTCCGTCGGCGCCCTGGTGGACGAAGCCTTCCAGGAGGCCAGGAAACACCTCACCGGCAAAGCGGGCCAGCTCAACAACGAATGCCATGGTCATGGCGCCGTGGTTGCGGGGGACCGCACCGCCCTCAAGCACGCGCTCTCGGAGGTGATACTCAATGCGTTGCAATCCAATCCCACGAGCCCCCAGGTCACGGTGCGGTGTGTGGAGGATGGGGCGCAGAGCGGTTCCGTCAGCATCGAGGTGCAGGACAACGGACCCGGGTTCACTCCCGAGGCCCAAAAAGAGGCATCAACGCCATTCTTCACCACGAGAATACCGGGGGTTGGGCTGGGCCTGGCAGTGACTCGCAAGATCGTTGAAACGCACCACGGCAAACTGGAAATACCCTCGTCACGCAACACACAGGCCGGCGTGGTGCGCGTCTCGCTGCCGACCGAGGTGGGCGTGACAAAGAAATAGCCCCCCTGCAAGCGCAGCCCCCCGGAGTCCGGTCGGTTTCCGCTTTTTCGACCGGACGGGTGCGACTAGGATCTGGAATCCGCCTTGAGGGCGGGAAATGGAGCACACATGACAGCCAACCTCGCGAACAATCCCGATGCCACGGCACCCGTCACCGAGGCGGTCCGGCGCCCCACCCTGCTGATTTGCGATGACGAAGACGGGCCCCGAGAATCTCTCAGGGTAATCTTCAAGGGCGACTTTGAGATCCTCGCCGCGCGGAGCGGAGCGGAAGCGATTGCGCTGGCCCAGCAGCACCGGGTGGATGTGGCCATCTCCGATATTCGGATGGCGGAGATGTCCGGAATCGAGGTGCTGGAGCGGCTGAAGTTCGTGGATCCCGGGATCGAAGTGGTCATGATGACCGCTTACGAAACGACGGACACCCTGCGCCAGGCGCTCAAACTGCACGCTTGCGATTACATCAACAAACCCTTCGACGTGGCCACCGCACGCGCGGCGATCGCGAGCGCCATGCAAAAGCGGCGGATGCGGGATGCAGAAACGGATGGGGAGCGCAAGATGGAGGAGATGTTCGCCGAACTGCAAAACCACAAGATCCAAGAGCAAATCGCCCACGCCCGAAACGAGATCTATGCCAGCATCATCCACGACATCAACGGGCCGCTCACCGTGATTTCGGGATTTATCCAGTTGATGAACACGCGGCTGGCCAATGCAACCACGCCGACGGTGGAGGACCTTGAATTTGTCCGGGGCAAACTGAAGACAGTGGAGCGGCAGACCGCCAGCTGCATCGAGATTTCCCGCCGATATCTGAGTTTCTTGCGACGGTCAGAAAGCCCAGAGCAGACGGGTGTTGGGGTTAACCAGTTGCTGGCCGACCTCGAGCAACTGGTGCGCGTGCATCCCAGCCTGGGAAGCCATCAGTTCACGGTGCACCGCCTGGAGCGTGACATTGCCGCGCGGATGAACGGAACCGACCTGCTGCAAATCCTCCGCAACCTGGCTGTGAATGGGTTTCAGGCGTCGCACATTCCGCATTCGGTGGAGATTTCGGGACGAGTCCTGGATCAGCCGTTGGATTTGGCCGGGCTGCGCGACGGGCCGGCAGACCGAGTCTTGAACGTCGAGGGTTGCGAAAACACGGCACCACTGCTGATGTTGACGGTGCGCGATACCGGGCCGGGCATCCCGGAAGATATCTTGCCGAAAGTCTTCCACCCTTATTTCACCACCAAGGGGGAGCATCAAGGAACGGGCCTCGGGCTGAGCATCATTTCAAGGCTGGTAAAACAAGCGGGCGGGGTGTTGCACCTGCATAGCGTGGTCGGCGAGGGAACTTGCTTCACTCTTTACCTGCCCGGGAAGCCGGTCACAGCGCAGCCCTAGAACAGTCGGGGTGCCGGCCTAGCCGAGCGACGAGATCAACCAGATTTGGGCGGCTGCGACCGCTGCACATCCCAGCCAAACGAGCCACTCCAAACAATGAAGACCCTGCTGGCGGGGGGAACTTAACCACACTTGGAGCAAGGCTCCGCCGAGTTGAATGCGGTCGCCATTGCGCAATCTGGTTCTCCTTGTGAGCACCCCGTTGACAGCAACCAGCGCTTCCCCGGCAGTTTCAACATAGAAGCCATCTCCCGACTGAAATTGAAGCATGGCATGCCGGTCCCAGACCCCGGGTTCGATGAGTTGGAGACCAGCCTCCCCCGCCCGACCAACGCTGAAAGGAAAATGGCGGACCACCGTATCGGTGCCCGCCATTGAGCCAGACAAACAGCGAAGTTGGATCATCAGAACAATGTCCGCGAAACAAAAACGGAGTCACTGGGATAAACGGGGAGGTCCAAGGTGGGGTCTCGCTGGGCTTTCTTGCAGTTAACCGTGACCTGCCGCCCGTCGGCACGGGTGATTATGACCTTGGTGCGATCCGCGAAATCATTGAAGCCGCCGGCACTCGCAATGGCCTTGAGCACCGTCATCCCTTCCGCCCACATGTAACTGCTGGCGCGATTGACCTCCCCACTCACGTAGAAGTAACGCTCCTGCGCTTTCACGGTCACATTGAGGTCCGACTTGTAGATCCTGCCATCAACGTATCTGGAACGAATCTCCTTCTGCAGTTCGCCCGTGGTCTTGCCCGCGGCTCTGACAGAGCCGATTTGGGGCAGGGTTATCGTGCCGTCCTCCTTGATCCGCTCCTCATGGGGCTGCAGGTTGGTGTCGGACAAACCGGAGAAGCCAACAATCACCAGATCGCCTATGCCAAACGTCCCCAACGCGGCAGGGGCGGGTGCAACGGCCGATACCGGGCCGGGAGCAGCGGCAGCGGGATCACCGGTAGAGACGACCGCTGGGTCTACGGGGACGTGAACGGCGTTCTTGTCGGTCGCGGCGCAGCCCGCCAGCAGGAAGACGGCGAGAGCAACCACACCTGAAACCTCAATGGATTTGATCAAATTGAAACGGACCATGCTTATTCCCTTCCAGAATTGGTGACAGCGAATCAATACTTCTGTTTGATTTCAACCTTGTCGGTCGACTGGGCAGACGCCTTTGGAGCAGCAGACTCCTCAGCTTCATCACTCTTCGAATAATAGTAGTCATGATAGTAACCACTATAGTAGTAGTAACTTTCGTCCTGGGACATATTGATGTTGTTGAGGACGATGCCCACCAAGTTGCCGCCCACTTTCTCAACCATCTGCTTGGCACGAATGTTCATCGGCTGCGGATACCGGCGATATTGAATGACCTGGACGGACATGTCGACTTCACTGGCCAGAATGGAAGCATCGCTGACCCCCATAATCGGAGGTGAGTCAAAGAAGACAAAGTCGTAGCGCTGCTTCAACTCATGAATCAAGTCCTTCATTTTGGCGGAGCTCAAAATGCCCAATGAGCTGCTCGGCAGTTTGCCGCTGGCCATGAAGTGCAGCCCAGGCACGCTGGTGGTCTGGATCACCTCTTCAAGCGTGTTTTGGCCCAGAAGGTAGTTGGTGAGCCCCACCGAATTGGAAACCGAAATCATCTTATGAAGCGTCGGGCGGCGCAGGTCTGAATCCACAATGACCACGCGGTTGCCGGACTGGGCGAAAATGGTCGCCAAATTGAACACCGTAGTGGACTTGCCCTCCCCTGCCCCGGCGCTGACCACGCACATACTGTTAAGGCGCTCATCCTTGCGGGAGAACAACAAGTTGGTGCGCAACACTCGATATGCCTCTGCGTGTGGGCTCTCTGCCCCTTCATTGATGAGGAGACCAACATCCTGCGGTATGACACCCAAGACCGGCGACTGCAATGCGCGCTCGACATCGTCAATCGTCTTCACGCTTGTGTCGAGATACTCGATGAAGAACGCCAAACCAACCCCCACAACGAGCCCGACCACAAGTCCGGCGATGATGACCATGGGCTTGTTGGGCTTTACCGGATCGGGGTCGGGAACAGCAGGATCCATGAGAACCACCATGGTCTGGCGAGGAAGGTTCTTGTCCACTATCTCCATTGTAACGCGGGTCTCCAGCAGTTTTTGAAAGCTGAGCAAGACATCCAGTTCGCGCTTCTTGTCCCAGTAAGGCTGCGTCTCGGCTGCACGTTTGATGTCGGTGTCCCGGATATCCTTCAACTTGCCCTCCAACTCGGCCAAGGCGGCGCGCTTGGCCTCCACATTGGCACGCATGCCTGACAAGATGCCGTCAACGCGATCATTGAGTTTTCCCTTCAAGTCAGCCACCAGGCTGGCAGCCACGACGTAAACGCTATTACTCTCGCCAGCATCCTTGCCGACCTTGATGAAGTTCTGCTCGGCAATGTTCAGCTGCGAGCTCAACTCGTTGAAAAGGGGATCCTGCACGGCTGTCGGAATGGCCTTGAGCAGCTCCGCCCGATCGGCCCGATTCATGCCCTCAAGCTTGTTGTAGAGCGTCTCGTCGTTGCTAAAATCCGAGCGGCGCGTCACCAGGAGGCCGCTGATATGGCGGAGCGTCTCGTAGTCAATCGACATGGAGGGACCCGTGCCGGTCGCCTCTGCGTCATTGATGTTCAAATCATTGCGGAGCTTGGCGAGCTCTGAATTGACCTTGTCAATTTTCGCCTGCTGCTCATCGAACTGGGTCCTCAACGCCTTGATGCCGCCCTCAGACGCATTTAAAATCTCGTTCAACCGATAACCCCGGTAAGCTTCTGCGACGGCATTCGCAAGCGCGGCCGCTTCCTCGGGGCTTTCGCCGCTATATACGCCGATGGAGATAAACATGGTGTTGCGCACCGGATTGAGAGCCAACCGGTTCTTGAGCATCTCCAATGTGCGAGGCGTTTTCAGCCGTTCCCCATTGTTATAACGCTTGCCCCAAACTTCATTCAAACTGAGCCGACTGACAACGTTGCTGAGCACGGCCTCTGATTTGATCGTCTCGAATTCCGTCTGGATAAAGTAGGGGTCGTATTGGCCTTGCATGCGGGTGGTGCCAAACTCTTGAATGTCCGCCCCCCCCCGATCCACTTTGATTCGGGCAGTGCTCAGGTAGGCCACCGGCAACACGAATGTCATCAGCGTGGCCGTGATCACGACGAGAAGAAACACCGCCAGGATGACGGTCTTCCGAATGCGGATGATGCGCCAATAATCCAGGAAGTGCAGTTTGTTCTCTTGGGTGGCGGGAGTTTTCAGCGGGTCCATGTTATAAAAGAAGCGGGGGCCGGGATTGATTCCAGCCCCCACTGGATGAGATTCAAGGTTGCTCAGTAAACCGCAGTCACGCCCAAGAATACGCGATTACGGTCGTAATCGCGGCCGGGCAGGTCAGAAGTGAGAGTGTCAAAGCTATATCCGACATCACCCGTAAGATGCCGGTTGAAGCGATAGGACAAGCCCAAGGCAACGCCAAAGAAATTCTCACTTTCTCCGTCAAAACCGCCTCCATTATAGGTGGAGTTCTGCCAGAAGCCGTTGACCTTGCCCTGCCAGCGCGCATCAAAATAATGGTTGATGCCGGCAAATAAAACGGAGGCGTCCTGATCTTGGGTAATTCCCCCGCTACCGTCCACAGACAACACATCCGTGGCCTGGTGGCTGTAAGTCCACCCTAACGAGGCGGTGCTGTTGGGGCGATACGTGTAGTTGACCGCAACCTGCCCATAAGGAGAAGTGTCATCCGCACCCGTGGTGTCGTTGTAGTAATCCACAAACTCGGCACCCCCCCGTACGGTAACAACCAAATCCTTGGAAACATTCTGATCCAAGCCCAGATAGGCAATATGCGACTGGTTATTGCGGTAGTCAGCGGTTTGATTGGTAGAGGGGTTGCCCGCAATAACGATAAATTCATCGCTGTTGTACAGCACCTCCTTGTAATTATACCCAAATACCATCGTGGACTCCTTGGCGGCCTGCCAGCGGAGGTTCACCAAGCCTTCGTGCTCGGTCCGGTCCAAGAGCCCGGATAAAGATGGGTTGTTTTGATCACCGCCGCTCTGTTCGTAATCAACGTAGGTATTGTTGTAGCCCAAAACCAAGGACAATTCGCGAGTGAGCACGGCGGTCAGGCTGATCTGGGCATTATTGCGCATGTTATTGCCTTCGGTGCGGTAGTTGCTGCCGCCGTTCAACAGTTCTGGCTCCTGGGCAATCACGAAGGTGTCACGAGCGTTGAGGGATAATCTTTGAGTAAATTGATGCTCCAGAAAGCCGTCAAGGGCATGCGAGTAATCCCAAGAGTCGTTGTTGGAATTTAATGATTGGCGATCCTGATACCAGGTCGCTCCAAAGGTGTAACGCAGCCCCAGCGACGTGCGGTCGCTCGGGTCGATCCGGTAGGCCACCGACGGAGAAATGTCCAAGCCAAACGAGTCGCGCTCGTTTCCGGAAGTGGCGGTGACGTAGTTGTCGTCGTAAAAACCCCGAAGCGAGAGGCCTACGGTCCACGCTTTGCCGGGATCCACCGACTCAATCGGGGAGGCATTGACAGCAGATGCGCTGAGGGCAATGGCCCCGGCGGAAGCGATGAATTTGTTCATGGTGTTCTCCAAGTTTGACGACTTTGGAATTCGGATAAACTTTCGAAAAACTTATCTCCGACATCTTGCAGGGTCAAATAAAACTTCAATTGAAACAAGCGCTTGGGTGGGGCCAAAACCCAATTTGGGGGGAGATTTGCATGGCCAGCCATCGGACTCGGTCGAGCTCGTTTTCCCCGCAGCCAATCAATCCACCACGGGGCACAGGTGCGATGCTCACCCTATTCAACCACCAGGGCACAGGGAGCACTCGTCTCAGCGGCCAAACATTCCCGAAGGAAACCCACAATCTGCTCCTCCATCCTGCGGCAACGGTGGGTCCAACGCCGGGAGCCAGCAAGCCGCAGGACGCAATTTCGCAGTCCGTAGAACCTCAAAAACCCGGGGGCAGAACGGAGCTGATTCCGAAGCTCTTGGCGAAGCTTGGGAAAGAAATTCAGCTCCAGCGTCACGCCCGAGCCCGAAATCATCGCCAGCATGTCCGCTTCAACGACAGAACCGGTCGGTTTTGCGACCTCTTTCGTTAACGTTGTGGAAAAACCCATCAAAACCTTCTCCAAGGCCTCCGCAAACTCCCCTACCGTAACCGAATCACGCCCTTCCTCCTTCTTGAAATAATGCACAACTGCCGCCGAGGCCTCTTTTACAAATTCCTCGTCGAAGGGCGATTGGCCGTCCGTGGCGACTTCGATTGAGATGGTGTGCGAGTCCATGGGTTCGAACTCGCCATTGGAGCGCCTCAGCAAAATGCAGTCGGCAGCCAGCGCGATCACTGTTGTCCCCCCAGTTTTTTGACCTCCTGCACGAAATCGGTGGCCTCCTGAAACCGGCGGTAAACGCTGGCAAATCGAACGTAAGCGACCTCATCAATTTCACTCAAGCCTTCCATGACCATGCGACCGATGAAATCTGATGGGATTTCCCTCTCAAATTTTGTGGTGGCAGCATCCACGATTTTTTCGGCCAAGTCTTCCATGACTTTGGCGGAGACGGGCCGCTTCTGGCAGGCCTTTTTTATACCGCTGAGCAACTTATCCCGGGAAAACTCCTCGTGACGCCCATCGCGCTTCATCACAAGCCACCCCTCATGCTCAATCTCTTCGTAGGTTGTAAAGCGGTTTGCGCAAGCGATGCATTCACGACGTCGGCGGATGGTTGCCCCCTCGCGGGTCGCTCGGGAATCAACCACTTTATCGTCCTGACAACCGCATTTCGGGCATCGCATATTGAAAAGGCACACTCCAAATGGTGTTGCCCCGGTTGTAGCACGCAATTAGTTGGGGAGTCAAGGAGCCCGCTCGCAAGAGGTTCAACCGCCGTTGATTGCGATCGGGTTCAAGGCTGACGATAGACGCGGAAGTAATGGAGCGGTGCGACGATGTTGGTCGAAAAGAAGGTATTTGTCCCGACCGCAACCAGGTTAGTGGCGACTGTGGTCCATTGATTCAGGTCTGTCGATCGCTGGACAGCATAGACCCGGTTACTGACGGACTCCCAACCCAGCTGAACCTGATCATTGGTGACAGCGATCGAAAGCAGCCGGAAGGGCGATGCGAATGGGTTCACGAAAGACATCACCACCGGCAGGTGATCCGAGGCGGTGGCACTGTCGTTGGTCTGCAGAGGCGAGGACAATGGCACGAGCACATCGGTCCGAAAAATCTGACTGCCGGCCACGTTCGAAGACAATGCCGCACACGGCAGAATGTAGTCGTAGCGTCGGGTCGGCCCGCTGGTGCCTTGAATGCTGAACGTGAGTTCCTGCGCGGTAAAGGGGTTGAGCGGCGTGGTGAGTTGCAATCCCGTGGGCGCGCTGATGAGGCGCTGGATGGTCTGCGGATTGCTAGCCGGCGGGCGAGCGATGTCCTCATTCAAGTCGCCCGTCAACACGTAGGCGTGAGTGGCGTTGCTGACGAGGAAGGTGGTGACGAGGAAGTTGGAGATGGCATTAGCCTCAGCTGCGCGGCGGGCGGACTCGTCGGTGGTCTGGCCGGATTTCAGGTGGGTGACGAACACATGTAGCGGCGCGGGGAAGCCAGGCACGGCGAGCGCGGCCTCGAACAGGTCGCGGGTGAAGGTGCCGTTGTAGCCGAAGTTGGTGAGGCTCGCGCCATCAAGCCAACTGTTGGTGGCAGCGAACGGGTAGCGGGTGATGACGCCATTGCGGATCGCACCATCGGTGCCCGAACTGATAGCGAGGTTGTAGCCGGGGAAGAACGCAATCATCCAGTTGGTCATTTCATGACGCTGGCCGTTGGGGATTTCGTTGAGCGTGATGATGTCGGGATTCAGATAGCGCAACTGCCGGGCGATGGCCTGCACCTGCGGTGCGTTGGTGGTCCAGTCGGGCGCGAAGTTGCCCTTCAGGTTGTAGTGGACGAGCGAAAGGGTGTCGCCGGACGGGGGCGAATTGACGGTGAGGACGGCAGGGTTGCTGTTGGTGCTGCCTGCGACGTTGGTGACGGTGACCCAGTAGGTGCCCGCGTGGGTGAGTGAAATGTTGGTGAGCGAGAGCGCGGTGTTGGTAGCGCCCGGAATCGGCGAACCATTGAACAACCATTGATAGGCGAGCGGGAACGTGCCGTTGGCGGTGACGGTGAAGTTGACCAGCGCGCCGACGTTGGCGTTGATACTTTGCGGCTGCTGAGTGACCACGGGTGGCTGCAGGGTCAGAACATCGCTAAAATTGGTGCCAACGAGGAGGTCGTCAATGAACCAAGCGCCCATGCCGGTGGCCTGGCGGAGGGCGAAGGCGGCGACGGTGATGGTGCTGGTGGCGTTGGTATCGGTGACGCTGGGATCGGTCTCCGCAGCGGGATTGACCCAGAGGGTGCTGAGGGTGGTGGCCACGTCGTAACGCAGGACGAGGGTGTGCGTGGTGTTGGTGGCGAGATCGAGCGCGAGCACGGCG